>NZ_JACJQX010000037.1:0-72907 GCF_014696895.1 Chroococcidiopsis sp. [FACHB-1243] | reverse complement strand
TCTGCTTTTGGCGAGAAAATATATCGTCGAACCGACGACACCAGTTATCAAAACATGCTGGCATCGCTGCACTTACTTGATCTTTCATTTACGCTGCTCCTGTTGAGACTGACGTAAAACTACCTCGGTGACTGTATTGTATCTCTATTTTTTCTTACTTTTCTACAAAGTCCCACTAGCTTAAATATCCCAGTGGCTATCCATAAAATAACCCCAGTAAGTATTTAGACTTAGCTGAGGTCTTAACTAGTAGCTATCTTAGTCATGTAAACCAATGGTTGACAAGCTAGTGGTAGCATTCCCAGGCTATATGAAACTAGACAAACAAGCTGCTATCAGGTTTACCCAAGATACCTATGACTGGCTACAGGCTCAAAGCGATCGCACAGGGTTAGCTATTAGTGACATAGTTAGGCAAGCGGTAGACTTGCTGATGACTGAACAGTCAGTAGTAACCGTACCGTTTAGCTACCAGGGCACAATGAAGGATCGCCAAATAGGTAGTGATCAGGTCTGGCTTGGTAGTCTTTATGCTAGACTGACAGCCTACGATGACGGGGCTGTAGTCCTGAACTACGGTCATGATAACGGTAGTAGTGCTATCTGGGTGGTGAGGGGTGAGTAGTGATGCATCCTACTAGCATGGGTTAGTCAACTGTTGGCTTATTACACACACACACATACTGAGGTGGTATCAGATACCATAGGTAGACTTCTTACTTAATATCCAAGTACGGCGATCGCTGTAGTCTAACGGTAGCCAATACAGGAGCCAGTCAGTATCAAGTAACTCTGATACTTCTCCCTCCTTTATTAGTTGGCTAGACATATTCGTTAGAGACTCAGGGTGAGTGCTACCAATAGCATCTAAATGTAGCTTCAGCTCATCTACATAAAGCTTTGTACCTACTGCATTTAGCTGATATGGTGTGGCTCTAACAGTGGGTTTACTTAGGTATTCTGATACCACTACATCATTATGATCCTGCTCAGAAATGTCTTGATGGTTGCTAGGGTTGCTGTCTTCAGCTTCCAGCCAGTCTAGTTCCTCCGTTAGAAACTCACCTTCTGCGCTAATATAAATGTCTGTGTCAAGGTCAAACTTTTGACATACCTCAAACTTAGCCTTACCGTTTCTTGAACGGTTAACGATACAAAGTAAACCTAAGTCTTTAAACAGGGCAAATGTGGTAGGTTTTCGCCTCCAACCCTTAACTTTAGGAGTAAGCTTCTGTTTAGCCGTACAGTTACTTAGTAGTAGCTGATACAGCTTGGAATGTTGACCCGTGATCTCTTGCCCTATATAAAACTCAGGTAGTTCTAGGGGTTTACCATCATGCTTGGCATCTTTTACACCTTCTAGCCGATCTAAGCGAACGCTAAAGGACTTTAGCGTAGCTATGATGTAGTCAATATTACTATGCCCTTCCGTAGCTTCAGGGTTGCTAGTGGCAGTGTTAGTAGTATCAGAGCTATACTGCTGAGCTAATGCATCTATGATGACTTGATGCCTACTTCTGCCAGTCTTCTGACTAACTACATGAAGATAAGCTGCTAACTCTGGAGGTAGTCGCAGAGTCATGTTTACTGTCTCAGTTGCCATAGGGTTTACTAAAATACTTTGAGGGATACCCACACACACAGACTAGATGGTATCTACTACTAGATACCATCTGACTAGTTTAGTCTTTCTGGACGATCCACCACAGTTCAGAAATGTCTGTAGTTAATACCCAATAGGCATGAGACTCATCTACAGGCTTCCAAGTCCAGTTATTGATGTCATGCATGACTCCGATGATATTTCCGTTAGGGACGTTTAGAAACCAGCTTTCGGGTCTTAGTATTTCCTGTTTCTTAAAATACTGAGCTAGTTGTTCTGCTGAGAGTTTCACTCCAGGAGTCTTAATGGAGTGATCTACAGGTGGTTGCCATCGTCCAAGCGTGTAGTTAGATAGCTCCTCATACTCACTACTAACCCCATAGTCTTCTCTTAGTCTCTTTACTCTTTCCTCTTCTACTGCCTGCTCAGCCTCTAAACGCCTTAGCTCTTTCATCACTAGCTGATGCTTTTTCTTGGCTGGTAGTGGTTGCCCTTCTTCATGCTCTAAAGCCAGCACTTCATCCTCTGCGATGTCTAGGAGTGCTAACTTAGCTGCTCTTTTCTCAGCTACGACTTGAGCTTTATCAAAACCTTCAGCATCTTGAAATAGTCGCTCTAACAGCCCATGACTCCAGTATTTCTTGGGGATAGTCTTTACCCGATCTTCCAAAGACAGTTGTTGTAGCGAATACTTTAGAGCTTCTTTTAGATGGCAATAGGGGATACCAAATACGGGCTGGTCAAGCAGTCCATGAGCTTTGGCTTGCTCATAGGTCATGTATTCTGTATCCGCTTTACCTGGTACATTGACTTCATAGGGTTTACCGTACCAGGATAGTGTCTTCCACATATCCTCTGTCAGGATGATACCAGGTTGCTTTTTACCGATCGGTTTACCTGACCATGCCGCAGGTAAAATAGCCGATCTCTTAGACTCAAAGCACTCCACCCAGATACGATACAGTCCTAGTGCTGTTTCAATGTGCCGTTGAGTTTCAGTACGATACTCTAGAGACTCTTTAGCCGATCTGTCTTTTTCCCATGCATTGCTGTGAATGTCCTCAAGCTTATCAGCAGTGAATGCAGCTAGTAAGGATACCGCACGATCGCGCTTGGCTGGGGCTATACGGGTGGACTCTGACACCATCAGCCATATAAGCGGTATACCTGGGGACTTTACCAGGGTGACTGGTTTATTAGAGCCTTCTACGGCGACATCTTCGCATAGAAAAGCTTTACAGGCTAAGGCTTTGGGGTTATTTTTGTTGAGTAAACTTCCGATAGACTTAGAGGACATACCTACAGTCTCACCCACCGCAGTTATGCTAGAACCCCAGCAACCATCTTCGAGCAGAAAGCTATCGCCAGCAATGCTAACTGTCAGTTGAATACTCTTCCGAGGTGCAATATACTTGGTCATTTCAGGTTATCCTTTAGTTGCTTCTATGTGATACCGTGTGGTGTCAATGGTGTGTGTGTGTAATGCTTACCCAATATGGCTCTAATAACTGCTAGAACACTTGTCAGGGCTATTTACTAGTAGTGGCAAAGTAATGTCTTAATGCCACGCGAATAACGGCACTAACAGAACGGTCTGAGTGTTGGGCTTCTTTCTGCACTGCTTCCATTAGGTCTAGGGGAAGCAACAGAGGAAACTTAGCTTGGTTACGGTGCATGGATGCCATAGGTGATGTCTTGGTGTCTATGTGGGGGACATCATTAAACTGTCTTTCGTCAGCATGAAAGGTTTAACACTTGACGGTTGTTTCAAGTGTGTAGCTTTAGTGCTGTCTATTACCTTGTGAAATACTTGAACTGTCTAGGCTGATCGCAGCCTAGATATAGTTATTACCCTTGGACTACCTTACCTACTTGACCCTAACTCTCTGGCTGTCTTTAGCCTACTTCACGGGTATCTTCTGCGGTATTCTCTGGTAGCCTTGGTATCCTTAGTTATATCCCGATCGCTGTACTAGTGCTATCCGTGCGATCGCTGAAAATGTTGTTGTGGTCTAGCTTGGTTTAGGTTAATGTGACCAAGCTTATCCGTTACTCTCTGTATCGGGTATACGCACTAATAACTCACCCCAGGTCTAAGCTTAGAGTGGTCTTCCGGTATCTATATTTACGATCGCGGTTATTGCTGGGTTACTAACTCTGGCTGAGTTTGCTTGATCTTCTCATATGTAGCTTGCCTAATATATTTAGCTACAGTCAAACCAGCGGACTGAGCCGCGATCTTGATGACCTCATATTCTTCAGGGGTCATTCGTAATGTGAACTTATGATCTCTGTTTGACTCGTTAAACATAATGTAACGCCTATTCATATACCTCTAAGTGTAGCCAAAGGTAGTATCGGATGTCCATACAAAATAGACACCACTAGTTCAGCTTACACTCTCTTCACCTACACATAAAGTTACTCTAAAGACAGCTTTTTTGTATGGACAAATAAGGTAGCTTAAGTCATACTCATAGATATAGAAAGGGCGGTGAGATCACAACACCTCGACCGCCCCAGTTAAACAAAAATACTTAAGGCTATTGTATCATGATCTACCCCAACTCCCCCGAAGCACGTTTGATCGAGCTAAATGGTAAAGTAGTTTGCCTGAGCTACCAGATAGATGCCTTGAAAGATCCCAGAACTGCCAGCAAGAAGCTAGCAACCAAACTACGTAAAGAGCTAGTGCAGCTAGCAGGTGAGCTATATCTACTTAAGGTTGACATGGGTGCTGACAGATGCCAGAGCGTTATAGATGAGCTATTGCAGACCATAGCTAACCTTTCCTTACATACCAAGATCGGTACAACACGCCGTCTGCCTTTGACTAACCCCTAGCTATTGAAAGCGATCGCTAGACCTACTAGCTACTACAAGCGATCGCTTACTACTACTGACCACCAACTACTCACACCATGCAGTCATGTCACCACAAGTACCTAGTAGAAACTTACAGCTAACCCCTAGAGATCGCAACATAGTGCTACACCTGACCGAAGCCGAGTATGACCTACTCAACAACTTAGCCTTATTCAAAGGTGAGCAAACAGAAGACTTCATTAGAATAGCTGCACTTAACCGAGCTGAGTTACAAAAGATCGACTGGGCTAATAGTCAGCTTATTGGCTATTTAGAGGATATCTTACGGACTAAACCCAGAGATACTATCAGCATTCAAGAGCTAGCTAACGCCATTCTGGTTAGTCTCAAGCAATACAAGCGAATATTTTTGAGATAGTTAAACCAAGGTTGGGCTGATAGCCTTATCCCACCCAGTAACTAACAAAATATAGCGATCGTACATTATGCTATGAACTATAAACTTTCACGTCATGCCCAGAGACAGATAGCAGCCAGGGGTATTTCTTTAGATCTCATACAGTCCGTGATGGTATCACCAGGTCAGGTAGTACCTGATACCACCAAAGGGGTCATCTACCAGTCTAAGTTTACAGGTAGAAGTGGTACAACTTTCCTACTAAGAGTCTGTGTGGACGACAGCACTAACCCTGTCACGGTCAAGACTGTATATGTTACCAATAAGATCGGTAAGTACTGGAGGGAAGCATGAAAGGGCATTACGATAAAGAAACAGACGCTCTGGCTATCCGTTGGAGCGATATAGCGATCTCAGACAGTGATGAGGTAGAACCAGGGGTCATCCTAGACTACGATGCAGACGGTAACGTGGTAGGTGTAGAGATCCTAGAAGCGTCTAGGAAGATCGAGTCACTATCAGGGTTTGTAGGTCAAGCTAGTGTTTAACCCAGGCTGATACCAGGTGATACCATCAACCTGTGTGTGTGTAGGTATCGGTTATTGGTTATTGGTTATCAGTGACCAGGCATTAGTCCCAGTCATTCGGTTCCAGGTGTGTCAGTCATTATATAAGGATAGAGATAGAACAGGTGGAACCAGCTAGCTATCCAGTCATCCAACAATAGCGATCGCCACAGCCAACAATAAACCCCAGTTACCTTACATCGGTCTGGGGTTTAGCTATTGGATATTAGGTTATAGCTGTAGCTACATTAGGGTTAACTATAAGCTACAAGGTCTGCACCCATTCATTCAGTAGTAACTCTGTCTGATAGTCCAGATCGCTACGGTTAACCTCATGGTCTTCTAAGTCGTCAGTCGTGACAGTAAAAGTGTCAGCTTCAAAGAATGAGTTAACATCATCTACTGCACCATCCCAGGTGATGTCCATCACGTCATAGATCTCGTAAGTCTTACCGCTAAGGATGACTTGTTTTGAAGCGTCTTCTAACTCAGGCATGTTACCACCATCCTTATATACTACCATTGTACTTCACCAGTCTTTAAGTGTCCCTATTTCTTCAAACCTTTACGATCGCCTAAGAAGTCCGTATAGATAGCTTTCTTTCTAGCCTCAACCAGGCTATTATCCACTTTGGTCTTATCGTGCCAGTTTTGTGTAGACTGTACACCAGCTTTCCAATGTACCTCAGCTTGTTCTGGGGTTAGTTCACCAGCTTTCACCCTACGGTTAACTTCATTACGGATCTGGTAAACTTCCCTTCGATAGTGTTCAGCCCAAAACCGCTTATTCCACCTGTTAAACCAGGTATCCCTACCCCACTCACCAGCATCAGGAACACCGAATGTAGCTAGTTTTCCTGTCTCAGGGTGAATACCCATTGGATGTAGAAGGTCATACATAGTCCGGTTAACCACGTTATGTCCACCTTCAGGTAGCAGCACTAACTCACGGTCTTCAGGTTGATCGGGTATCCTTATTTGCCAAACTTCTTTAGGCTTGCCGTTCTTGTCGGTAACAGTCACTTTCTCGACTAGCTGACCCATTTCTTGTTTAGCTGTCTCTAGGTCAATATCGCCAGCCTTGTATCTTGCTGTAATGGTATCAAACCTAACCTTAGCCCATTGAATATGGTGGTGAATATCCATACTACCGTAAGGTATTAGCTTACCATCCTTATTACGCCTCAGCCGATCGGGTATAGTGCCATGCCTTGAAGCCACCCAAGACGTAGCAGGGGCATCAATAGAACGTTTTACATGGTTCTCTACATACATGGCATAGGTAGCCATAGTTCTTAGCAACTGCTCATCGTTTAGCTGACGGTAGTGCTGCTTTTCATCAGGAATACCCCTTACCCGTTCTCGTTCAAACTCCACCCATGTCTGATGTTTGTTAATGCTAACCTGCTGCCCCTGGTGTTCCACGCCATAGTCAAACCCTGGTTGTTTGTGGACTTTCCAGCTACCTGTATGTTTACCTAACTCTAGTTGTCCCTTCCAGATATCGACACCGCGATCGCTAAACTCTACCTTAGTTTGGGATACTGGATAGCGTAAAGTATCCTTTCGAGGGGTTTTAGGTTGACCCTTGGAGTTCAGCCTATATGATGGGACTTCTTCTGTAGCTTCTACTTTATTCAGCTTCTTAAGTAAGTCAGCTACTTTCTTTCTGGCTACTACGTCCTGTTTAGCTGCTTCTGCCTGCTTACGTTGCTTTTCAGCCTCCCTAGCCTCAGCCTTAGCTTTCTTCTCAGCCTCTTTAGCCGCTTTCAATGCTAGCTTTGCTTCAGCTAGTGTCTTACCCTTGGTTTGCTCAGGTTTGGGGATAACTTCGTTAAGCTTTGCTAACGCTGGTTTGTTACCGACTAGTTTTCTGTTACCATTCTCAGACTGAGCTACTCTGGCTTGTAGTAACTGCTGTAGCTTTTCCTGTCTAGCTTGTTTCTTGGCTAACCGTTCGGCATCTAAGAACTTCTTCAGTAGTGCTAGTTTCTGTTCACGGGTGGTATTACCTAAAGATATCTTTCTACTACCAGTCTCAGTCTGGGCTATTCTGGCTTTACCTAGCTGCTTTCTGGCTGGCTTAGGTGCATCTAGTGTTTCAATAAACCTACCACGGTAGCCTCTAGGATGTTTACCAGGGTTAAACTTACCTCTTAGCCCGTTACCACGGATATTGTTACCCCTAACCATCTTGCACCCCTTTAGTTGTCTCAGAGGTGATAGCCGAGGTAGCTAGAGTGTCACTATAGAGTTGCTCAACACAGTCTCGAATAAGCTGCGATCGCTTACCGTTGGTGTAGCGAATAGCCAGGTAGTCTAGCTGGTGGATGAATGTCTCTGAGCATCTAAACTCAAAGCGAGTGTTAACTATCGGTTTTACCATTACTTAGGGCTGTGTCCGTACAACCCTAAGCCGTCCATGTAGTTAGTCCTAGTGAAGCCCCAGAGCTAGCTGGAACTTCGCTATTACAACATTTGCCCTTTACGTAAAGCACCTAAGTTAGTTTCACTAGGATCGGCACTATTACCATCAGGCTTACGGATCTCAAAATGTAGATGTGCGCCTGTGCCGATACCAGTGTTACCCGATAAGGCGATAGTCTGTCCTTGCTTAACTTGTTGACCTACTTGAACCTGGAGTTGGCTAAGATGTGCATACCTTGTAGACCATCCACTGGGATGCTTGAGGTAGACGACTAGACCATAACCGTTCTGAGTGCCAGCTACAGTTACAACACCATCGGTAGAGGCTACGATAGGCACACCGATAGGACAACCTATATCAGTCCCATGATGGAACCTAGTAGATGTTCTTTGCCTTCTGATGTCAGTTACAGGGTAGCCTTGACACGGGAAGATAAAGTTAGGTGTACCTGTGGCGGGTACTGAGGTTGTAGTAGGGTTATTACCTTGAATACCGCTTAGATCTAATACCTCGATCGGGCTATAACAACTAACCTTAGTCTTACCCTCAGCCACATCATGACTCACACTATCTACCATCCAGATCCGACTAAAGATAGGTGGTAGTCCCTTAGTTCTAATAGCTTGCATCGGTTCTAAAGCTAGCATCTGCTCAGTTAGAGGCACTACAAAGGTAGATGGTAAGCCTTTAACTCGCTTGATTTGCGATCGCCCTTGGGAAGCTACTGCTTCTTGTCCTGGTTGTAGAGTTCCTGTCGGCTGGGCTGAAGGCTTACCAGTAGTAGACTTGTCTCTAACTGAGTCAATATCAGGCTTATCGTATTCAAACTGACCTGTAATAGGGTTAAGTCTGACTTTGTATTCATTTTGTAGTTTAGTGCTGGCTTGGTCTGACTTAGACTCATCCACAGCTTCGTCTTTGACTTCCCAGGTTATCAGGTTGACTCCTGGTTGTAGTATCAAAGTAGTATCTTGGATGTTAGCTAAGGCTTTGATCGTCAAAGTACCATTTGTTTCTGATACCACTAAGCCAGCTTGTTTGCATTCCCTGAGTAGTAGTTGGTAGTCACTAATACCTGTTTGGTCTATATGGTCATAGGTTAGGTCAACAGTAGCCTGATAGTCTAGCTTGACTTTATGAGCCTTAGCTATCTTTGCGGCTAACTCAGATAGCTTGAGTTGTTGATAGGTATTATTACGCTTTCTCCGGTTCAAAACCCAGCGGATACCTTGACCTGACAACGTGGTTCTACCGTCTTGGTTGGTATGGGTTCCAGTATGGAAGAACTCAAAACTATAGCTACCAATGGAAACAGTTAGCTTATTACCTTTGTAAGTCTCTGTGGTTGTCTGGGAGCGATCGCTTGCAGTAGCAGGTTGTATCTTGGCTGGCTCCTGTTTTTGTTGACTGTTAGTGGTTGCTACGCCATATTTCTTTAGCTGTTCCATGTAGAACTTCTTCAGCTTAGCCATAGTGTTTTCGCCTTGTCCGTAGCCAGCACTAGGAAAGCTAGCCCATTCTTTGCGACATGCGCTAACGGCTGCTTCAAAGTTATTGCTATCGACGTAACCTAAGCCACCTCTAAAGGCGATCCGACTAATAGCGATCTTGTCCTGGGATGTTTTACCAAAGTCTGTTAACTTTAGCTTTCTCTTTTCCTCGTCATAAACAAAGTCTAAAACTTGATATCTACCTGCGGCTGTGGAGTATTTACCTATAGATGCTATGTAGACGCTTATTCTAGGATGATCGCCATAACCATTAAAACTACCACCACCGACTAGGACTTTGTAGCCACCATCTACGCCGTTAAAGGTTCCTTCGGAGTAGGCTATGGTGTCGAGAAAGGCTTTCCTGAATGGTGTTAGCTCGGATCGTGCGGTAGATGCTGGGGTAGGGCTAGAGTTGGTACTAGTACTATTGCTGCTACTATCAATGCTATCACCAGGTAAAGCCTGGATACCACCATTTGTTAATGTATGCTTCACTATGTCAGAGGCAATACTACCCGTGGGATCGGCTAATACTACGGTACAGTTAGAGGATCTATCGTTCTGCCCTAGAGTTACTTGGACATTCATTATCTCTCTACCTGCTGTCCAGTATTGAAGATAGCCTTCTAACTGTACTTTGATATCCATGAGGTAAGGGTGTGTTGTACGTACAACACTAAGCCGTCCATAAATAACCTAAGTAAAGCCCTAAATAGGGCTTAAGTTATTATCAGGCTGCCTGCGGGTATCGGTAGCGGTCTAAGGCTATGACTTGAGGCGATCGCGATAGCTGTTTGACTTGCCCACCTTCGGCAAAGCCTTCAGCAAAGGCTTGGAGGTTACTAGCCCATTTCTTGAGCCACCTAACGCCATCTTCGGCATTACGTAAGGCTTGCACTTGGGTAGCCTCTAGTTTCTGCCCTAAAGCTGATCTGTCGATCCAATAACTAGACTTTAACCGAATAGACTCAAAGGCTTGTCTTGTAAGGTCTTCGCTGTTTTGCTGGTCGCTGTATCCCTTATTCTGCCGTTGGTTGACTGAGTTGAGTCTAGGCTCTAGTTTGGGACTGATGGGTATTGCTAAAGACTCTCCCTGAGTAGTTTCTAGGACTTCTGAGGGCTGTTTATGGATATTGACTCTAGGCTTAGCCATAATACAAAAGTCTTTATCTTGAGCGGCTTCTAGCCTTTCATAGGGCTGTTTGGCATAATAAGAACTTAGGTTTATGGCAATACAAGATCTCGTATTTGCTTGAATAAACCGAAAACCTTGATCTGTAAAGACTTCGCTGTTTGGTTGCTCTGTAGAACCCTCATTCTGTCGTATGTTACCTATATTTAACCAAATACACTCTCTAGGCTCTGGATCGGCTTTGCTTCGGGCTAGCGTATGTTGCGGGGTTAAGTCTTGACTAGCTAAGACTTCTAGCCGTTTTTGTGGTTGTTTAGTTGCGGGGTTATTCCCCCCTTGGTTAGCGATCGCAACGTTGTCTGTAGGCAGTCCAACCCAAGTGTTAAACTCGTCTGCGGTCATCTGTGGGGCTGACTCAATAGCGATCGCTGTCAGTCTATCATATTCAGCTTGTAGGATCTCGTAGCTGGTATTTAGTTTAACCTGAACGTCATAACCAGCATTACGCAAGGTTTTTAAGGCTGCTTGTAACTCTCTGTATTGCATTGTGGGAAGTCCTTAGAGGCTCTATGTGTTTCTGCGGGGATCTGTGCCTCTTTATGTGACTATCTTAGCTCTATGCTACGGAGATGTAAATAGGCTTTACTGAAGCTTTACATAGCGAATGGTTATCCAGTGGAGCCTATGATAACTTACACAAACTACCCTCGAAAACATTGGAAGCTATACGGGATAAAGGTTTGAAAACTTACACGGTTCCCGCTGCGGCTGTAGAAGATGGTAGAGGTGGAGCCAAAGTAAAACCAAAGGTTATTCAAATGTCTAACTTACAACTACGTAAAGAAGTTCGTGATAATATTGAGTTCTTTGTTAGTAATGATGGTGAACAGGTAGGGATGAGTGCGCTAGGTTTAGCTACCCTGACTGGTGTTAGTAGTGCTTCCATTGATGTAATGGTTAAGGCTTTTAGCATTCCAGGCAAACTCCCGTCTGAAACATTAGAAGAGGCTCGAAACCACTACATAGCAAGGGGTGTAGCTATCCAGGCAGTACCTAACCCGAACGGGGGTAGACCAGTAAACTTCATTCCAGCCGAGATATGTGCAGACATTGTTCACTACTATGCTTTCGAGGCTAACCGTATCAGCTCGGAAGTCAAGTCTCAAGCTAAATATGCTTATCGTCAGTTTGCAGCTATTGGTATCAAAACCTGGATCTTACAAGTCACAGGTTTTAAGTCCAACGCTGGTCAAGATATAGCTCCTATGTTGCAGACCATACTAAACCAGATGCAAGAGGTGCGGGATCTGAGTCAGCCACCTTTGGTAGTCGTTAGTTTATACCCAGCTCATCACAAGCTTGGTTGAGTAAAGTCCTAACGATAGACCCAAGGCTTAGCTCTAGTTGGGCTGATAAGGCATGATATCTAGCTTTTTCTTCTGGGGAGACTTTGATCTCGATCTTGGCTGTCTTGCGATCGCGTTCGGTTAGGATAGTAGCCATCCCAGACATCTTGAAGGCTAATGCAGCTTTGGCTTTCTTGGAGTCCGAAGCTATGGAGATCATCTCAGAGGTAGTTAATAGGCTCATGGGGCTGGCGCTCTTTGTGGTGCTATTACTACCTTGTCATGATGTTTTGTCAGGATAGCTAGGCAGGGGCTGTGGCGATCGCGCTTAGCCTGTGGTTTGTCCTAAATAACTGTCCTAAACGGCTGTCCTAAATGGTACGAGGATCACCACAACTCAGCCATATCGTACCTAGAAACCAGTTTGAGCTAGGCGCTAGGCTTCACCATTTAGGACTAGCAGAAATAACCTGTACCTGCCTCTTTATCAGCCTTTACAGGTGTCCTATAATGTAGGACAGCATTAGGACAGCTACGGGAAAACCTGTAGCTATATAGGTGGTCATAATATCGGAGCGGCGGGATTCGAACCCACGACCTCCACTACCCCAAAGTGGCGCGCTACCAAGCTGCGCTACGCCCCGTTTCACAGCTTAGATATCATAGCATAAGAAACTGCGATCGCGCTATTTAGAAAACAAACAGCATTTGAGCCGCTCGGATGAGATCGGGAACTGCATCCGCCGCCCAACTCACCTCAACTCGCCTACCTGTATTTAGAATCAGTCGCAAGCTGTAGGCACGGGGATAGCCTTCTACTTCCATCCAGATAAAATTACTTTCGGCTTCACAGGCGATCGCTTCCTCATCCATCAGCTCCTGCTCCATTTGGCTCATAGTATTTGATAGCTGCATAGACAATCGGCAAAAATCTTCTAATTCTGCCTGCGTCAGTTCGATCGCCCAGTCCTCAGCACCTACTAAACCTTTAAATTCCTTTGCCTCTGGATCGAATCCAATCCGCCAACCTGCGCCACTCTTAACTATGCGCATAAAGTTTTACATCGTCATATCACCACCAGCGTAGTTGTAAATAGCCGCGTTTTGGTTGACTAGTTTCTTCTTCCGTGAGCCATTCTACGGGTTTGTAAGTGCCAAACACCCGATCCCACCAATCTACAGCTAAACCAAAATTGTGATGCCACATCCCGTATTTGTGATGGACATAATGCACGGGCATTTTCATCCAAAAGCACTTGGTTGGATTTTCGTGCTGTAACTGGTGGGCATAAGCAGAAAAAGCAGCATAAGCTAAACTGCCTAGAAACCAACCCATCCCAGCTTCGAGGGAGACAAAGAACATTGCAAACATGGCAATGCAACTACCCTGAACGTAATCCCGAAATTCCCATACTACACCTTGTCCTTCATTCCGGCGGTGGTGATCGCGATGTCTTTCACCAATGCGAGGCGAAACGTGCATCAAACGATGCAACCAGTATTCGACTAGACTCGCTAGGATAAATGCCAAGACAAAGCAAACTCCTCCAACTGCTAGCTTTGTTAAATCGAGCATCACTCCTCCTGAATTGGTCATTGGTCATTCGTCGTTTGTCGTTCGTGGTGGCAGCTAGTGGCTTGACTCTTTTCTAGTCACCAGCCACGAGTCACTAGTCACTAATAACTAATAACTTTTTACGTCATCTTACCCATAGATCTAAACCACCAGAGACGTTGATATTAAATGTAAAACTAATTTTGAGGGAATTGTAAGCAAATCCAGAAGGTAAAGGTGCGAAGGGTGCGGCGCGTCTAATCGCACTAATGGCGGCGGTGTCGGTAGTGTTGGAGCCAGAAGGTCGAACGATCCGTAGGTTGGTGACTTGACCCGATCGCGTGACTGTGAAAAACACGACAGTTGAACGAGAATTCTGCGTCATCCCTGGTATCCACTGCTGCCTGACTTGTTGCTGAAGTTGCTGCAAGTAAGAACCCATATCGACATCCTGACGAGCATCAATGCCTGGCGCAGCGCGATTAGAACGGTTGGGATTAGCGGCTAGGTCGCGGCTGGAAAGCGTCAGCGGACCACCTAACTTGCTCGCTGCTCCTGAAGATCGCGGCTGAGTTCTGGCTGTAGTTCTAGCAGGCGATCGCTCGGTTGCGGTACTAGGACGATTTGCTGGTTTTTGCTCTAGGTTGGGAGTCTTCGGAACTGGTTTGGAGCGATTGGGAGCAGTGGCAATCGGAGGTTGGGCTTGAGGAGGTTGGATTTGGGGTTTTGGTGGCTCTGGACTCTCCCTGCGGCTGCTAGATGGCTGCTGGCGGCGGGGTTGAGCGGGTGACGGAGTAGTACGGGAACTAGTTCTAGGCGCAGTTGGGTTATTCGGTCGAGTTGCTAGAGGTCGTCTGCGATTGGCTTTACCACCAGCAACGGAATCGTTTGCTGCCCGACGTTTGGTTTCTGGGGGCGGTTTTTTTGGTTGGGGAGGAACTTCAACAAACTCAAGTGGAATTGGTTCGGCGCGAGATTGCTGTTTTGGTTTTGGTAGGATGCGAATCCAATAATCGTAGCTGAGGAAAAAAATAACGTGTACGAGAAGTGAGATAACGATACCGAACCAAAGAGCATCAGTATTGCTTCTCCTTCTGCCGTCACGCCAGAATTCTTGTTCCGATTGCTGGAATTCTTTTTGCAACACCATGCCGCGATCGCCTCATAACAGCCGTGCCGACAGTTCGTATACCAGTGTATGTCGATCGGGGCAAAAATGGGCAAGGGGCGATCGCACTTCTGAATAGTTGCCTTGCTTGCCTTACTTCCTTTCTGGATGAGAAGCAGTCTCTTCTGAAGGTTGTCCCATCTGATTGATCCTAGCAATCATCTGATACAAACGCCCCAAGTCTCTTTGATTAAAATAAAGCACGATCCGGGGCAAATCTATAGTTTCATCCTGAGTTTCTTGAGGTAAAGCCGCGCTTTTTTCAATCTTGCCTTTCACCAAAATATCGCTGAAATTGTCATTCAACTCTTCAACTTCAGCATCAGATAATTCTGCATCAAGCCGAATTACTAATAAATCGCGCACGTAGCGGCTAGAGTGATAAACTCGATAAAATTGCGTGATCGCGTTACAAGCAACATCTAAGTTATCGGTAATCGTATAAAGACTGGGATCTTCAGGACTAACCAAACCTTTTTGAATCAAATGCTCTTGAATATATTCGCTCCAAGCTTCCCAATAGTCTCCCCCTGGGTGGTCGATGAGTACCATCGGCACGGGACCGAACTTTCCAGTTTGGCTTAAAGTCATGCATTCAAATGCTTCGTCCTGCGTGCCAAACCCGCCAGGAAACAGCGCCACTGCATCGCTTTCCCTGAGTAAAAACAGCTTGCGGGTAAAGAAATATTTGAAGTGAATTAATTTCGCGTCACCAACAATGTAAGGATTTGCTTCTTGCTCAAATGGTAGTTGAATATTCAACCCAAAAGAATTTTCCCTTCCCGCACCCTCATTTCCCGCCTGCATGATTCCGCCACCACCACCAGTCATCACCATAAACCCTAACTGAGTGACGCAACGGGCGAAGTCTGCTGCCATTTTATACGCCGGACTATCTACCGGAGTACGTGCCGAACCAAAAATTGTTACCTTCCGAACGTGGCGATAGGTATGAAATAATTCTAACCCTCGCTCCATATCAGCTAGAGAAGCCGCTAAGATTTTCCAATCGAGACGGTCAATCTCGCTGTGTGCTAACCGAATAATAGTTGCGATCGCCTGCTGGATCAATTGCCGATGTTGCAAATCTGGCAAATGCTCTAACAGGGTAGCTAACTCTGATTTAAGCGTGTCTATGGTGTCTAATGAACGGGATGAAGTCATGAGTGCTGCTGCACGGGTCGGCACTCTATTTTAGCGAGATTTGGGACATCTGTTGAGAGGAAATTACAGAGACGCAAAATTTCACGTCTTACAATCAGCAGAATTGCTACCCTAATGAATGTATAGAGCAAAAAGCGCCATATAGCCAAAACCTCAGGCGCTTGCAAGTCTTTTTTCGTGCTAACCCAGCTCTACAAATACTTTTCTAGAGTATTCGACAGTGTTGTTTTTGGTACGGCACCTACTACCATGTCAACTTTTTGACCCCCTTTGAAAATCATCAGAGTGGGGATACTGCGGATACCGTACTGACTGGCAATATTGGGGTTTTCGTCGGTGTTGAGCTTCACTACCTTGACTTGCCCGTCGTACTGCTGTGCGATCTCATCGACAACAGGGGCGACCATGCGGCAAGGACCGCACCAAGGAGCCCAAAAATCCACTAAAACTGGGATTTCACTATCTAGTACTTCTTGCTTAAAAGAAGAATCTGTAACTTGCGCGGCTGCTGACATGCCTGAAAATCCTTGGCTATATTGTTGCTTACTTTGCTGAAAATTTTATCACAGTAAAACCAAGCATTTTTACCTCCTGAGTATCTGTAATTAGATAGATCCTCTGTGGCGATCGCTGTGCGATTGTAGTTGATGTGAAAAGTAAGGATTACTATACCTAAATTCCCATACATAAGGAACCGCCCGAACAGTAGTCCGGGCGGAGTGTGGTGTGAGGAGTGAACGGAAACATGCGTCTCCGCTTCCTCTATTGTAGGCGACTGTTTTATTTTTTCCAGTACTCTGCTCAAGATTATGGAAAGTTTTAAGTTGTCGGTATTTTGTTCTAAGTAAAGCTACTCATTGGGGAAGTCAGACAACTTCCGACTTCAATCTACTTACCCATACCGAGTTGCTGTGCCTTCTGATAGACTTTGCCTTCGGTGAGCAATGAAGGAGCAATCACGACTTCGACTTGTTGCATCTCGCGAATGTCTTTTGCCCCCAGAGTTCCCATGCTCGTTTTTAAAGCGCCCAAGAAATTGTGCGTCCCGTCGTCGAGTTGAGCGGGTCCACGTAAAATTTGTTCGCAAGTACCAGTCGTACCGACACGAATTCGAGTTCCACGCGGCAGAACGGGGCTAGGGGTTGCCATGCCCCAGTGAAAGCCTTTACCTGGTGCTTCGGCGGCTCTAGCAAAGGGAGAACCTATCATCACGCCGTCTGCACCGCAAGCGATACACTTACAGATATCTCCACCTGTAATCAAGCCACCATCAGCAATCACTGGGATGTAATTGCCAGTTTCCTGATAGTAATCTTCTCGTGCTGCGGCACAATCTGCGATCGCCGTGGCTTGAGGTACGCCCACACCTAAAACACCGCGAGAAGTACAAGCCGCCCCAGGACCAATCCCAACTAAAACTGCTGCTGCTCCTGCCTTCATTAAACTTAAAGTCACTTCGTAAGTGACGCAGTTGCCCAACACGACGGGCATGGGCATTTCTCGACAAAATTTCGCCAAGTCAAGGTTGGTTAACTCAGATGGAGCTATGTGAGCTGTCGATACAACAGTAGCTTGAATAAAAAATAAATCTGCGCCAGCCTTTGCCACCGCACTAGCATATTTACTCGCACCAGCAGGAGTCGCGCTGACAGCTGCAATACCACCTTGCTGCTTAATTTCCCCAATTCGCTGCTCGATTAATTCGGGTTTGACTGGTTCGGCATACAATTCTTGCATCAGCGGGACAAATTCATGAGTTCCTACTGAGGCAATCCGTTGTAAAATTGGCTCTGGGTCGGCGTAGCGAGTTTGAATACCTTCTAAGTTGAGTACGCCCAAAGCTCCTAACTGGGAAAGCAGTACAGCCATCTGCACATCGACAACTCCATCCATCGCACTTGCAATAATGGGAATTTCTCGCTCGATCGCGCCAATCTGCCAACTGGTATCCGCTAAACTGGGGTCTATAGTGCGTTGCCCTGGAGCCAGTGCAATTTCATCAATGCCGTATGCGCGGCGTGCGGTTTTGCCACGTCCAATTTGAATATTCACGTTTCTTTACCCGTTCCCAAACTATTTCGCTAGAGTACCAAATTCGCGAGGGGTTTGGTTAGAAGTTGGGGGATTTTTGTTAGTGAGGAGTGCGTGGCTAGTGGCTAGTGGCTAGTAATTACAACTTGATGAATGCTCCCTCAGCAACCTGGTACTCTCTTTTCCCTGCTCCCTAAAAGAGGGATAGTACTACAAATGGGTAGGGAAATTCAGGCTTTAGTACGATTGAGACTGACTGAGAGCGTACTACAATGGAATTAAAGTCAAAATGTATTGTTAGCTCGAATGTATTCAACACTAAGCTAAAACGAAAAAATTCGCGATCGCACGTACAAAACCCGCTCAAAAAAGCGACAGCTTTCAGCTTTTGCTTGAGTTTAACGTAGAGTTGATACCTAAAAGCCTTTTATTTGAATTTCTGCGATCTAAAAAGTTTTAAATCAAAGACAGAATAATTACTTGACATAAATTCTGTCCTCTAATCCCTGCTCCCTTTTAATAAAATTGAAACACCAAGCTTTGATTCAATCAGAAACGTTAGAACTATTAGAATGGTCGCGCTTGTGTCAGCACTTGGCAACTTTTACGGCGACTAAACTAGGAGCGATCGCCGCTCGGAATTTGGTCATTCCCGACACGCAGGCAAAAAGTCAGGAATTGTTAAACCAAACCAAAGAAGTCTACGAGTTAGATAGTCGTCTGAGTGCTGGGTTGTCGTTTGCCGGAATTCAAGATATTGGCGAATCTTTAGAACGAGCAGAGTTACAGGGTATATTAACCGCAGAGCAGTTACTCGCGATCGCCACAACTCTCACCGGAACGAGACAGTTACGGCGCAGCATCGACCAACAGCAAGATTTGCCAGCTTTACAGGAATTAGTCTCTACTGTCAAAACCGATCCTGAATTAGAACAGGACATTTTGTACTGTATTGACGAACAGGGTAAGGTAGCAGACCGCGCTAGCCTTAAATTAGCCGAGATTCGCGATCGCGTGCGGCAATTGCGCCAACGAATTACCCAAACCCTACAAGGAATCTTGCAGCGCCAAGCCAACGCCGTACAGGAACAACTTATTACCCAAAGAGGCGATCGCTTCGTTATTCCCGTCAAAGCACCGCAAAAAGACGCAATTCCCGGTATCGTCCACGATGCATCCATGAGCGGAGCAACTTTGTATGTAGAGCCAAACGCGATCGTGGCTTTAGGCAATCAACTGCGACAATACATTGCCAGAGAGCAAGCAGAAGAAGAGGCAATTCGCAGACGACTAACTGAGAAAGTCGCAGATGTCAAGCCAGATTTAGAAAAATTATTAGCGGTTGTAACGATAATAGACCTTGCCAGCGCCCGCGCTCGTTATAGCTACTGGTTGCAAGCCAATCCACCCCGCTTTTGCGATCGCTCCCAAGGGGAAAACACCACATTACGTCAATTGCGCCATCCCCTGCTCGTATGGCAAAATCAGCACGAACAAGGGCAGCCAGTCATTCCTGTAGATATTATCGTTCAGCCCCACATTCGCGTCATTACGATCACCGGACCCAACACTGGAGGGAAAACGGTAACGCTAAAAACTCTTGGTTTAGCAGCTTTGATGGCAAAAGTCGGGTTATTTATTCCTGCCAAAGAACCTGTAGAGATTCCTTGGTTTGACATGGTATTGGCAGATATTGGCGACGAACAGTCATTACAACAGAGTCTTTCTACCTTCTCCGGTCACATTCGGCGAATTAGTCGGATATTAGAGGTGATTGGTGAAGTAGGGAGCAGGGACGAGGTGGGAGCAGGGAGTAGGGGAGAAGAAGACAAGGAAGACAAGGAAGACAAGGAAGACAAGGAAGACAAGGAAGACAAGGGAGAAATTCTAGCTACTAGTCACCAGCCACCAGCCACTAGCTACTCACTTGTTCTCCTAGACGAAGTAGGTGCGGGAACCGATCCAGTCGAGGGCAGTGCTTTGGCGATCGCCCTTTTGCGTCACCTTGCCGATAATGCCGAGCTGAGTATGGCGACAACTCACTTTGGCGAATTGAAAGCGTTGAAATATCAAGACGAGCGGTTTGAAAATGCCTCGGTGGAATTTAATGAGGAATCTTTATCGCCTACCTATCGCTTGTTGTGGGGGATTCCTGGTCGCTCTAATGCTTTAGCGATCGCAGCTCGTTTGGGATTAAAACCAGAGGTGATCGAGCAAGCAAAACATCAAGTAGGCGAAGCAACGGAAGACGTGAACCAGGTCATTGCCGGACTTGAAGCCCAACGGCGACAACAAGAAACGAAAGCCGCCCAAGCCCAACAGTTATTACAGCAAACAGAGCGATTGTATCGTCAACTCTCGGAACGGACTGCTCAGCTAGACGCGCGAGAACGAGAATTACGTGCCTCTCAAGAACAAGCAATTCAACAGGCGATCGCCCAAGCTAAAGCCGAAATTGCCCAGGTGATTCGCAAGTTGCAGCAAGGGACTCCTACAGCTCAAGCCGCACAGCAAGCAACAGTGGCGATCGATCGGCTTGCCCAACAGCATACTCCTCCAGTACCCAAGCCCAAAGCCGAATTTCGCCCCCAAGTAGGCGATCGCATTCGCATTCCCCGTTTAGGGCAAACCGCAGAAGTTTTGAACGAACCCAACGATGACGGCGAATTAATCGTCCGCTTCGGACTGATGAAAATGACCGTTAAGTTAGAAGACATTGAATCGCTAGATGGAAAAAAAGCCAATTTCCAAGAGAAGAGACAAGGGGGACAAGGGGGACAAGGAAGCAGGGGAGCAGAGGGGCAGGGGAGCAGAGGGGCAACTACCAACTACCAATTCCCCACACCCCACAACGCCAGTCGCCTCAACGGGGGACACCCCCGCACGGCGCTGGCTCCCCCACACCCTATTCATCACGCACCACTTATTCCCGACTCCCCCACAATCAGGACTTCCCAAAACACCTTCGATATTCGAGGTAGTCGGGTGGCTGATGCGGAGATCGTGCTAGATAAGGCGATCGCCGAAGCGTTTGGAACAATATGGATTATTCACGGTCACGGTACGGGGAAACTGAGACAAGGAGTTCACAATTTTTTGCAACAGCATCCTATGGTAAGTCGCTTCGAGGCTGCGGCTCCTGAAGATGGTGGCTCTGGGGTGACAGTAGTTTTTTTGCGGTAGCGTCAACGTGTAGGATGTGGTAAAAATTGACTGAGCAAAATTTCTGAACCTGAGCTGCTTGAGCGGCAAATTTGTTGCTAGCTGGAGAAAACAAGCCAAAACCAAAGAAACACGGTTTCAAATTGGGTAACAGCTCAGTGTATCTTAGTCGTACCACCTATGCTGAAGACTATGCACTCTAGCGCCCAATCTCCCAATCAAAGTACTAAGTGGAACGATCTCACTCGCGCCGAGCCTGCACCCGTGCAGCTCAACAATATCAAAGCTCAACTCGATCTGATATTGTTGGCGCTAGAAGCTTTAGTAGGTATTGGTTCTGAGGCAATGTTATCGGCAGCAGAAGAATTAAATTTGGCAACAAAAATTCCCGATCGGGTAGCATTATGGCGTTTGAGGCAATCAAATCCTTTACGTAAAGGTGACGGGGGTAGGAAAAAATTAGATATAGAAGAAGCGCGATCGCTAGTTTTAATTATTTGTCACCTAGCCAAACAATATCAGACCCAAATTCGCCGCGCCGTCATGTTATTAGAGCAGGCGATCGCCAATCGAGAAGTTCCTCATAAAATCGGCGTATTGGGCGACTACATCGATAGTTTCAGCAATCTCTATCAAGAGCGCATGGAAGATGCCGAACATCTATCAACCAATTGGCTGAGTCAATTAGGCTTCAAGCTCTTAGTCGATCTGTTATTTTATAGCGGTGCTGTCGGTCATCGGCACTTATGGCTTACCTTACTCGATCGTTCGCAATTGTAACTAGGGAGTCGGGGAGAAAAGTGGTGAGTGTTGATAGAGTGTGGGGTGTGGGATGTGGGGTGTGGGGTGTGACTAATTTCTCCTTTGTCCCACTTGTCCCCCTTGTCCCCCTTGTCCCCTCACTCCCTACTCCCTACTCCCTGCTCCCTACTCCCTACTCCCTTATCCCCGCTTATGTCTCTGTCAGAACCGATTATAAAAAAATATACGCAAGCTTCTTGTACGTTACAGGTTACCGAGCGCACGCCAGGATCGGATCGGGGCGCTAGATCGATGAATGCACCAATTCATTTCGAGGTGCGCTTTCATGACTCCCAACTACCAGAAGCGGAGCAAATTCGCATTCAGGGCGATCGCCACTCTTTAGTAGAATTGCATGAAGTTGTCAAAAACTACGTGCAGAGAGTTCTCGCTTCATCGCCAGAACGATTCAATGCTTTGTTGGTAGAAGATGCTGCCAATACACCCACCCTACCGGCAGAATTAGATTCCTCTAGCACGCCTGCACCAGCTCCAACAGGAGGAATATACATTCAACCTGGTGAAGGATTATCCCATAATTTGTTTTTAGGAGCTTTAGCAACTCCTAGTACGGGGCAATTCATTCCTTTGAGCATGACGCAACTATTCGATCTAGCAAACGCTTTAGATGAATATGCTGCTGATGTTTTAGCTGTCCCAGCTAACTTTAATAGCCCGACTCGTTTTGCTGCTACTCCTTCTACAGCTTGGGCGGGGATAGCAGCCGTACTTCTGGTAGGAGTAGGTTTAACCGCAGGACTCGTACATCTGCTCAACCGTTCTGACGAGCCACAAACAGCCAGTCGTCCGCCACAACAGCCTTCTCCCTCGCCCACCCTATCTCCAGAGGCTGTACCGTCTGTGCCACCCACAAGCGATCTACCATCGCCGACGACAAGCCCAACTTTAGGGAATTTACCAAAAACTCCAACTGTGGGGAGTTCGCCAATTCCCTCACCTCTGCCAGACACTCCCCTGTCTACCGCACCAACCACGCCACCCTTTACAACTACTGCCCCACCTGCACCCCCTAACGCTGGAGCTAGCCCCCTACCTGGTATTGCTCAAGCACCATCTGGTTCTACTCAAACACCCAAGTCATCGGCTAATCAACCAGCTAATCAGCCTGCCGTGCAACCAGGTAGCATTGCTACCTTACCAGGAATTACTACCAATAATAACCTTCCCAGTCCTCCCAGCCCCGATCGCTCAGCTCAGACTCCCCCCACAATCGATGTTCCTGCCGCACCACCCAGCAATCCAGCTCCGCCGCCATCAGTAGAAGGCTTGACACCCAGAGAAAGGATTAGAGCGGCTTTGGAAGGTAAGCCAGTTGAGGAGCCGTCAGCTAAACCGTCACGACAAGCACCCCAAGCGGCAGCTTTTGCCCCTACGCCGCAAGTTAATGAAGTCAGAGAATACTTCCAACAGCGTTGGCAGCCCCCTTCTGGACTCAGCGAACCGTTAGAATACAGTATTGTCCTAGATGTAGACGGCTCGGTGCAGCGGATCGAACCTTTAGGCAAAGCAGCTAGAAACTACATCGAGAGTTCTGGTTTACCTTTAATCGGCGAACCCTTTGTCTCTGCTAACCCCCAAGGCGAAACACCCAGAGTTAGAGTCATACTCGGCGCTGACGGGAAAGTTCAGTCTTTTCTGGAACAAAACTAAATCAGTAGTTAGTTATCAGTTATTTAGTGTAGGGACGTTACATGTAACGTCCCTACTGAGATAAAAACAAGGAGACTGTGCAATCCAGTCTCCTTGAAAGGCGATCGCCTGTTTGGATATATTAATACTTGGCTTTTTTGCGGGTTAACTGCTGCTTGCGACGGCGCTTTTGGGCAGCAGCCACAGCGCCATCTACGGGATATCCTACAACTGGGGGAATGACTTGATATTGTCTGTCTTGTTCTAGCCGCTTTAACTCAGTGTAATCGACCCAATGGATGCAATCTACCGGACAAGTATCGATCGCCTCTTGGATCAGTTCCTCCACGTCACCATCTTGACGGACGACACGAGAGCGACCGTAATCTGGTTCTATGTAAAAGGTGTTGCGAGCGACATGAGCGCAGTGCTTGCACCCAATACAAGTGATTTCGTCAACGTATACACCCTTTTGCCGGGTAACACCGCCCAATTCTGGCTCTAGTCCAGAACGATTGGCAGCATCACGCAGATTTCCCCCCAACTCGGGTTCTAGGTGCGATCGCTCCGAGTCAGAATAATTCGATGTGCCAAGATCGTCCATCAGCCACTCCAGCGCTGTACTAACAGTCTGATCGAGCCATCTGAGTTTTTCTGTTGTTCGGTGACTTGAAAACCTTGTCTTGCTGTTTCGTTAACTACGGTGTGGTATGCATAACGCTGCGTCACTTGGCGCAAGAAACCTTCTACTGATAAAGGCTGCTGCCAATATTGCATATCGGCGACGAGTTCGTACTCTTTACCATTCCAACTAAACCCTACATCGTAACCGTTATCTTGCTCGATTGTCACTTCGGCATTCCGCGTTTGTCCCTGATAGCCTCTGACTTGCCGAGATCCAGATTTCCAATCAACTTCTAGATCGGTGAGAGCTGCTTGCAAGGATGTTAAATTGCGGATTTGAGTTTTGATTTGGCTAAAGTGTGACATAGTGTTTTTAGCTCGACGTAAATTAACTAGGGTAAATAACTAAATAAAAAAAGCTACCATTCGCTAAACGATGCTTGAGCGATTGAGACATCAGCTTGTGTATTAACTTGATTAAAATATTCTGACGTTGGCTGCTGGCTAATTGTTTGCCCTAGTTCTGCTTCCAGCGCTGCCGTAACTTCCGTACAGGAGGAACCGACGATCCCCGTGACTTTTTCCTGTACGCGACCATCGGGATAGATGACAAATTCTAAGGTTTCCATGCTTCTAGCCAACACAACAGGTTTTCAGGTTATCTGACACTTAGATCCAGCTTTTGGGCAGGATAGCTTGCTTTGAGCGACGCGATCCCCTATCTTAATATCCCTACTGCTACATAATGTTTCATCCATCGAATTATATAGATGAAAAAGTTAACAAAATTTAGCAATAGAGTGAACTCGTACAGTAATTATTTGTCAGTTTCGCTTAACTTTCAACAGCAGTCAAGCAGAAAATTAGAGAGCAGGGAGCAGGGAGCAGAGAGCAGGGAGTAGGGAGTAGGGAGCAGGGAGCAGGGGGGACAAGGGAACAAGGGGAAAATGTATATTGTTGTTTGTCTCCCATTCCTTACCCTTATCTCTAGCCTCTAGTTATGAGCAACAATCCAATTTGGCATCCTTTCACCCAGATGAAAACGGCTCCTCCTCCTTTGAAAGTCAAAAGGGGAGAGGGGGTGATGTTGGAATTGGAGGATGGAAGGCAGATTCTTGATTGTATTTCGAGTTGGTGGGTGACGATCCACGGACACAGCCACCCCGTACTAGCTGAGGCTCTTTACCAACAAGCAAAACAACTAGAACAAGTGATTTTTGCTGGGTTTACCCACGAGCCAGCCGAAAAATTAGCCACTGGGCTATTGAAACATCTACCTAAACCTCTGACACGGGTATTTTTCTCCGATAACGGCTCTACAGCGATCGAAGTTGCGCTGAAAATGGCATACCAGTATTGGTTTAACCAAGGGGAAAAACAACGAACTCGATTCATTAGCTTTGAAGGCGGCTATCACGGCGACACTGTAGGAGCAATGTCAGTTGGTAGTAGTTCTCCTTGGTGGCAAACTTTCAAAACTTTGATGTTTGCAACGGATATCGTACCTTTTCCTGCAACATTCGACGAAGATCTAAACGTCGCTACCCGCGAAGCACAGGCTTTAGAGCAACTGGCGGAATTATTGCAAAAAAATTCGCACAGCTACGCAGGCATATTTATCGAGCCATTAGTACAGGGAGCAGCAGGGATGCGCCTGTGTCGTCCCCAATTTTTGCAGGAACTCGCTCAACTCGCCCGCACGCATGGGGTGCTGCTAATCTATGACGAGATCATGACGGGCTTTGGTAGAACGGGAGAATTATTTGCTTGTTTAAAGTCAAGTACTTGTCCCGATCTACTTTGCTTATCTAAAGGTTTATCAGGTGGCTGTTTACCTCTATCTGTGACTGTAGCAACAGAGGAGATTTACCAAGCTTTTTACAGCGATGACATCGATCGCGCCTTCTTCCACAGTCATTCTTTCATGGGAAATCCCCTAGCTTGCGCCACAGGCATCGCTTCGCTGGAATTGTTAAATCAAAATCCAGCCGCATTTGCAGGAATGGAAGCCTTACACCGTCGCTACATGGAAACATGGTTGAGCGGGCATCCAAAAATCGAACGTACCCGCATCTGCGGTACAATAGCAGCCCTGGATCTGAAAGCTGATAGCGAAAGCTACTTAAACGCCACAGGTTCAAAACTGCGATCGCGCTTTCTCGAATTAGGCTTCCTCTTACGCCCTCTCGGTAATACCATTTACCTCATGCCACCCTACTGCATCACCCCGACTCAACTCGAATCGATTTACGAAGTGATTCGTCGGGTTGTGGATGAGTGAGTCAAAAGTCAAAAAATTATTGCTAACCAATAACCAACAACCAACAACTCTTATACGATGCCCCAAACCATCACCTTACCAAATTGGAATCAACTTGCCGATCGCTCCTTAGCAGGAGATATCCTCAGCCGTGAGGCAGCTTTAGCCGTACTCAGCGCCCCTAATGAAGTGTTACTCGAACAGCTAGCAGCAGCTTATAAAGTTCGCAAACATTATTGGGGTAATCGCGTTCGACTGCACTTTTTACTCAATGCCCAAAGTGGACTTTGCCCTGAAGATTGCCATTACTGTTCTCAGTCAAAAATCTCGACAGCAGAAATTGAGAAATATCCGTTGATGGCACAAGAAAAAATTTTAGCTGCCGCAGCACGGGCGGCTAGTTTAAAAGCAGGTACATTCTGCATGGTACTGTCTGGGCGATCGCCTAACGAAACAACTTTTGCCAAATTTTTAGCAGCCGTGCGAGAAGTCAAGGCAAATTACGATTTGAAAATCTGTGCTTGTTTGGGGTTATTGAGTGAGTCACAAACGCAGCGTTTAGCAGCAGCCGGAGTCGATAGAGTCAACCACAATCTCAATACAGCAGAGTCACACCACGAACAAATTTGTACGACTCATACTTTTAGCGATCGCGTGGCGACGGTGGAGAATGTTAAAGCTGCCGGAATTACGACTTGTTCGGGCGGAATCATAGGCATGGGCGAGTCAGACGACGATATCATCGATTTAGCTCTGTCACTGCGACAATTAGAAGTGACGAGCGTACCAATTAACTTTTTAATCCCGATTCCAGGTACACCACTCGCAGGATTACAACAACTCAATCCGCAACGCTGTCTACGGATATTATGCTTATTTCGATTCTTGCTACCATCACAAGAAATTCGGATTGCCGGAGGTAGAGAAGTCCATTTGCGATCGCTCCAACCGTTAGGATTATATCCCGCCAACTCCATCTTCATTGGCGATTATCTCACCACCCCAGGACAAGCAACACAAATGGACTTAGAAATGATTCGCGACGCTGGTTTTGTTTTGGAGGAGTGAGGAGTAAGTAGCGATTACTCTTTGTGTTCTTCTTAGCGCCTTTGCGTCTAACGCTACGCTTCGCCTACGGCTGATGCGCGACATAAAAATGGATTTACTCAGCGTGGAGATATTAACAAATCGCCTTAGATTAAAACCTGTATCGATGGCGTATAAAGAGGAAATATTTTCAGAATTTACTGAAGAAGTGACTTTTTATATGTGTCCGCGATCGCCCCAACATATTGCTGAAATAGAAGCATTTATTGAGAATGCAATTGTAGATTTAAAAAAGGGTAGCGATCTCGTATTAGCGATCCTAAAAAAGGATTCGCAAGAATTCTTAGGCTGTGCAGGTCTTCATGGTATGCTTGGTAAGACTCCAGAACTTGGAATTTGGTTAAAAAAAACAGCCCAGGGTCATAAGTATGGAATAGAAGCAATTACAGGTATCAAAAATTGGGCTGAGCAGAATTTAGATTATGAATATTTTCTCTATCCTGTCGATCGCGCCAACATTGCCAGTCGCAAAATTCCAGAAACATTGGGCGGAAAAGTTGTGAGAGAATACGAACACAAAAAGACAAATGGAAATATTTTATATTTATTAGAATATCGCATTGAGATAGCGTAGCATCTGTAGGAGCGAGTTTACCAAACATTTGATACTTTCTATTACCATTTACCAATTATCAATTACCATCCCCAAACCGATAACCCTTACCATAAACAGTATGAACTAACACTATTTCTCCCTTAGCTTCAATTTTGCGTCTTAATAACCGAACTAAAGCAGCTAAAACATTACTGCTTGGTTGTTCTTCTTCAGTCCATAAATATTGATGAATTTGGTCGTGAGTTAAAACTTGTCCGACATGACGCATAAAATATTCTAAAAGCTTAGTCTCTTTTTCTGACAATTCAATCGTGCGTCCTTGACGATAAGCTAAACGATTTTCAACATCTAATTCTAAATCTGCAACTTGTAAACGTTGAGTTGTAGCTAGATTTAAATCTACAGCACCTCGCCGTAACAAAGCGCGGACTCTTGCAAGTAATTCGCGTAATTCAAAAGGCTTAACAATATAATCATCTGCACCCGCGTCTAAACCTTGCACGCGATCGTCTATCGTATCTTTAGCAGTCAGGAAGAGGACAGGTGTATTTTTACCACTGCGCCGTAATTGCTGACAAATATCTAACCCCGATTGGTGGGGGAGCATCCAATCGAGGATCAGTAAGTCATAAGTCTTCTGAGTAGCCAAATTGCTACCTTTGTTCCCATCATATGCCACATCAACCTCGTATCCTTCACGGCTGAGGAGGCGACTAAGAGGATCGGTTAGTTCAACTTCATCGTCAACTAACAAGATTTTCATATCAATCTTGGCTGCACGGATAGATTACGCGATATTTCTATTCTTACACTGGCTGCAATCTGGCAGTGTCTCACTAATATAGAAAATCAGAATTATACAATCGCGATCGTTCTAGTTTCAGGGCATAATAGTTTTTTGTGAGAATGATGACTTGTCTTCTGTTTCTTCCCCTACTCCCTACTCCCTAGCCATGATTACCGTAGCACTACCCAAAGGCGCACTTTTAAAAGATAGTATCCGTTTGTTGCAATCTGTCGGTTTAGATTTTAGTGCATTTCTCGATTCCAGCAATCGCCAATTACAGATTCAAGACTCGAATAATATTGCCAAAGCTTTATTAGTACGGGCGCAAGATGTACCCGTTTACGTAGAATACGGACAGGCACAATTAGGAATTGTTGGCTATGACGTATTGCGCGAGAAAAAACCGAAAGTTGCCAATCTAGCCGATTTAAAATTCGGTTCTTGTCGGCTCTCTGTGGCTGTCAAAGCTTCTAGTCCTTATCGTTCGGCTTTAGAATTACCAGCTCACGGAAGAGTTGCTTCTAAGTTTGTTAATTGCGCCCGCGAGTATTTTGAAAATTTAGATTTACCAGTAGAAATTATTACTTTATACGGTTCTGTAGAATTGGGACCAATTACGGGTATGTCTGAGGCAATTGTTGACTTAGTTTCTACTGGTAGAACGCTACAAGAAAATGGATTAATCGAGATTGAAACATTGTTTGAAAGTACGGCAAGACTGATCGCTCATCCTTTAAGTTATCGGCTTAACAGCGGGAATTTTTATCAGTATATCGAACAAATTCGCACGGCAATTATGTCACCTATTTAGTTGAGTAAAATTTACATTTCAATCCTATGCTTGAAAGCATAGGTTCCCTGCTCGTGCGCTCTCTGCTCTCTGTAAGGGCGGGTTTAGCAAATAAATTAACTGCTAGAACCGAAAATTTTTGGTCAAAACCCGCCCCTACAATAACTGATAACTGATAACTGTTAAGACTGTACCAATCCCCCCTGCTCCTCTGCTCCTAGTCTCCTCTGCTCCCAAGTACCTCGGCGCGTTAAACGGCGCTCCAAAGTAGCGATCGCCCAATCTGCTAAAATTGCTAACACCGCCGCCGGAACTGCCCCTGCCAGAATCAACTGATTGTTGACCATTGCAATTCCCCGAAATACAAACACGCCCAAGCCGCCAGCGCCAATTGCTGCTGCGATCGTGGCAACCCCGATCGCAATCACCGTAGCTACCCTTACCCCTGCTAAAATCACCCCTAGAGCCAACGGAACCTCGACTTGCAAGAGTAACTGGCGATCGGTCATGCCCATCCCCTTTCCTGCCTCACGAATTGCCGGATCGACGTTAATAATTCCTGTATAGGTATTGCGAATAATTGGTAGGAGAGAATAGAGGGTTAGAGCAATAATCGCCGTCCGCGCCCCAATTCCGCCAATTAGCGGCACGGAAATTAAAAATCCAAATAGTGCCAAACTAGGAATTGTTTGCAACACGTTAGCAATTCCCAAGATTGGCTGACGCAGGCTGGGTTTACGGGTGATGCAGATCCCTAGCGGAATACCTACCAAAGTCGCAACACCAATTGAAATTCCTACCAAGAGGATATGGGTAGCAGTTTCCTGTAAAATCTCCGGCGCGTACTTCACCAGAAAAAATTCACTCAAGTTCATTTTCCGTTCTTCTCACCAGAATTATAAATCTGAGCAAACGGCGGTAGCCCTTTGATAAAAGCACGCGCCTCTGGCTTGGGAGATTTTAAAAACTCTTCTGGCGTACTTAACACCAGCATCCGTCCTGCTTGCATGAGACCAATTCGGGAAGCCAAAATAAAAGCTTCTTGAATATCGTGCGTTACGAAAATTACGGTTTTGCCTAACTGCTGTTGCAAGCGGCGAAACTGCTGTTGAATTTCTAGACGAGTGACTGGATCGAGCGCGCCGAAAGGTTCGTCCATCAATAACACGGGCGGATCGGCAGCTAGCGCCCTAGCGACTCCTACACGCTGTCGTTGTCCTCCAGAAAGTTCGCGGGGGTAACGATGAGCGAATTGCTCCGGTTCCAAACCAACTAAGTTTAACAGTTCGTAAACTCGTGCCTTAATTTGTTTGGGTTTCCAACTTTCTAAAGCTGGCACTAAGCCCACATTTCGTTCGATCGTGAAATGCGGAAACAAACCTGTCTCCTGAATCACGTATCCCATCTGACGGCGTAATTTGATTTCATCCCACTTGGTTGTAGGAATGCCTTCAAACAGAATCTCACCATGAGAAGGGACGAACAGGCGATTGATTAACTTCATGGTCGTAGTTTTGCCACTACCACTGCGTCCTAATAGGACTAAAACTTCACCTCGCCCAATGGTGAAATTGAGATTTGATACCAGCGCCCGTCCGTTCTGAATGAACGTGACATCACGAAATTCGATTGCAATTGGATTGTCCTGCGGCATAAACGACTCCCGAAAGGGGTTGCCTCAGGTAACATTATGTGCTGATTTTACCCGCGATCGAAGTAATGGTTGAGCTTTTAGTGTATCAACTTACATGCAAACAGGGGTAGAAGCAAGCTACAACTTATCGCTAGACATCCTGGGGATTCAATTTTGCCATTTCCCAAGTCGTGTAAGTGCCAATCGGACTCCAAATTAGATACGGTAGGAGTAAAGCCGCCGCCCAAGGGGAAACGCTGAGGACAGTTAAGGCTAATAATAGACCAGCGATCGCCCCCGTACCACCGATAATCGTCCCAATTTTGAGGCTGCGAGTCCTAAACATCACAAGCGTGTAGGAGACGATTAGAATTTCTACCAACAAGTAAAACCCCATCAGCAACCAACTACCCGTATTTTCCCACACGATATAAGCCGACCAAGCACCGCAAATAAATACGACCGTCCAAATGACGGGAATTAACGCTTCAAACGTCAACCAATTGGGGCGGCGCAGGCGCTTAAACCATTTGCGATCGCTTGGTGTAAAGAAATTTGAACCAAGTGCCACCAACAGCGTCACAGCCCCGATTACCATCCAAGATTTAATCATGATAAGTCGTAAGTCGTAAGTCGTAAGTAAAAATCTGCTAACTACTCACAAATGACAAATGACAAATGACAACTGTTCACTGCTCTGTAGGATTGAGGCGAATCATTTCCCAGGTTGTAAACGTGCCGATGGGACTCCAAATTGTATAAGGTATGAGCAAAGCTGCTGCCCATCCAGAGATTTGCAAGATAGCTAGTAACAACAATACGCTTAAGAGTACGCCTATGAATCCAACAAATGTACCGATCGCCAAACTACGTAGTTGTAGCGTCACTGGTAAATAAGCAACGGTAATTAATTCTAAAACTAGGTATAAGCCCATTAATAACCAGGTCTTGAGGCTACCTGGTTCTGCTTCCCAAACAATATAAGCTGAAATTGCCCCACACGTAAAAATCACCATCCATATTACTGGAATTAATGGCTCAAAAGTTAACCAATGTGGGCGTTCCAGTTGAACTGCCCATTTCAAATCGCGAGGCTTAAAGAAAAAGCCACCGAAGGCGACGAGAAATGTTATTCCTCCAATCGCTAACCAAGACGGAATCATTCTTGTTTATCCTTTCCTTAGTCTTCTATCGCGATTGTGACAGCTTAGGGCAGTATGAGTACTCAGTCATTGGAGAGAAGTAGAAATTCAGGAACTAGGAGTTATAGCAGTTCTCAGTCGATCGCAGTATACATCTTGTAGGGGCGCACAGCTGTGCGCCCCTACAGACCCTAGTATCTCATTCAATCAAGAACCACCTAGTTTGTACTCAAGTAGGCTTCTAATGCTTCCGAACCACCGATAAGCCTTCCATCGATAAAGACTTGTGGTACTGTCATTGCTCCCGTCATTGCCCGTAGAGAACGGGTTGTCGCATCTTGCCCTAAAACAATTTCTTCGTATTCAATGCCGCGTTCTTGCAACATTTTCTTGGCACGGGCGCAGAACGGACAACCGACTTTGGCAAACAAAGAGACGCACTTCGGTTTTGCTGCTTCTGGGTTGATGTAATTAAGCATGGTTTCGGCATCGGATACTTTAAAGGGATCGCCTGGTTCCTGTGGCTCGATAAACATCCTTTCTACTACGCCATCTTTTACTAGCATGGAATAGCGCCAAGAACGCTTACCAAATCCTAAATCCGATTTGTCTACTAACATTCCCATCCCGTTAGTAAACTCGCCGTTGCCATCGGGAAGAAAAGTTACCTTGTCTGCACCTTGGTCTTTTGCCCATTCGCTCATGACAAAGGCATCATTGACAGAAACGCAAACGATATCATCTACACCGTTCTCTTTGAAAGCTGGTGCTAAATCGTTGTAGCCTGGAACGTGGGTTGACGAGCAAGTTGGCGTATATGCCCCTGGTAAGGAGAAAACTACAACTGTCTTACCATTAAATATCTCGTCAGTAGACATATCTAACCAGCTATTATTCTGGCGAGTCCGAAATTTAACGCTGGGTACTTTTTGTCCTTCGCGGTTAGACAGCACGGTATCTCCTTCACTTCACAAATCTACATATACATATAGAGAGCGTACTCGTTATGAGTTTATTTGTCAACTCTTTCGAGCGCTTTGCTACACTTACGATAAGTGGAGACTACCGCTTATCTGAAAAGCGGGATAGCAGACGAAGATAAAAATATGCCAGAAAATGCTTGGAATACATCCCTCTACGAGAGTAAACATGCGTTTGTGTGGCAGTACGGCGAATCACTGCTAGAGTTACTGTCACCGCAGTCAGGAGAAAGAATTTTAGATCTCGGTTGCGGCACGGGACAATTAACAGAAAAAATTGCGATCGCGGGAGCCGATGTTATAGGAATTGACAGCGATCGTACTATGATTGAGAAGGCAAAGCAGAATTATCCTCAGTTGCAATTTGATGTAATTGATGCTAGAGAATTTCAATTTTCTCAGTCATTTGATGCAGTTTTTTCTAATGCCGTATTACACTGGATTGTAGAATCAGAAGCAGTTATTTATTGCATTCACAAAGTATTAAAACCAGGTGGAAGATTTGTTGCTGAGTTCGGTGGAAAAGGAAATATAAAGGCGATCGCAACTAGCCTTACTCATGCTTTCAATCAGCTAGGCTACTCAGTACCGCAAACAGCAAGTTCTTGGTATTTTCCTAGTATTAGCGAGTATTCTAGCCAGCTAGAAAAAGTAGGCATGGAAGTGACATATGCGGTTTTGTTCGACCGTCTCACGCCTCTAGAAGGTGGAGATTTGGGAATGAGGAACTGGATACAAATGTTTGCCAGTCGTTTTTTAGCCGAATTATCTACAGAACACCAAAGGCGAGTTTTAGAGTTAGTAGAACAGCAGTTAAAACCTATGTTATATCGCGATGAAAAATGGTGGGCAGATTATCGGAGAATTCGCGTGGTTGCCGTAAAAATATAATTTTATCGTGTTTCTAGGTGGTTGAATTATTTCAAATATGCGGGAGGCGGGTTTATAAAGATTTTTGTGCAGAATGAGAGATTATCGGTGAAGCCGCCCCTACAGTAACTTTCGATTTAATTTTGGATACTTTTCATGTAATCAACAACTATAGGCGTAAGCTTATCTATTACATCTGCAATTATTTCACGATCTGTTTCAGTCCAAACTCTCGGTTGACCAAATACACAGGGTTGTAAAATACCCCATAATTGATTTTTGTCGCATAAATGAGCGTGAATTAAAGCTCGGTGTCCGAAATTTTTACGCTCAAAATCTTTATTCACAACCTTTGGATCTGCTGTCTCCACATCTTCCACAAAAATTGATGGTTCGGCACGCAAAGCAGATGCAAATAAAGGGTCTTCGTTGTTGATTAAATCGGTGGGTTCTGCTTTCCAGTCTGAATCAGTTACATCAGGATATTCAGGACTGCGACACCAACAACTGACAACTTTACCAATATTAGTTTGAGGATGGCGTAAATAGAGAAAACAGCGATCGCATTGTAATAGATCTCCTAATGCTGGTAGTAAAGCTGAAAAAATTGCTTCTGGCGGACGATGTTCGGAGAGAATCTTGCTTAAAATAGTCGAATCTGGCATAGAAATCTTAGCCTTTTGATAGGGTTTATTTCGCGATCGCTCTGTCTAATCTAAAAGTATATAGAAAATGCGAGGAAAAGATCATGCCTAGCGGTCATGCAAATCATAAAGGCACAAGCGATAAACCCAATACAAATGCAGCGGGTCAAATGGATATCGCCGCTGACAAATCAACCGATCCCACAGAAGATATCTTACTAGAAGGAGCTACAACTAATACAACTAGAATCGACGAATTTGTAGATTATCCCCCTGCTTATCAGCGTCCAGAGGAATCGGAATCTAGTCAAGATAAATAAGTGAAATATGGCGATCGCTAGCTATTAATTTGATATGTGGCGATCGCTTCTTCAAATTCTTCTAAAGCTTGTACGCTTCCTACCTGCCAAGCCCGTTCTACTGTAGCAGAAATGATTTGATTTAAAGATATTTGAGGAAAAATCGGACTAGTATTCGACTCTATATACTCGCCATTTCTAAGGAGATAAAGTCTTAACCTACCACTGTCATAAACCCAAATTTCGGGAAAGCCAATGTCTTTATATGCATCTAAGGTTGTTTTGGAAGTCACATCTATTTCTATTGCCAAATCTGGGGGAGGATCGCCAGGTTGTAATCTACGACGACCAACCATACGTTGATAGTTTTGAATATAGAAACAGGCATCGGGTTCAACCCCTGCTATATCCTCTTGTGTAAAAGTAGTTGAACCAAAAGGTTCGTATCTTCTACCCGTTCTTTTCAACAAGATTTTAATAATATCTGAAATTATATCTTTTGGTCGTTCGTGTTCGGGTAAGGGAACCATTATTTCTAAAGTATTCTGACTGTAGGCTATTCTTGCGGCTCGATGTTCGCCTAATTCGTGCAAGATTAACTCAAATTCTTGCCAACTAACGTTGGGAATAGTCACTACACTACCAGGAGCCAGCTGCATTTGGCTAACAGGTTTGACGACAGAACTTGTGGTAGTCATAGGAAGATTGACAATATATCGAGTCAGGGCGAGTTTAGATAGATCTTCACCTAAGTATAGAGATTTTTGGTGAACTCGCCCCTACACTATATTTTCGCTTTACACTTTAAATTTCTCGACAATCCGTTTCATTGCCTCTTCCACGTTCTCGCGACTGTTGAATGCAGAGATACGGAAGTAGCCTTCACCAGCCGCACCAAATCCAGAACCAGGCGTTCCCACCACATTACAAACTTGCAGCAATTTATCAAAGAAATCCCAACTGGATAAACCGTGCGGGGTTTTTACCCAAACATAAGGTGCATTCACGCCGCCATACACTTCTAAACCCGCAGCCATCAGTTGAGTACGGATGATTTTGGCATTTTCTAGATAAAAATTGACAAGAGCGTTAATTTGTGCCTTACCTGCTGCCGAATAAACTGCCTCAGCACCACGCTGCACGATGTAAGATACACCATTAAATTTAGTGGATTGACGACGATTCCACAATTTCCACAGTTCTACATCGGAACCATTAGCAGCTTTTGCCTTGAGGGTTTTGGGTACGACAGTTAAAGCGCAGCGCGTACCTGTAAAGCCAGCATTTTTAGAAAAAGAACGAAATTCGATCGCGCAATCTCTAGCCCCCTCAATTTCATAAATAGAATGGGGTAGATCGGGATCTGTGATGTATGCTTCGTAGGCAGCATCGAAGAAAATAATGGAATTGTTAGCTTTGGCGTAGTTTACCCACGCTTGGAGATGTTCCCGCGTTGCCGTCGCACCTGTAGGGTTGTTAGGGAAACACAAATAAATCAAATCGACTTTTTGAGTCGGAATTTCGGCAGTAAAGTTGTTTTCTGCCGTCACGGGAAGATAGACTAACCCCCCATACTCGCCTTTCTCATTTGCCTCTCCCGTATGTCCAGCCATCACATTCGTATCGACATACACGGGATATACAGGATCGGTAACGGCAATCGTGTTATCTTTGCCAAAAATATCGAGAATATTGCCCGTATCGCACTTAGAACCATCAGAAATAAAAATTTCTGATGCGTCAATATCGCATCCTCGCGATTGAAAATCGTGGCTAGCAATCTTCTCCCGTAACCAAGCATAACCTTGTTCGGGACCGTAGCCTTTAAAAGTAGCGCGATCGCCCATTTCATCTACAGCTTGAATCATTGCGCTACGACAAGCTTCTGGTAATGGTTCGGTGACATCGCCAATTCCCAACCGGATAATTTTCGCATCGGGATTCGCCTCAGCAAATGCATTCACCCGCCGCGCAATTTCAGGAAACAGGTAGCCTGCTTTGAGTTTCAGGTAGTTATCGTTAATCTTTGCCACGATCGATCTCCATGTGTGCCGTAAATAATTTTAAGGGTCATTAGTCATTAGTCATTTGTCATTTGTGAGTAGCTAGTGACTGGATTCTTTTCTAGCCACCAGCCACTAGTCACCAGTCACTAATAACTGAGACGACACAAGCGCAGGTTGTTGAGAATTTGCGCGCCTTGTTTTTGGTAAAATTCGATGCCGCGATTGTTGTTGACGTTCACTGTCCATTCTATGCGTCCGCAATCGTTCTCGCTGGCGAGGGTTGATAAGTAGTTGAGTAATGCGGTTCCGACTCTTTGTCCGCGCATATGTGGCTGTACAAATAAATCGTCGAGCCAGATACTCGGTTTACCGAGAAAACTGGAGTAGGTGTAGAAAAATAAGGCAAATGCGATCGCGCAGTTATCGACTTCTGCCAATAATACTCTCGCTAGTGGCGATCGCCCAAATAATGTTTTCTCTAGCTGCTGGGGAGTTGCTTGCAGTTCGTCCAGATATCCATCAAATGCTGCTTTTTGACAGATAAACGAAAATACTTGCTCTAAATCCTCAACTGTTGCCAATCGAATTTGAATATTTATATCGCTCATTTGATGTATCCATTACTTACTTACCCGTACTGTAGAAAAGCTTTTTTCATATGTCCAATATATATTTGGTGCAATATTTATACTTTAAAGATATAAATACGGGGAGTCGGTAGGAGCGCTTTCTCTGTGCGCCTGTACGGAGTCGGGAGTCGGGGACAAGGAAGACACGGAGGATAACTACAACCACCAACCACCAACTACCAACTACCAATTACCATCATGGAACTTCGCCACCTACGCTATTTCATCGCTGTCGCGGAGGAATTAAATTTCAGTCGCGCTGCCGAACGCCTGCATATTGCTCAACCACCGTTAAGTCAGCAAATCCGCGATTTAGAAGCTGAAATTGGAGTCAGATTGTTCGATCGCACTAAACGACGTGTAGAATTGACTGCTGCGGGTCGAGTATTTTTAGAAAAAGTACGACAGTCACTTAGGCAAATCGAGCAAGCTGTGGAAGCAGCACAACGAGCAAGTCGCGGCGAAATTGGGCGTTTGAGCTTGGGGTTTAATAGTTCGGCGACATATAGCGTTTTACCCACCTTATTAAAAGCCTTTCGAGAACGATGTCCAGAGGTAGTATTGGATTTACATGAATTGACAACGCCGCAACAAATCTTGCAGTTACAACAACAGCAAATTGATGCGGGTATTCTTTACTTACCAATCGATTTAGAAGAAATAGAGTTAGAAATAGTTTCCGTGTTAAAAGAAGGCATGGCGATCGCAATTCCAGAAACTCATCCTCTCGCTACATCCACTCAAATATCAATCCGAGCCTTGAGTCAAGAATTATTCATTTTGCCACCTGCCCGTTTAGGTAGTGGACTTTACAATCAAATTAGGCAATTTTTTCAACAGACGGAGTTTAGTCCAATAGCAGTACAAGAAGCAATACAACTACAAACTAGCATTAGTTTAGTAGCAGGTGGTGTAGGAGTGGCGCTAGTACCGTCTTCTCTACAAAATTTACAGCGAGCCGGAGTGATATATCAATCGCTTATAGAACCAACCCCTGAAATTGAAATTGCTGTAGCATGGCAAAAGGACGAGCGATCGCCTATTTTGCAGAACTTTATTGAATCCATATACGAACATTTTTCTGTAGAGATGTTACATGTGTAGAGACGTTACATGTAACATCTCTACAGAGAACAAAAATGGATCTCAACTAAAGCTAGAATTACCGATTTTGACTTTTGTACGGGAGGGTTTAGCAGATAGATTGACAGCAAAGCCTTCGACTTTTGGTCAAAACCCGCCCCTACAACTTTTGACTTAGCAAAGGTGAGCCGCAGTGAGACAACAAACGATCGCCGAAGGCGCTCATGACATTCTCCGCTCCGAGCAGTCGAGCAACCCCCTCAACTCAATTTTTGCTCCCCAGAACGTTGCTGTAATTGGAGCTAGCGAAAAACAAGGTAGCGTCGGGCGTACCCTGCTATGGAATCTCATCAGCAATCCATTTGGTGGAACTGTATTTCCCGTCAATCCTAAACGTCCTAGCGTGTTGGGAATTAAAGCTTATCCCACCATTCAAGATGTTCCCGCGCCAGTCGATCTCGCAGTCATAGCCATCCCCGCACCCGCCGTACCAGGGGCGATCGCAGAGTGTGTCGCCGCAGGAGTTAAAGGTGCAATTATTATTTCTGCTGGATTTAAAGAAGCTGGAGTAGCTGGGATTGAGTTAGAACGGCAAGTGCTGGAACAAGCACGTCGAGGCAATCTGCGAATTGTCGGACCTAACTGCCTGGGAGTAATGAGTCCGCATACAGGGTTAAATGCTACGTTTGCCAGCGCGATCGCCCGACCTGGTAATGTTGGTTTCATCAGCCAAAGTGGAGCGCTCTGCACGGCGATCCTCGATTGGAGCAAGCAAGAAAATGTTGGATTTAGCACCTTTGTCTCCATCGGTTCCATGCTCGATGTTAATTGGGGCGATTTAATCTACTATCTCGGTGACGATCCTCATACCAAAAGTATCGTCATTTATATGGAATCAATTGGTAATGCGCGATCGTTCCTTTCGGCAGCTAGGGAAGTTGCACTGACCAAACCAATTATCGTCCTCAAAGCAGGTCGGACGGAGGCAGCAGCAAAAGCGGCGGCTTCCCATACAGGAGCGCTAGCTGGTAGCGATGTGGTATTAGATGCAGCTTTCCGGCGTTCCGGCGTGTTGCAAGTCAACCGGATCTCTGACTTATTTGATATGGCGGAGGTTTTAGCAAAACAACCCCGTCCCAAAGGTCGGCGCTTAACGATTCTGACCAATGCTGGTGGACCTGGGGTACTGACTACCGATGCCTTAATTGCTACGGGGGGAGAACTGTCAGAATTAACCGAGGAGACTCGCACCGAATTGAATCGATTCCTACCTACCCACTGGAGCCGCAGCAACCCAATTGATATTCTAGGAGATGCCGAACCCCAGCGTTACACTCAAGCCTTAGAGGTCGCAGCAAAAGACCCAAATAGTGATGGTTTGTTGGTAATTTTGACCCCACAAGCTATGACTGACCCTACCAAGACGGCAGAAGCATTGAAATCTTATGTAGAGACGTTACATGTAACGTCTCTACAAGATAAACCGATTCTGGCGAGTTGGATGGGCGGTGCAGATGTCATCGAAGGGGAAAAGATTCTTAACGATGCTGGCATTCCTACTTATCAATATCCAGATACAGCCGCCCGCGTATTCAGTCTCATGTGGCGTTATAGCTACAACTTGCGGGGAATATATGAAACTCCTGCTCTACCAGTAAATTTAGCAGATAGCAACAGCTGTTCCCTGGTGACACAAATTATTGATACAGCACGACAGCAGGGACGCACGATTTTGACGGAGGTTGAATCTAAGCAAGTGCTAGCTGCTTACGGTATTCCCGTCGTTCCGACTTACATTGCCAGAAGTGAAGCAGAAGCAGTTGAATATAGCGATCGCATTGGTTATCCTGTCGTCCTGAAACTCTTTTCCGAAACCATTACCCACAAAACCGATGTCGGCGGTGTGCAGTTAAATTTACCCGATGCCGATGCCGTTCGTTCTGCCTACCACAAAATTGAAACTTCTGTCAACCAATACGTCCAAAAGAATCCTCCTCACTCCGGTATGGGCGCACGGTTGTGCGCCCCTACAACACCCGACTCACAACTGGGGTACGGGCGGGTTTCCAAACCCGCCCCTACCTACACCCCATTTCTAGGCGTTACCGTTCAACCAATGCTGAAATTGGATGGTTACGAATTGATTATTGGCAGCAGTCTCGATCCACAATTCGGTTCTACGCTGCTATTTGGCTTAGGGGGACAGTTAGTGGAGGTATTCAAAGATCGAGCGATCGCCCTACCTCCCTTAAATACCACTCTGGCACGCCGAATGATGGAACAAACCAAAATTTACAAAGCATTGCAAGGAGTCAGAGGTAGAAAAAGCATCGATCTAGAAGCACTAGAACAACTTTTAGTATTATTCAGTCAACTCGTAGTCGAACAACGGTGGATTAAGGAGATTGATATCAATCCGTTGCTAGCTCGTCCTGATTCTCTCCTTGCACTGGATGCGCGGATCGTTTTGCACTCACCGGAAACACCAGAAGATCGGTTGCCGAAACTGGCGATTCGTCCCTATCCCCAGCAGTACGTGAATCAATGGACGATGAGAGATGGCACGATCGTTACTATTCGTCCGATTCGTCCCGAAGACGAACCTTTAATGGTGCAGTTTCATCAAACTTTATCGGAAGAAAGTGTCTATTTTCGCTATTTTCATTTAATTAAGTTGAGTCAGCGGATCGCACACGAAAGACTAACGCGGATATGCTTTATCGATTACGATCGCGAAATGGCATTAGTCGCAGAGTACCACGATCCACAGACAGCAACACGAGAAATATTGGCAGTTGGTCGTCTGAGTAAAATACACGGTTACAACGAAGCAGAGTTTGCTATGTTAGTGGGCGATCGCCATCAGCGACAAGGGTTAGGTACGGAATTATTGAGTCGTCTATTACAAGTCGGACGTGACGAAAAACTCGATCGCATTACTGCCGAAATTCTCGCCGAAAATCGAGCCATGCAAAAAGTCTGCGAAAAACTCGGCTTCTACCTGCATCGAGCAGCAGATGTCGTCAAAGTAGAATTTGAGTTGTAAATCCGTTGTTAGTTATCGTAGGGGCGGGTTTTGACCAAAAATTTTCGGTTCTCGCAGTTAATTTATTTGCTAAACCCGCCCTTACAGGAATCGGGAGCGCACGAGCGCACGAGCAGAGGGACGAGAGAGCAGAGGGGCGGAGGGAGCAACTACCAATTACCAATTCTGCAAAACTTTATGTATTGCGTCTAATAATTCTTTCGTCGTGTAGGGCTTGGGTAAAAATGCTTTGACACCAATTTCGGTTATTTCAGCCATCAGGCTATTCGATGCTAAACCACTCGTAACGATCGCCTTGATTTTAGGATTGAGTTTTTGTAGGGTGCGAGTTGCAGTTAACCCATCCATCAACGGCATCATCACATCCATCAGCACGAGATCGATCTCATACTTACGAGCGGCATAGAGAGCGATCGCCTCAATCCCATCTTTGGCAATCAGAGTCCTGTAATTGTACTCTTCCAAGGAGGTTTGAGTCACCTGTTGGATCGATAGTTCGTCTTCCACAATCAGAATTAACTCGTTGTTGCCAGTCAAAAGCGCGAGTTCTGCTGCTGGCTGAGTTTCTGCATCTTCGATCGCAGGTAAGTATACTTTAAATTGCGACCCTCTTCCCACCTCGCTGTACACCTTGACAAAACCGCCGTGGTTTTTCACAATGCCTAACGCAGTGGATAAACCCAGTCCCGTTCCTTTGCCTACTTCTTTAGTCGTGAAAAAGGGGTCAAAAATTCGCTCTAACAGTTCGGCTGGAATTCCCGTTCCTGTATCCGAAATCGCGATCGCCACGTAAGAACCTGGGCTAGCTTCTGGATTCATCCGAGTACAGGCTTCATCAACGAGTTTATTTTCAGCTGCAAGCCCGAGAGTTCCACCATTGGGCATGGCATCGCGGGCATTAACGCAGAGGTTCATGAATACCTGATGCAGTTGGGTAGCATCGGCAGCAACCGTCCAAAGATTAGCAGTGGGAAAGTCTGTATAAATTTCAATGGGTTTGGGGAAGGTTTGGCGGGCAACGTGCATGACTTCTGACAATATATGCCGAACTTGCAGTGGCACTCGCTTGCCTTCCACCCCACGGGCAAAGGCTAAAATTTGCTTGACCAAATCTGCCCCGCGTTTGGCACTGTCTTCGATCAGCTGGAGTAGGTGTCGATCCTGCTCGTCTAGGGGGAGTTTTAAAGATAGCAGTTGAGCGGTTGCCAGAATCGGAGTGAGAATGTTGTTGAAGTCGTGGGCAATGCCACTTGCCAGAGTCCCCAGACTTTCCAAACGTTGGGCGTGGCGCAGGGCTGCTTCTGTCAGCTTGCGAGTAGTGATATCTTCCGCAATGCCTACCACGCGGTAAGATGCACCAGAGTCATTTTGAATTGGAAAACCGCGATCGCGAATCCATCGGATCGAACCATCGGGACGGATAATTCGATACTCTTCATCATAATGACCTGCTAAAGCCTGCTCGAAGAAGTTCGTTTGAATGCGTTGCCGATCTTCAGGATGAATTGCCTCTAACCATTGCATAAAGTTGGTATACAAACTCTCGCAGGATCGCCCCCAGATACGTTCGTAGGCAGGGCTGACGTAGAGTTGCTGACGCGCTTTGGGGTCTGACATCCAAAACACGCTCTCAGCAATGTTTTCTGCCAATTGGCGAAACCGTTCTTCGCTTTCTCTTAATGCCTGTTCTGCGTTATGTCGTTTTTGTCGTTCCTTCGCCTCGCGCAGTTCTCGCTCCACCGCAGGCATTAACCGAGCTAAATTACCCTTGGTGATGTAGTCGTGCGCTCCTGCTTTCATAGCAGCAACAGCAGTTTCTTCACCAATCGTACCGGAGACAATGATAAACGGTAAATCTCGCTGCTGGCTTTGCAGTAGTTTTAGGGCATCTGGGGCGCTAAACGCAGGTAGAGTGTAATCGGCAATGACAATATCCCACGACTGGCGATCGAGCGCTGCCTGCATCTGGGCAGCAGTCTCTACCCGCTCGTAATCCACGCTATAGCCGCTCCGCCGCAGTTCCCGCAGCATTAGCAGCATATCGTCTTCCGAATCTTCAACAACTAGAATGCTTAGGTGAAGGTTCATCGCGCTTTCCTAAAGCGGTGGTGGTTCGTTCATCAATAGCCAATACATCCCTAATTGCCGAATTGCCTCCGAAAACTGAAGAAAATCCACGGGTTTGCGAATATAACTGTTGCACCCCAAGCTGTAACTATTGAGCAAATCTCGCTCTTCGCTAGAAGTCGTTAAAACTACCACGGGCAATAGTTTAGTGCGTTCATCTTCCCGTAAACGGCGTAAAACTTCAAGCCCATCGACGCGAGGCAGCTTTAGATCTAGCAAAACTACTGTTGGTTTGCTGCTGACATCTCGTTGTGCATATATGCCCGTGCCAAACAGGTAGTCCAGGGCTTCGACTCCATCATGGGCGACGACAATATCATTACCGATGTGATGGCGTTTGAGGGCGCGGATTGCCAGTGCTTCGTCGTCAGGATTATCTTCTACCAAAAGAATGACTTTGCGATCGCCATTCCCATTCATGCCTCGACCTCCTCTGTGAAGAGCGTGAAATAAAAAGTCGCTCCTCGTGTCAATGCCCCTTCTGCCCATACCTGTCCCCCATGCCGATGCACGATTCGCTGCACCGTAGCAAGTCCAATCCCATTACCAGAAAATTCATTCATGCCATGCAATCGCTGAAACGGTTTAAATAACTTGTCAACATAGACCATGTCAAAACCTACGCCATTATCCCGCAAGAAGAAGGCGGGAATTCCATTTTCTTGTGCGATCGCCCCAAATTCAATTTTTGCCTGCAACTGCCTAGAGGTAAATTTCCAAGCATTATTCAGTAAATTCTCCAACAACACCTGCAGCAACCGGGCATCTCCTTGGACGACTAAGCCAGGTTGAACCGCAAACTCCATCTGCCGATCTGGATGAGCTTGCTGTAAATCCGTGCAGATACGACTGGCTAATTGACTCAGATCGACTGCTTCCCTAGTCATATCGCTGCGGGTGACTCGCGATAGGGTGAGAAGATCGTCAATCAACTGCCCCATTCGCTGGGTGGCGAAACGGATGCGATGCAGATAGTCTTGTCCGGTGTTATCTAATTGGTCAAGGCAGTCTTCCAGCAATGCTTGACTGAAGCCATCAATGCTGCGTAAGGGCGCGCGCAGATCGTGGGAAACTGAATAGCTAAAGGCTTCCAATTCCTTATTCACCGCCTTCAGTTCGACGATCGCTTGCTGCAATTCCTGATTCAACTCCTGAGCGCGTTGTTCGGCTTGCTGTCGTTCGACAATCTCTGCCCGCAGTTCTGCTAGTAGTTCAGCGTGCTGGAGAGCCACCCCTAAGCGATCGGCAATCTGATGGACAAATTCGATCTCGGTTTCCTGCCACTGACGCGGGGCGCGACATTGATGAATGCAGAGCAATCCCCAGAGGTTGTGACCTTGCAAGAGCGGCACGACCAAGTTAGCCCGCACCTGAAATTGGGCGAGGATCTGAATGTGGCAATCGCTCAGCCCCGCGTTGTAGATATCGGCAACTGCCTGCACCCGTCCCCGTTGGTAATGGACGGCAAATTGCTCGCCAAAGCAATGGTCGTGAACTTTTTGCGCGATCGCTGAGGCGAGATCGGCAGCGACATCCTCAGACACAAATTCTCCATCATTCCACCCAGAATCGGCATAGAAGCGAAACATACCCACGCGGTCTGCTGCCAAAAGTTGACGCACCTCGGTAGCAGTGGCTTGAAAAATTGTTTCCAGATCGAGGGTTTCTTGGAGTCGGGCGATCGCGTTGGACAAGGCTTTTTGTCGTTCCACCTGAAAATTCCCGCGATCGATTTCTTGCTCTAAAGGTTGAATTTTGTCAATCAGAAGTTGTTGCATCTGCTCGAATGCCGCTTCATCCCTACAGCAAGCGCGCAATCTTGTCAACAATTCTGAGTTCATGAATCACAGCTGGCGACGCTTCCTGACATACAGTATATACTGCCGCATTGAACCAGCGATCGGTGAAGAATGGGGTGTGGGGTGTGAGGACAAGTCAACTGATAACTTTGTAGAGACGTTACATGTAACGTCTCTACACTGACTGATAACTGTTTGTTAAACTTTTTCTTTAACTGGTGTGGCAACGCCATATCTGACTAAAAATGTTTCTAGTTGCCGCAAGAATCCAAAATCTTCTTCTGGTAGAGGCGCATTTTGGCTCGTGCGGGCATTTTGTTCTAGGCAAGCAAAAGCCTGTCGGAATTCATCAGGAGTTGTAGCGATCGGTGCATCCAAGTGACAGCTAATAATTCTGCCAAAATCCCAAGTTGCTACCTTATCTGCCCAGTCTAAGACTTGTTTTGGTGCTTGGGGAAAAATTAGAGTTTGCAAGATTGGAGCGACAAACGGACGACCGTTGCCACGCAACTGATTAAATGACTGCTGCCAACCCGCTTGCCAACGGAACGGGTATAAGCCAAAGTAAGCTTGTCGCGATCGCTCTTTGGCTTTGGCAACATCGCGCCACATTTGCACCAGCCCAGATGTTTCTACCGCTCTAGGACGGAAGTAAATTGCAAACAAGCAAATCCGCTGCCATCCCTTACGGCGATTGGCGGGAGTGTCTTCTATTGCCTCGTCCCCACTGTCTCTCGCATGAAACAGTAAGGGATAGGGGTCTAACTGCAACAGCGCGGGTGGTTCTTCTGGAATGGAAATGATGGAATCAGTTAATAGTAGAGTGCGCGATCGCCTGTGGAGAAGTGCGACTTCTGCAAAAGATCCCTTGCCTAAGTCCAGATCCAACACGGCATAGTCAAATTCTGCCCCAAAGGGAGCCTGTTTAGAGTTTTCCGGTAGTACTTGAGTGCGTTTTCGGGGAAATCCTAACCACGATAGAGGCAAATTGAGCGGGAAACTCCACTGATTCGGAGCCACAAAAACCTGGGCTTGAGGAAAGCATCGAGCGAAAGGACCAACGAAAATCTTGTGTTCCAATCCCGAACTGGTAGGCAAAATAATATACTTCACATCACCATACTTTGCCACCAACTCATTCACCATGCGAATGCACTCTTTTGTTGGAGCAACGGGTGCATAGATCAGCAAACCACCAGCATTAAGCTTAACAACAGTCATCCGAATCGTGACAACCGCATAGAAAAAGCCCTGAAGTTGGTCAAACGTCCAGATCGTATCCTGCACAACTTCCGTGCAAAGCGTCCGCCGCTTGCCAAATGGATAGAGTGGTAAAGCCAGCCAGAACTGCCACGCCAAATCCTGCGGCTGGGTGCTTGAATGCATGAATCGCTCCTACAGATGTATCCTCAATTACTATTTTGCTGTTTTTGGGTCGTCATTGGTCATTGGTCATTAGTCATTTATCTATTTGTCCCTACTCCCTGCTCGTGCGCTCCCTGCTCCCTGATAACTGCTCAGTGATGCAAAAAGAAGGAGTAAAACAGATACAGAATTGTAGCTATAAACAAAACGTGGTTGATCCAGTCGTCAAGAGTCCAGTTGCGAAACATGATTTGGTAATGGGTAATTGGTAATGGGTAAGTCAGTAGTTGTAGGGGCGGGTTTAGCAACAGATTCATGGCTGATAGCAAGAGCGCTGCGTCCAAAACCCGCCCGCACAAGAGTCTGAGGTCAGTCAGTAGTTGTAGGGGCGGGTTTAGCAACAGATTCATGGCTGATAGCAAGAGCGCTGCGTCCAAAACCCGCCCGCACAAGAGTCAGAAGTTACAATTAATTGACAACCAACAATCATTAACCATCAACTATCTAGCCAATGGTTGCGGCTGTCTGTCTTCTTTAGGCTGAATCTGTTTTGGTTTACTTGGTTTCAAGAAATTTTCTTCCATATTCTTAATGACAACGTACAGCACCGGAACTAAGAACAGACTGAGCAGCGTCGAAAATAGGTAGCCGCCGAATAGTGCCGTTCCTAAAGACCAGCGACTCATGGCTCCTGCACCCGCCGCTATGACCAAGGGCCAAAAACCAACTAAACCAGAAATGGCTGTCATCAGAATCGGTCGCAAGCGTTCCTCTGCGGCTCGAATTGCTGCTTTGGTGTAGCTCATGCCTAGTTCTGCTGACTGGTTGGCAAATTCTACGATCAGAATTGCGTTTTTACTTGCCAGACCGATAAGCATGACGAGAGCGACTTGAGCGTAAATGTTATTGTTGACAACAGGCCAAACCGAACCTGCTTGGAGCAAATTGGCACGGAGCAGCAACGCCCCGATCGCGCCTAAAATTGCTAAAGGTACGGTAATCATGATGATGATGGGGTCAACGTAACTTTCGTACTGCGCCGCCAACACTAAAAACACCATCACAAAGGCTAAACCAAAAATAATCGGAGCAGCACCACCAGAAGCTTTTTCTTGAAAAGCCGTCCCCGTCCAGGCGTAACCGAATCCTGGTTGCAACGCTTGCTCTGCTACCTCTTCCATCGCTGTCATCGCTTGTCCGGTACTATAACCTGGGGCGGGTGCGCCTTGAATATTGATCGATGGATAAACATTGTAGTGAGTAATAATTGGTGGATAGGTCATTTGCTCGACTCTCACCACGTTACTCAGTGGTACGGAATTCCCATCTACAGAACGGACGTACAAACGACCGATATCATCGGGATTAGAGCGCGATGTCTCTTCTGCTTGCACTTGCACGCGATACAGTCGTCCGCCGAGAACGTATTGATTGACATATCTCGCCCCCAAATATGTCTGCATCGTATTGAAAATATCGCTTAATTGGACGTTCAAGGCTTTAGCTTGTTCGCGATCGATGGAGATTTCCATCATGGGCGCACCGAAGGTAAATTGAGTAAATACACCCGCTAACTCTGGACGCTTTCTTGCTGCTTCGACCACTTTTTGCGTGTTGTCAATTAAGGCTTCCATTGGTAAGGCTTGGCGGTTTTGGATGTACATCTCGAAACCACCCGTACTCCCCAAACCATCCACTGGTGGTGCGTTGACAGCGATTAGTCTGGCTTCGGGAACGTTTGCCTGCAATTTTTGGTTAATTTGTTGCAGGAGTCCGAAAATTGACTTGTCTGCACCGGGGCGTTCTTTCCAATCTTTAAGCTTGACGAAAAACAGCGCTTTGTTACTCGCATTACCCTGAAAACCAAAGCCAGCGTTGCCAACAACGTGTTCGACTTCTGGTAGGGGTTTGATAATCTGGGTAACTTTTTGGACGAGATTGGTGGTGTAATTTAAAGAGACACCCGAAGGAGCTTCGGCGATCGCAAAGAAATAGCCTTGATCTTCTTCGGGAATAAATCCTTGGGGGGTAGTCTGGTAAAGCCAACCCGTAGCAACTAAACCTGCTAGAAAAATTGGGATAACTATCATTCGTAGGCGGATCAAAAACTCTACTGACTTGCCATACTGTGCTTTAAACCAGTCAAACCCGCGATTAAACCACCCAAAAAACCAGCCCAAGGATCCATGCACCTCCTGTTGTCGCCGCATGATGATGGCTGACATGCTAGGGGAAAAGGTAAGGGCGTTAAAGGTAGAAATAGCGATCGCAAAGGCAATAATTAAGGCAAACTGTCTGTAGACAATTCCCGTCGTTCCTGGAAAGAAAGTAACGGGAATAAATACTGCCATCAGCACCACAGATGTAGCAATAATTGCTCCAGTGAGTTCTCCCATCGCATCGATCGCAGCTTGCACTGGTCGCATTCCCTGAGATAATTTAGCGGCGATCGCTTCTACAACCACAATCCCATCGTCTACAACTAGACCTGTGGCTAAAATTACCCCGAATAGCGTTAACTGATTCAGGCTAAACCCAAACATAAAAGCAAACGCCATCGCCCCAATTAAGGACACGGGAATTGCCAGGGCGGGAATAATTGTGGTGCGCCAGTCTTGGAGGAAAATAAAGATCACCAAAAAGACTAAGGCGATCGCTTCCATTAGAGTTTTAAAGGCTTCATCTAGGGAAGCTGAGACAAACAACGTGTTATCTAAACCAACCGTTGCTTTCAATCCTGGCGGAAAACTTTGCTCTAACTCCGCCATCCTCGCCTTAATTAAGTTGGCTGTATTCCAAGCATTACTTCCAGGCAATTGATAGGCTAACAAAATCACTGAAGGAGCGCCATCAAATAGAGTCGTAGCGCTATAGTCTTGCGCCCCAACTTCAGCACGACCGACATCTTTGAGCCGAGTTAGTGTCCCGTTTTGACCCACTTGGACGACAATATCTTCAGCCTCTTCGGGAGTCGTAAAGCGACCGATCGCGCGTAAGGCGATTTCATACTCTTGTTTGGCTTGGGTAGGCTGCTGACCGATCCTACCCGCCCCTACTTGAATGTTTTGCTCGGAAATGGCATTGATGACATCTTGGGCTGATAAATTTCTCGCTGCCAAAGCATCGGGATTGAGCCAAATCCGCATTGCATATCTTCGTTCGCCAATTATTCTTAAATTGCCTACGCCCTCAATTCGTTTGATTTCATCAAAAATCAGGCGATCGACATAATTACTAATAAATACGTTGTCGTAGATATAGTTACCTTGCTCGTTTTTTTCTGAATAAAAGGCATAAGCAATAGTAATTGTTGGAGATTGTTTTTGAGTAACGACACCCGTACGATTCACTTCTTCTGGTAGTTCTGCTTCAGCAACGGCGACGTTGTTTTGAACGAGGACTTGAGCGGTATTTCTGTCCATCTCCGTAGGAAAGGAGACGTTAATGGTCGTATCACCATTATTTGTTGTTTGAGAGGACATATATACAGCCCGCTCAGTACCGTTGATTTGTCGTTCTAGTACGGTGGTAACGTTTTCTTCTGCGGTTTTGGCATCGCTACCGAGATAATTTGCCGTCACGGTAACTTGTTTTAATGCCATTTCTGGGAGTTTATCTAAGGGCAACAGCGGAATGCAAATTGCTCCTAGTAAAAGAATAACCACGGTACAGACTGTAGTTAAGACTGGTCGCTTAATGAATGTATTAGCAATGCTCAGTAACATAGATCCTGAGTTCGATTAGTGTTTTGGGCAAACGATACAGACAGGAACGATCGATCGATAAAGAAGACAGTGGGTAAGCCTTTAAAGATCGGTAGTTCCAGTTAGATTGCGATCGCGAACGATGGAAACGAATCTATGAGAGTTTATTGTGAGAATTTAATTTATAGCTATAAGCGAACAGAGTACCATTTTCCTACCAAAAAATACTACCCCTTGATGATTTTTGGCAGGTGCATTTAACTTAGTTTACTTAACTTTATCTAATTTAATACTTGCTTGCAAAAATGATAGAAGGTTCTCGCGATCGCGGGTCGGAAGTGAATTTTATTTGCTTATACCGAGCAGAATTTCTGTCTTTTGTGCAACATTTATACGATAAATATAAAAATTTACAAAAATGATTTTGTGTCGCGCAAAGGCGCATACGCGCAGCGTTCTCGTAGAGTAGACGCAAAAAAGAAGAACACAAAGGGGATTTTTATGTGAGGTGTCACAAATTTAGCAATGCGATAATTCCAAATGCTGTGATGACGACACCTGAGAGGCGATTAACCCATTTCAAATTCAGTTTTGTCTTTGCTAGCGTGACGGTAGTACTCAATAGCAGCCACCACAGTGCAGAACCGCCAAAAACTCCAATTACTAGGAGAATTGCTGACAGGTAATTTTGTTTGATGCTGGCTAAGCCTAATCCAGAAAAAATAGCTGCAAAAGCTAAGATTGTTGCGGGATTTGTCAGTGTGAGCATCCATGTTGACGTATAAACTCCAGTAAGAGTGTTGCCTCTGGTGGATGCCGTAGTTTCAGATGGAATACTAATAAATGTTTTGACTCCCAAGTAGCAAAGGAAAGCACCGCCAACTAACCGCAGCCAAAACTGTTGTTCGATTAAGAAGTTAGTGACGAAGGTAAGTCCAAATGCAGCCACACAACCATACATTGCGTCTGCTGTTGCTGCGCCTAAACCAGCTGCAAATCCATGTAGCCAACCGAATGCAAGTGACTGACGGATGCAGAGGATACCAATTGGTCCTACAGGTGCGGCGATCGCTAAACCAATTGCTAGTCCCCGTAGTAGTAAGCTAATTTCCATAAGATGGGGTAATGGTAGTAGGCTAGGAGCGACAAGTCATAAGTCACAATTCACAATTCACAATTAAAACACGCACCACGCACTACTTTCTTACCCATTACCCATTACCCATTACCCATTACCAAATGATAAATGACAAATGATAAATTAATACCCATGTACTATGACAGTTGACTTTTACCGTAAAATAAAGCATGTAACGCGATCGCGCTGGCTAAAACAGTGTAGCTGCGTAACTCTTCTTGCATATAATTAGGTTATGGCGAAATATACTCTCCCCCAAGCTCCAGAAGTTGTCCTGAATGTCTCTGGTAAAGATTCAGCCAAAGCTCGCGATAAAGCGATGGATCGGCTGATGGAACTAATCGATGCTGGGGAACTACCCACCGATTTAGCGGAGGGATTTAGTTCGCAGCAATTGATTGAAGTCAAAGAACAGCCGATGGATAATCTCAGTAGCGATGAGGATGCAATTACCCAAGCCGTACAGATACTCAATAACTTAGCTACCTTAAAGCTGAAGGTACAAGAATCTCGCACGGAGGCGTTGGAAATTCGTAAAGCGGTTGACGTGCTATTTACTGATAAATCTGTTAGTGATGAAGAAATCGCCCGATTAAAGGAAGGATTTAAAGTACTAAAAACTTTTGCTCAAGCAAATGTCCGCTATCAGGAAGCAAAAGCTAAAGCAGAAGAAGCGCGAAAAGTGCTAGACGAAGCTTTAAAATCTAACTGAAGTTTTCAGATGTTGCGCGAATAGAGTTTGCAGAACTACACAGACGAAATCTGCTGGAGCGGGTTAATCTTGTTTTCAATTGGCATAAGCAGACTGAGTTTGTGTAGTCGCAGATTTTAACCTGTTAGCAACTGTTGTGGCTAACAATTTATGGGCAGCAGTAGAGGGATGGATATCATCCCAAAATAAATATTTATCTGGGTTGGAACAAATCATATATTGGCTAAGTTCGCCATTTAAACAGGTATTCATAACATTGAGAAAGCCAAATTTAGTTGGCTCGTTCATAACTCGATTAAATAGATCGTTGACATCATAATAAATAATATTGGGTTCAGATTTAAGCTGTTGCTGTAAGTTCTTCAAAGCATTAGCTAGTTGAGAGTTATGCTTGTGAGTTAGTTGGCTTAGTACTTCAGATTGTTGGGTATTGCGCGTTCCTGGTAGTTTGCCTAAATCTGGCAGATTAACCACTAAAATATTTTTCGCGCCACTTTGAACCAGGAATTTGACAGCTTCAACTGAATTATTAACTGGTCGATCTGTGTCATTTCCACCTCCCAAATAATCATTTGCTCCAGCCCAGATTATGTATAAAGCATTATTAGAAGTAGAGGCATGACTAGCCCGATAGCGATCGATTTGTGCTAGCAATCCTAGCGGAACTTCCTGTGAATTGCCTGTGGTAGCGCCACCGTAAGCAAAATTAGTATTGGAATTAGCGTTTAATTTCAATTGTTGAGCGAGATATTCCGTCCAAACTAAACCATCTGCATATCTGCCGCGAAAATAAGGTGGACTGGGTGGAAATTGTCCTTGGGACGCTTTAAACACATTGCCAGGATCGGAAAGGCTATCGCCAAAAACATAAATTTGGGCAACATTTTGCGTTCGAGCCGAATTAGATAATTGAAATATAGCGGCAGCGATCGCACTTATCGTGGCAATTAATACAATTTTGCGGAACATAGGAGTGAGGAGTGAGGAGTGAAGGGTTAGGATAATGATAACGATCGGTAACTCCCAACAACTACCAATTACCAACTACCAACTACCAATTACCAATTACCAACTACCAACAATCATGTCCGATTCTCTATCTCATTCCAATTCTCCGACGCTGCGCGATCGCTATTTGGCGTTGATAGACCAGATCGTACAAATTACCCTGAAAGGGCAAATTCGTTCTAAAGAGCAAGTTTATCAAATGCTAGCGCAACAAGTCGTTCCCGGTACGGCAGAGATTTTCGAGCGCTGTTTGGACGAACGCACGATGGAGATCGAACATGAGATCGAGACGGTAAAGGATGAATTAAAGCAAGCGAAAGCGACTCGTTCCCAAAGAGCGATCAAAACGATCGCTAGCGAATGGGAACGCGCCGCCGCCCAAAATCAAGCCGCTAGCGCGATCGCTAAAGCAGCGGAACAGATCGCCGCTTCCGAACCAGCCTATTTACTTGCCGATTTATTACAAGTTATCGATCCAAATCAAAAGCAAGCACTGACAATCGCCCAACTCAAACAATTAGCTGCGGCTTTAAAACAACAAGCAACTGAAATCGATCCAGAAATGGCGGCGGAGGTGCAACAAGTTGCGATGGGGATCGATCGCGGCTTGCAGTCTTGGCAGCATTTGGAAGGATATTTAGTTAGCTGGGTGTACGATGGGGGGCAAAGCGCGATCGGTTTTGAGAACGTACCAGGACAACGCGGACCTTGGGCGCTGTGGGCAAAACAGGTTAATAGTCCGATTCCACAAGCATTATTTCAAACTCTGGCTCTAGAGCAATCTCTATTAGAATGGACGACTCAGCAATATTTCCATCTCGATGATTGGGTGGAAATTGCGCTGATTTTGCAGTTTTTGCAACGGGGACTCGTTGGGTGGACGGAACAGCGAATTTATGATGCCAAGCTGGGGTCAAGTCTAGCAATTTCTTGCTTTCTCACGTTTGCCGCAGTTTGGGGTGAGTTAGCGAATGGATTCATGCAAGCAACTAGCCTCAATTCCAGCCATCGCGAACGGCTAGCGGATGGTTGTTTTCAGATTGCACTGCAAATTTTACGCGCTTTTGCTCAAAAGCAATACTTTCCCCTCTACGGTGGTGTTTTTGCTTCGTTCAATGGCGGACACCTACAATCTGCCCTCGACTATTTAGATTTACCTTTACGACAAGTCGAAGGAACTCAGGAAAAAGCGCGAATTTTGACACTTTTAGGTTATTCGCAGCAGGCTGTGGGAAATTATCAGCAAGCAACCCAGTTTTACGATCGCGCTTTGGAAATTGCCCGTGCTGCGGAGGATGTACCTTGTGAAATTGCCGATTTAAATCATCTCAGCCGAATTTGCGTGGCTAAGAAACAGTACGCAGAGGCAATTAATTACAGCCAGCGGGCATTACTTCTCAGTCGCCAGGTAGGAGACAAATTAGGTGAAGCCAATGCTTTAGCAAATTTGGGTTACAGTGAGGTGTATTCGGCTCAGGCTATAGAAAGATCGGAACCAGAAGTTTATGAAATGGCGATCGGTTATTTACAACAAGGATTGAAGCTATCTCAGCAGTTAAACGACAGACAAAGCTTGTCATTATGTTGCAGTAGCCTTGGTGCAGCGCATTTAGTTTTATCTCAACCTCAAGCGGCGATCGATTATCTTCAATCTGGATTTCAAGCCGCTCAAGCTTCCGGCGATTTGTATCTTCAAGGACTCAACTTAGTTAACTTAGCAGAAGCATATTATGGCTTACAACAGACAGAAAAAGCGATTTATGTTGGTTGTATAGGTATGTATATGTTAGAGCGTATTGCTTCTCCTGAGTGGCGACAAGCAGCAGGTTTGTTGACTATACTACAAGGGCAAATGGGACAGGATGCTTTTCAAAAAGTATTGGCACAATATCGACCGCAATTTATGACTGCGATCGGTGTAGATGGGTACGATTACATTCCGCAATTATTAGCAAATTACCGTTAATCTTATCAAGAACAAATATTATGAAACATGAAAAAATTTATTCTTTTATGTTTAATTACTGTGAGTTTGGTGTTGGCGATCGCCAGTTGCAATCCTAACACTTCTGAGGGTAATGGTGAGATTGTCGTTGCTTCCAAAAATTTTACTGAACAAAATATTTTAGGCGAACTATTAGCGCAACAAATTGAATCTGCAACTGGACTAAAAGTCGCTCGTCGTCTAGATTTAGGAGGAACGTTTGTTTGCCATCAAGCAATGCTCGCCGGACAAGTTGATGCTTATATCGAATATACGGGAACGGCATTTACAACTATTTTAAAACAAAAGCCAATTAGCGATCCAAATGCTGTTTATCAGCGGGTAAAATCTGGCTACGAGCAGTTTCAATTAGAAGTTACCCCAGCTTTAGGATTTGAAAATACTTTTGCCATGATTATTCGCGGCGAAGATGCACGCAAGTACAATCTTCGCACTCTCTCGCAAGCTACCCAATACGCACCCCAGTGGCAAGCTGGCTTCGGCTATGAATTTATCAGCCGCGAGGATGGGTTTCCAGGATTAGCAAAAACCTACGATCTGAAGTTAAATAAACCACCTCGCGTGATGGATTTGGGGTTAATTTATCGGGCAATAATTGATAAACAAGTAGATATAGTTGCAGGGAACTCTACTGATGCTCAAATCGCTCGTTTAGACTTAACTATTCTGCAAGATGATAAGGGTTATTTCCCCCCTTATGAAGCAACTCCCATCGTGCGACAGGCAACTTTGAAAAAGTATCCCAAACTACGTCCGGCGATCGCGCAACTCGGTGGAAAGATTAATGAAGAGGAAATGCGCAATTTAAATTATCAAGTCGAAGGTGAATTTCGCGACATTAAGGAAGTCGTGCGCGAATTTTTAACTGCAAAAGGTTTGGTAAAGTAGGAGACTGAAAAATCAGTTATCAGTGACTAGTGACTAGTGGCTGGTGACAAGAGTTGAGTCTAATCACTAGTTACTCACCAATGACAACTAACAAATGACAATCAAGACGTTTGCTTCACTAATTAAATTTGGCGCAGTCGCGTTGTTTCTGGTTGGGGATAGCGTATTGACGCAGACACTACCCTTACCTAATAATTTAATTTCCTTCAACTCCGAAACGGGAGAACAATTATTACTACAAAGTAAAGCACGAGAAGATTTTTGGGCTTTGAGTACGCAGTATGTCACCCAAAATACTCAAGCTTACTGTGGGGTTGCCAGTATAGTAATGGTATTAAATGCCCTCTCAATTCCCGCTCCCATTGCTCCTGAATATACACCTTATCGAGTATTTACCCAGGCAAACTTTTTTAATAACGCATCCACTAAAAAAGTTCTTGCACCTGAAGTTGTTGCCCGTCAAGGTATGACTTTAGAACAGTTAGGACAGCTACTTGCTAGCTATGGTGTAGAAGCTAAAGTTTATCACAGTACTGATACTAATCTAGAGCAGTTTCGTCAGCTTGTCGCACAGAATTTACGCCAAGAAAATAACTTTGTTTTGATTAATTACTTACGTCGCAAAATTGGACAAGAAAGAGGCGGACATATTTCTCCTCTCGCCGCCTATAACCAACAAACAGATCGATTTTTAATTCTCGATGTTTCGCGCTATAAATATCCTCCAGTATGGGTAAAAGCAACGGATTTATGGCAAGCAATGGATACAGAAGATCGGGTTTCAGGTAAGACGCGGGGATTTGTGTTGGTGAGTAAGAAAGTCAAAAGTTAAAAAGCGATCGATCCTCGAAGATCCCCCCTAACCCCCCTTAAAAAGGGGGGAATCATAGCCCTCCGATCCTGCGGGGGGTTGGGGGAATTGTCTCATCTGAACCGTATTGGTTACTAAACTCGAATTTATGTTGACTGACTATTCAGTCTAAAATAAGCTAGTAGTATCGCAACAATGAGCAAAAACAGCGCTCTCAGCTACTAGCACGGCGTTGAGGTACAGGAGGTCAAAATGGATTTGCATTATGACATTCAAGGAAAGGGCGATCCGGTCGTCCTGCTGCATAGTGGCGGAGTCGATTCGCGTGACTGGCAGTTTATCGCCCCACAGTTGGCTCAAACTCATCAAGTCATTACTTACGACCAACGCGGTGCTGGCAAGTCATCGCCACGGCTCGAACCTGTAAATCACGTTGAGGATTTTAGACAGCTACTAGACTCTTTAGAGATCGATAAAGCTGTTTTGGTAGGTCATTCGATTGGCGGACAAATTGCCACCGATTTTACTTTAGGTAATCCAGAACGAGTCACCAAACTCGTGCTTGTCGCTCCTGGGTTGACAGGTTTTCAATTCTCACCAGAACTCGATCGCTATGTCCAAGCAATTTGGGCAGCAGTTCCAGATGTAGAGAAAATGCTTGATGTGACTTTGAACTCTCCAGTGTATGCCGTCCACGTTGTCATGAACAGCCCGCAGCGCGATCGCTTTTACCAAATAAAACATCACAATGTTTTAAGAGCATTTGAATGGAAAAACTTCGACCAAGTTTGGACACAACCACCCGCGATCGAACGGCTAAATGAGCTAAAATCCAAAACGCTATTCATTATTGGTACTCAAGATAGTGAAGACTGCTACCGCATCGCTGAATTTTTCAAACAGGTTCCCGACATTCGCTTTGCCCAAATTGAAGGCGCAGACCATATACCCACGCTGACACATCCGCAAGAGGTGTATCGTCTCATCATTCAATTCTTGAGCGAGTCACAAGATTAATATTAATGCCACGCACTCCAACAGAAAACGAACGCATCCGTCGCGCCACCACAGAACAGATTCTTAAAACAGCCATGACTCTGTTCTGTGAGAAGGGCTACTATTCTACGTCAATTGATGATGTTGCCAAGCAAGCTCAGATCTCAAAAGGGCTGCTCTATCACTACTTTAAAGGCAAAGAAGATTTGCTAGCGGCGCTAGTCGATCTCCGAATCAACGATGTTTTAGTCGTGATGAACGCGGCTGTAGCTAAAAAAACCCCTGCCGAACAAATTCAGTATATTGTTGAAGGTGCGCTCGAAGATGTCCGCCGTCAACCCGAAGTCTTCCGATTCTACCTAAATTTATTTACCCAGCCGCGTCTCGATCCAGTGGTAGCAAAATACAGCCAGAAGTTGATGGACGAGCAAGCAAGGCAATTTGAAATTCAGACTAACATGTTTGTCCAGCTTGGAGTCGCAGAACCGCGACAGCGATCGCTTTATTTTTCCTCAACGCTCCAAGGTATTATGTTAATGTTTTCGACCTATCCTAATAGCTTCCCATTAGAAAAACTTAAGGCTCAAGCGATCGCGGAATTTTGTAGTCACGGATAAATAGTCATGGATAAAGTAGAGTTGAGGCGATCGCTACTTCAAAAACGTAAATCATTATCTCAGCAAGAATGGCGCGAAAAAAGCGATCGAATTGTCTCCCATCTGCTCGCTTCACCCTTATTTACCGCAAATAAAACCATCCTGGCTTATTTTAGTTGTCGTCAAGAACCCGATCTAAATTCCTTATTTCACCATAATCATTACAACTGGGGACTTCCTCGCTGTGTCGGCGAAAATTTAGCTTGGCACATCTGGAAACCTAGGGATGAAATTCAAGTTGGCGCGTATGGGATTTGCGAACCCCTCTCCACAGCCCCCACCATATCACCCTCAGCAGTCGATTTAATCCTCGTTCCAGCAGTTGCTTGCGACTATCGCGGCTATCGCTTAGGTTACGGTGGCGGTTACTACGATCGCCTCCTATCTTCTCCTGAGTGGCGATCGAAACCCACTATCGGCATCGTGTTTGAATTTGCCTACCTACCCCACCTCCCCACAGATCCTTGGGATATTCCATTACATGCTATCTGTACTGAAAAAGGACTAAAGTAAGTCAAAAGTCAAAAGTCAAAAGTCAAAACTATACGTCTTGCTACTTGCCTCTCACCAATTACCAATTACCAATTACCAATTACCAATTACCAATTACCAATTACCAATTACCCCTCACTACGATATTTAGCCTTTAACAATCTGCCCCAATTAGCATTGTAAGGATGAACTCGAACGGTTGGGCGATCGCCTTGAAAGACTGGGTTGCCTTCATTTACCCATTGAAATATGCTGCCCTCCAGATTGTAAACATTCGTAAATCCTGACAGTTCGAGTTGCTGGGCAATTCTGGCGCTGCGATAGCCTATAGAGCAATATACGACCACAGGTACATCTTTATCCACAGCAATATCCTCTAAGTTAGGATGATGCGGATCGATGCGCTGGGCTTGCGGCAGGTGGCTAACCTGATATTCTGCCTCAGTGCGGGCATCGAGTAAAAGCGGCTGCGGCTGAGTGCGATCGCGCAACCACCCTACCAACTGTCGAGTCTTCAACCACTTCACAGTCGGAAACTTACCTTGAATCCAGCGCTTAATCATGTAAAAAACAAGCGATCGCATTATCATCTGTCAGGGAACAGGGAACGGAGAAGAACTCACAACTTGTCAACTACCAACTCCCTACTCCCTCATATTGTTTCAAAAAGTTTAAAGTTGCTAGAGTCTGGGGTGGTAACTGTTGTAATATTTGGCAACGCGATCGGGAGAACTAATGTTGGATTTACATGTCATGGCGGAGTTTTCGCGCACCCACTGCGTTAGTATCTGTGCCTTTTTGGTTCCAGCAACTTTAGTTGCGACTATGGCGACGATGATTTTCACGGCGCTGCGCCACCCTCAAGCGCGGGTTTGGCAAGCAGCAGGAGTCGCTGGCTTTTTTGCCTTTATTATGATCCTGCACGTCGCAACTTGGCTATCAATTGGGGTGGTGATGGCTCCTACATACATCCTACTAGGACTCGCTAGCACCTGTTTGATTACCAATTTGGTGATGATTGTGTTACAAAGACGCTTGGCGTTAAATATGTAACCGAAGATGAAATCGTTCTCTGTCGCATGGGGTTTGGTGCTGCAAATTGTAGCTTTATGTATCGCTAGCCCTGCGTTGGCTGAGGTTGTAGAGATTACTTTGCTACATCTGAACGATGTTTATGAAATCGCCCCAGTGGAAGGGGGAAAACGAGGCGGATTAGCGCGGGTTGCAACTTTGCAACAAGAATTACTTAGCCGAAATCCTCGTACCTACACCGTACTAGCTGGAGACGCTTTTAGCCCCTCGGCTTTGGGGACTGCGAAGGTGAATGGTAAACCTTTGGCTGGTCAACAAATGGTGGCGGTGATGAACGCTGCTGGTTTCGACTACGCTACCTTTGGGAACCATGAATTCGATTTAGCCAAATCCGAGTTTTTACAACGCCTAAAAGAATCTCAATTTAAGTGGATATCTAGTAATGTCAGGGATAATCGAGGTAAATCTTTTCCTGGTGTCGCAGAATCGCAAATATTAAATGTAAAAAGCGATCGCGGTACAATCGTTAGAGTCGGTTTAATCGGATTAACGATAGATAGTAATAAACAAAAGTATGTCAGCTATGCCGATCCAATTCAAGCCGCCCGCACTCAAGTTGCAGCACTTAAAGGTCAAGCCGATCTTATTATTGCTTTAACTCATTTAAACCTGGCTCAAGACCAAAAACTCGCCGCAGAAGTCCCAGAAATCGATTTGATTTTAGGGGGACACGAACATGAAAATATTCAACAATGGCGGGGAGAAGATTTTACACCTTTATTTAAAGCCGACGCAAATGCGCGTAGCGTTTATATTCACAATTTGCGCTACGATACCGAGACAAAAAAACTAGTTGTAGATTCTCAATTACAGTCAGTTACAGAGACAATTCCTGAAGATCCTCGCGTGGCAAAAATCGTGAATGCATGGATAGAAAAAGCATATCAGGGATTTAGGGCAGAGGGCTTTACTCCAGAAGAGGCGATCGCAACTACAAATATTGCTTTAGATGGTTTAGAATCGAGCGTCCGCAATCGCGCCACCAACCTCACAGCATTAATCGCTCAAGCTATGTTGCGAGAGGTTTATCAAGCAGATTTAGCTATATTTAATAGTGGGTCAATTCGGATTGACGATTTCATTCCCCCAGGAAGAATTACTCAATACGATATTATTCGAGTTTTGCCATTTGGAGGTAAAGTCTTAGCTGTAGAAATGAAGGGAAGTTTGTTAGAAAAAGTATTAGAACAAGGACAAGCTAACAGAGGTACGGGTGGGTTTTTACAAACAGCAAATGTAAGTAAAAAAGCTGATATTGGTACTTGGATGGTGAATGGCGAACCCCTTGAAAAAGACAAGAACTACCGCGTAGCAATTAATGATTTTTTGATGAGCGGTCAAGAACAAGGGCTAGAATTTTTGAATTTTAAGCAAAAAGATGTCAAGTTAATTTATCAAATGCGCGATTTACGTTTCGTGGCGATCGATCGCCTAAAAGATACTTTCGCTGATTCCGTCTTGAAGCGATACAAAAGTCCTTCTTTTTAAAGAGTATCTCAAAGTCCTCCTTTTCAAAGGAGACTTATCGAATCATCTTTAGTGTCAAAAATCACAAATTTCAATAATTACAAATTATGAGTCAGGATCGTCTTCCACAAAATAAGTTAACTCCACCCATTGCTGCAAAAAAGCCGCAGTCGCTGATTTTACATAACGACGAACGAGTAGATAACTATTATTGGCTCAGAGAAAAGGAAAATTCTGAAGTTATTGCTTATCTGGAAGCGGAAAATTCTTATACTCAAACAATGATGCAGCATACAGAAGTTCTGCAAGAAAAACTGTATAAAGAGATGCTGGATCGCATTCAGGAAACCGATCTATCTGTTCCTTATCGCAAAGATGAATATTACTATTATTCTCGTACTGAGGCGGGAAAGGCATATCCAATTTATTGTCGCAAAAAAGGTAGTCTAGATGCTGCTGAAGAAATTTTGCTAGATCAAAATCTACTTGCAGAAGGACACGAGTTTTTCAATATTGGTGTGTTGCAAGTTAGTCCCAATCATCAGCTATTAGCTTACTCAGTTGATACCACTGGTGCTGAAAGATACACGATGTATTTTTTAGATTTAAACAGATCGCAGCTTGACGAGCAAAGCATCGAAGATACTTATTATTCTTTTGCTTGGGGAAACGATAACCGTACAGTTTTTTACACCAAAGTTGATGATGCTAACCGTCCGTTTCAACTTTGGCGACATTCATTAGATGCACCATTCGCTGAAGATATTCTAGTTTATGAAGAAACTGACGAAGCCTTCCATTTATCTGTAGGTAAAACTCGCTCTCAAGCTTATATCCTACTAGAATTAGGCAGCATGATTACCTCGGAAGTGCATTATCTGGCAGCAAATAATCCTACAGGTGATTTTCAACTCATCCATCCGCGTACAGATGGGATGGAGTATGATATCGAGCATCACAGCGATAATTTTTATATTACAACTAATGACGAGGCAATCAATTTTAAATTGATGAAAGCTCCCGTTAGCTCCCCAACAAAAGATAATTGGGAAACGATAATTCCTCATCAAGAAGACATATTTTTATTGGGTGTGAGTGCTTTTAGCGAACATTTAGTCATTTACGAACGCCAAAGTGGATTGCCAACGGTACGAGTCCAAAAATTCGCCACGGGAGAGGAATATGAAATGACTTTTCCCGAACCAACTTATGCCGTTTATGAAGGAAGTAATCCAGAATTTAATACTAAAACTTTACGCTTCAATTACACTTCTTTAATTACTCCTAATTCCGTGTTCGATTTTGACATGGAAACTCAACAACGGGAGTTGAAAAAAGAAACCTCAGTGCTAGGAGGCTACGATCGCACTCAATATCAAAGTGAATGGCTGATGGCAACAGCGGAAGATGGGGTACAAGTGCCAATTTCAATTATTTATAAAAAGGGAATCCAAAAAAATGGAGAAAATCCATTATTTTTAACCGGATATGGTTCTTACGGTTATTCCTATCCCGCTGCATTTTCTTCTAATCGCTTGTCGCTACTCGATCGCGGTGTAGTATTTGCGATCGCACACATTCGCGGTGGCAGCGAAATGGGGCGAAAATGGTATGAGAATGGTAAGTTTTTGCACAAGAAAAATACATTTACTGATTTTATTGCATGTGCGGAGTATTTGATTTCTCAAGGCTGGACGCATAGCGATCGCTTGACTATTTCTGGTGGTAGCGCGGGTGGTTTATTAATGGGTGCAGTTGTAAATCTGCGTCCTGACTTATTTAAAGCAGTTATTGCTGACGTGCCGTTTGTCGATGTCGTGACAACTATCCTCGATACTTCTTTGCCACTAACTACAATTGAGTGGGATGAATGGGGAAATCCCAACGACAAAGTTTATTACGATTACATCAAATCTTATTCTCCTTATGACAATGTGGAGGCGAAGGAGTATCCAGATTTACTAATTAATGCAGGTTTGAATGATTCTCGCGTGCAATATTGGGAACCAGCGAAATGGACGGCAAAGTTAAGAGAACTCAAGACAGATCGCAATGTTCTCTTACTCAAAACGAATATGGGTGCAGGACATGGAGGTGCGTCTGGGCGTTATGAAAGCTTGAAGGAAACTGCTTTTGATTATGCGTTTTTGTTGGATAGATTAGGGTTGGGTAGTCAAGTTAAACATTCTACGATCGACGGCAAGTGAGTGAAGTGGATTGTCCTACAATTCTTTAGGGACGCATAGCCGTGCGCCCCTAAAGATATATTGCACATACATGGAAACGCTATATTTTCCAGCCTGGAAACTGTTCTGGATATTCTTGAATATATTTCTCAAGATTTTTTGGTCGATAAAGTTTAGTAGGAGGGTTATCTTTGTTAAAGGCGTAATGCCAGCGGTTTTTTACACTCTCATGAAATTGGGCAGATTCTAAATTGGCAACTCCAGTAATTTCGCGCCAATGTCCCCCTGCTAATCTATAAAAGATATCGGCTTCGTTGTTGAATGCAGCCCGATAGTTGTAGTTAATTCCGCCTTCAACCGCCGTCCGGTCGAACTCCAGCTTTAGACCCAGACCTGTGATTCGATCCATCATCCATGCTAAAGCTGCATCTGATAGCCCCGTCTCATTCCAACTACCACCACCAGTACAGCCGTGAGCGCCTGGAAACCATACTTGCTCCAGCGTTTGATCGCCCGCTCTAGAACTTTTTTGCATTGGGGTGACATTAAAGACTCTGCGAATCTCGTCAATTGCTATAGCGTGCAAGGCATTCTGAATAATTGAACTGAGATAGGTATCGTGAAATTTATATTTGCGATTTATTAATCTGCTCAGAACCGGAATTCGATCGGGTACGCCTAACGCTCCAACTGTATCCCAACATCCTAAGAGGGTAATCTTAACCTCGCGTCTACTCTCTCGATCGCCTAGCAGTGGAATTTGAGCGCGATTTAATAATTCTCGCACTTTCTCCTCTTTCTGTTGCAAATCCTGTCGTGTTTTTTCTGAATCAGGATTTTCTGTTGCTTCTTCTAATGAAAGAAAGCGGCGATCGCGATAAATTTGATACGCCCGATCTCGGCATTCTTGATAAAGCCGATCTTGCTGTTGATAAACCTGCTCTGCTTCAGAACTATATGCGCCTTTTTGGGGAATTCTAGGTACTTGGCGGAATTTCTCTTTCTCCTGCAAAGTGAGTTGGCGATCGCGATATATCTGATACATATAAGGTGCTTCGCGGATATTTTGACGCAGCAGTAAACCTCCGGTACAACGAATTAATCCCGCGAGACTGCGTACAGTATAAGCACCTCGACTGAAACCAAATAAGTAAATCTCGTCACCAATCTCATAATTTAGACACAAAAAGCGATAGGCATCCTGAATATTAGTGTCAATACCAATTCCGAAGGCTCCACCCAGAATTCTATCAGCTCTAGCAAGTAGCTTTTCTGCTTGATTTCCCGCTCCGATACCTTCATCGTAGAAGACAAGTTGAGGAATTCCATTACTGTCTATAGGTTCGATCGCTTGGGCAATTTTAACAACGTTAGTTGGATACGGGCTAGATAAGTTTTGCCAAGTCCCATCGCAGCATACAATTAGTCGTTTCATCTTTTATATTTCTTGGTTTCTGAATAATTTGTTTGAATGCGAACGCAATTAATTCATACTGCTAAAACAGTTTTGCAATAGATACTGGGCATTGCATTCTTTTGTGCTAAATAATTCTTAGCAGCAACAGGTTCAAAAAACCAGGGGGATAAGCTAGGTGGATGGTTGAAACCTTGTAAGTAATCTTTGATAATTTCTGGATTTTCAGCCATTGCTACCATCAAATCTTGTAAATGAGCTGGAGGTGTTAATAAACAATCCGTTTTGCGAACAAAATAGGTGATGCCTCGATAGATTGCTTGATAGGTTACTGGTCGTGCAGATTCTACAGGTTGGGCGTTAGGATCGAGCCGATAGGTCACGCCACGGTAACTGAGATCATCAGCTGCTCCAGGTTCGCGAACTTGTTGAAATGGGCGATTGTCAGCTTGAGAAGGATGGCGATCCTATCTTATACCGCGATAGGTCAGTTTCATGTTTCGTCTCCTGAAGGTATGGTTTTTTATTGAATTGCTAGTTTTGTTGGGCGGCGAGGTTTCCCTCGTTCGTTAGCCTTAATTTATCGCTAAGGAGCGAGCGATCGCATCGAATAAATGTCACGTCAAATCCATTACATCTGTCATATTCGACTTTCTTAAACTTAAGAAATGCGATCGCATTTCTTACTTAGCGATAGAGATATATCTTCACCGCACTCATCTGCTAGGCAAGTTAGAGCTTTGAAGCGAAGCGCAACAACTTGTTCGTATAGAGGGTTGAGCTTGCATAGAGGAGGTCACTTTGCTCAACGGAGGAAATCCCCGCACACAAGTGACCGTGTGGAGTGTGAAACAAAGTCAAGCACAAAATTAAATAGATAGACAGAAAAAAAGTAAACCAACTCGATTTACTCGTTTTAGCCTCGCAATGAAATTGAGCAGCTATAACTCAATTATCGTTAACTTGTCATCAAAACTTGCTATTGTTTCATCTGTTGACTTCGTTTACTTCTCTTCTATTATTTCCTATCCTTTGCTTCGAGTGCTATATCTATCTGAAGTGTACTCCGGCATCAGGTTATTGAATACAACAATATCAGTCCTGTCTATCTTGGCGTGTATTGGATTTCGGTTCTACCCTTTTCAAGGGGAATTTAGGGAGAGATATTTATCCCAAAATAGCAGCAACAGCGGCTTCACCCGTCTCAATTGCTCCTTCCATATATCCCTGCCAATCAGCTATATGTTCCCCTGCAAAGTGAACGTGTTTAAACTTTCTTTGCAAAATAGGACGAATATTAAACCACTGATTTTTGCCGTAAAAAGCATAGCTTCCTCTCGCAAATTCATCATTTCCCCAATAATGATTAATCTGCTTTAAAGCATACTGTTCTGTATCACCAAAAATTGGTTTTAACGCACTTTCAACTAATGCATTTCTCCCCGCATTGGATTGCCTAGCAAAAATATCAGCTTTATCACCAATCGTATAAGAGACTAATGCACCTTTGGTAGAAACTTGATTTTTAGTAGCGTGGTAGAAGTAATGAGCGGGTCCATCAGTGATCAGATCGAAGCTTTCATCCTGCCAAAATCTACGATTGTACAAAGTGGCATATTTATTGATTCGACTATATTGTAATGCGTCGATCGCCTCTAATTTATCTGCTGGTAAAACTGGATTCCAGCGAATATCTTTCATTACCGTTGTCGGCAAAGTACAAATAACTTTATCAGCAACGAGTTTGTCTCCATTAGCACAGGTAATTGTTACCGATCGCCCCGTTTGTTCAATTGCTATAACTTGACGATTGAGTAGAATATTATCTCGTCCAATTTCCTCCGCTAAAGTTTTGACTAGCTTACTATTACCTCCTTTAATTTTATAGTCCATATGATAGGTTTCTTGCGATTCAACATATTCATCTAAGGCAAGAAAAGCAGAAGCAAAACGAATACTTTCACCCAAATCTGTACTTTTAATTAACTCGATAAAGTCTAAGTCTTTATCTTTAATACCGTTGTCAACTAAATAACGCCACAAGTCAATCTTATCCAATTTCATCTTATTGGCTTCACTTAGATTTGAGTAAGCCTGTAGCAAATTATCTAATTTATGATTGCAAGCATCGGAAAAATCCCATTCATTTTGACGAAAATATTTACCTTGATATAACAAATGAGTATTGAATTGATTATTGTGCAATTCTAATCCTAATTCTTGACAAAGAGAAATAACTCGCTGATGAGAAGCACCAATCCACTCTGCACCCAGTTCCACTGCTAAATTTTCATTTTCATCAATCGTCTGAGAATAAACGCGCCCGCCCAGGCGAGAACGTGCTTCTAAAACAGTTAAATCGATTCCTTTCTGAGATAAAAGGTATCCTGCTGCGAGTCCTGATAACCCAGCACCAATAATGATAACTTTTGGTTTGTAATTAATTGAAAATAAACTAAAAACTTTGGCGGCTGCTACAGCTTGAATTGGAGTAATAATTGCTTGTTCGATGAAGTTTCTGCGGGTCAGCATAACTTTTCATCTTATGGTAAATGGTAATTGGTCAGTCATTTATCAGTAGCTTGTAGGGCATCGCCAAATACAAACTAAAATTGATTGAGACACCAGAACTAGTCGTGTGGGCAACGCCCACTACAAACCAAAACTGATTCAAACACCAGATATTTTCAGGCTTAACTCAAGTCCGAAAAAATAGGCGCAAAAAATATTTATGTCTATGCAGATTTCACCATATAAGAAGATGGCACTACTAAACCCTTATAACTGCGATCGCCTTCCAAAAGGAAACTAGCAGTTATCAGAAGAGAAGCTGAAATCAACGAGAAAAGATTTAAAACCTATGTTCAGTGCCAGCTATAACTTTAGACAGAAACACTCTAAATTTATTCGCTGCGATCGCGGCAACTGAAGGCAACAGTTATTATTGTCACTAGTTATCAGTCACCAATGACTAATGACCAATGACAGCCACAACGCTAAATCTTACAAAGCGTTTTAGAAAAATAGCTATATATCAGGTATTCCTGCTTGATAATACATAAAAGTTGCCTTGTTTTTGTGCTTTGCAGCTAAAGGCTAGGAAATTCGCGCAATTTTTAGATAACCTGCCAATAATAACTCAGTTTACCTTTAGCGTGTTTTGTCGCTTTCAGTTCTTAAGTCATAACATTTTCTTGCGATTAGCAATAATAACAGTATAGCATTTAGGTTGTTTAGTCAATACTAAAAAACTCGTAAAAACAGAAAATTGCTACGAGGGCTAGCGCTCAAACCAAGCTATATCAATACTTTCAACAGAAGAAACTACTTCTTTTTCCTAGTAAAAATATCGGTGAACATCATCAAATAACCGCCAATTAGGATCGCGATCGCAATGCCACCAGTAATCAGATCTAATGTTTGAGTATTTTCCATGAATTTTTATGGGTACTTTGTAGAGACGTTGCACGCAACATCTCTACAGTTAAAAATCAACGCCGCTTTTGAGTTCTACTCCACTATTAGCATAGTGCTTGTGACAGTATACCTCGGAGTGAACTTCAGCCAAGTCGAAATAAGCAGGGGGATTGTGACAGCGCCCAGTGATGATAATCTCCGTGTCGCGGGGCTTGCGCAGTAGCGCTTGCATAATTGGCTCAATTGGCAACAATTCTAAATCTACAGTCGGGTTCAACTCGTCGAGGATAATAGTTTTGTACAAACCAGAAGCGATCGCCACTCTAGCAATTTCCCAACCCCGTTCGGCTTCTACATAGTCGAGTTCTTGCTGTTGTCCGCGCCAGACGATCGCATCGCGTCCGCAGCGCTGATGGTCAACCAAATTCGGATAAGTTTGTTGTAAAGCCGCGATTGCGGCATCCTCAGTGTAGCCGCTACCACCTTTGAGCCACTGCATAATCAGAACGCGGTGGGAATTATCCTGACTAATCCCTCTGCCAATCGCTTGCAGTGCCTTACCAAGGGCGCTGGTAGACTTACCTTTACCCGCCCCCGTATAAATTTCAATTCCAGCAATTCCCTGCATCTCAGCTGTAGGGTGATGGTGCGGGCGCATTTCTGAGTGGAGATCGGCAATATCGAGCAGTTTTTGGGGTGCGCCGCGTCCTGTGGCGATAATTTCGATTTCTTCTAGCTTGGAGGAGAGAACGCTGACAACTTCATCCACAGGTAGCAAACCTAAATCTAACACCGGATTGAGTTCGTCTAAAACAATCACGGAATATAAACCAGAAGCGATCGCCCCTTTAGCAATATCCCAACCCCGCTGTGCTTCTAGGCGATCGAAACGGGTAATTTCGTCAGGACCAAAAAATTCGGCTCGTCCCGTCCGTACTTGGTCGATTAAATGAGGAAAACCTTGTTGTAGAGCCTTAATTGCCCCATCTTCATCGTAAGCCCGTCCTGGTCCCTTAAGAAACCGCAGTAGCAAGACACGGGTATCGTTGCGGCTGTGAATTCCTAAGCCAATCGATCGCAAAACCACGCCTAAAGCCGCTTGAGACTTACCTTTACCCGCGCCATCGTAAACGTGAATCTGACCGACAACCCGCTGCGATCGCACCTGAGCCGTTTTTATTCCGATACCGTTCCTACTCACAGTCGTCCCCTCTTGGCGTGCCGTCTTAAATTGTAACTGAAGCCTCTATCCTCTGGGCATTAGCAATTACAACAGTTAAAACAGAATTGGTCATTGGTCATTGGTCATTGGTCATTGATTAGAGGCTCTTCGTTCCCTGATAACTGATAACTGACATGAATCCAACTAGGGTGTTTACAATTGGCTCGAATGTGTTTCGGGAAGTGGTGCGCGATCGCATTCTCTATATCATCGCTCTATATGCTCTACTCTTGGGTGGGGCGGTGATGCTAATTCCTCAAATTGCAGGAGGGGCTGAGGATAAAATTATTCTGGATTTCGGTTTGGCGGCGATGAATATTTTGGGTTTAATTGTCGCGGTGTTTGTCGGTACGGGATTGGTGAATAAAGAGATTGAAAAACGTACCGTATTAGTATTAATTGCTAAACCTATCAGTCATAGCGAGTTTATTACGGGTAAACATTTAGGACTAGCATCTGTTTTAGGCGCTTTGCTAACAGCCATGACAGCTATTTTTCTCGCTTTGCTGCAATTAAATCAATTAGCCTATCCTTTAGGTAGCATACTTTTAGCAGTCGTTTATTTATTTTTGCAGTTATCTTTAATAACTGCGATCGCGTTAGTTTTAGGAGTATTTACTAGTACAGTTCTTGCTACATTACTCTGTTTTGGCGTTTATTTAATGGGAAATTTGAGTCAAGATTTATTAGAGTTTGGACGCTTGAGTAAAAATCCCGCGATCGAACAATTAGTGAGGAATTTGTATCTTGTCTTACCCGATCTATCGCGACTAGATTTAAAAAATCAAGCTGTTTATGGCTTTTCTGCTTTACCCGATGCGATGACGCTAATAACTAATGCTATCTATGGTGTAGTTTATACAGTGTTAATGTTAGCGATCGCAATTATTGTGTTCTCTCGTCGTGAGTTTTAGATGAAAAAGGCTTGCCACTCATTGCTAGCCACTAACAATAATTCTGCCTATGATGGCAAAGAGCCGCCCCTATCCCCCCTTATTAAGGAGAGAAACAATACACTTTCCTTAATGAGGGAAGAAATAATTATTGTGTTAATGAGGAAAAAATAATGCTTTCCTTCATAATCAGGGAAACAATGCCCCCCTTTTTAAGGGGGGTTGGGGGGATCTTCTGCGGCGTAGTCATCAAATATTGATTAAACAACTCTCACTTTTAAACTTGTGTTTGAAGCCTTCTCCATGCCAGCCAAAGTTTAGAAGATTTACGACGCTGTTTAAGCTGCTCAAAAGCAAGAGCAATGCCATTCCAAGCTAACTTACGATTCATTTCAGCATCATACGGTAGCGAGCGTACTGGCGTGCCATCTTCTCTAGGTGCATAATTAGAAAGCCAGGTATACTTATCGCTCAATCCCCAAGTAATTGCGCCTAAAACTGCTGGTTCTTCCAAGACTACCGAGAGAAACTGTTTGTAAACTTCAGCAACCATGCGATCGCGCACTTGAATGTCTGTCGGCATTCCTGCATCTCCAACATCCATTTCAGTAATAACAATCTTTAAACCCAGACTAGCCACATCACGCAAAAAAGTTTTCAGTTTTTTAGGGCTAAAATTATCTAATTTACCTATATGAGATTGTAAACCTAAACCGTGTATGGGAGTACCTTTAGATTTCAATTTTTCTAACCATTTTAATACTGCTGCTCGTCTTTCGTCGTGATAGGGTATGTCATACTCCAAAGCGTTGTCATTGTATAACAACAAAGCTTGCGGATCTGCAGCGGCAGCAGCACGAAATGCCATCTCAATATAATCGGGTCCTAAAAATTCTAACCACGGCGTTTTTCTTAACCCATCCGGTCGTTTATCGGAAGTTAAAATTGCTTCGTTCACTACAGACCAAAAATGAATCTTTTTAGCATAGCGTGTCACGACTTTATTAATATGTTGAAGTAGTATCTGTTCGGCATTTTGCTTATTCAGCTTTTCTTCCAACCACTGAGGCATATATTCATGCCATACTAAATGAGTAGCACCAACTAACATTTTGTGTTGGCGAGCGTAATCAATTAGCCAATCACCTTTAGTAAAAGCAAAAGTGTCTGCATCTGGACGAAGCGCACCCCATAATAAATCTTCTTCTGCCATTAAAATGGCACAATCTTGGCGAAATTTCGTATTGAGTGCTGCATCGTTGGTTAGTTTATAGTATCCCGTTGCTGCGCCAAAAAGAAATCTTTTGGCTGCTGCTCGATCGCGTAAACTTCCATTGCCGACAACCGTAAAATCTTGCGTTCCACTTTCTACTGCTTCAACCTGTTGGCTTAGATTGTCAAGTTTCAGCAGTGGTGATACGCTTACACCTGCAAAGGTACTTAACCCTAGAGCAATTGCTAGCCGTCTTGTGATTTGCCGATGATTCATTGGTTTTACCGAAAAAAACTAGGTTGGAAACAGCGAGGTTATAAACCTACTTTTCGGACAGACACAGTTATTTAATCTTTTCTTTAAAATTAGTTGAGAAGTTTTCCGATCCCAATTATTGCTGCTACCTACTTTCTAGTATGTAAGCAGAAGTGTTGAATGTTAAGAAATCGCCATAAAAAAGCAGCCCAAAATGTGATAACTTTTGAGCTGAATAGAAATAATAAATGTTAACGATTGATGATACC
>NZ_JACJQX010000036.1:0-73224 GCF_014696895.1 Chroococcidiopsis sp. [FACHB-1243] | reverse complement strand
CTTGGGCAGAGGCTGACATATGGCGAGCGTCTTTGAGTTTCATGGCACACTCCAGACTTAGCTACTTTTTTATGTTAACTAATCCCTGCTCTGGTTAGTAAAAGGCTTTGCTGCGTCCTCTTTAAGATTGAAAGCTTTACTGACTACGCCGTAAAGACTGCTACCACCGTCAGTTTCACCCCAAATAATTGCGTTTTCTACTCCAACCGCAATTCCAAAGTTTGCTGGTAGGAGGCGATGCAGTTTGAAACTAATAGTTCCATCCCCGAAAGTATTTCCATACAGATCGACGGTTGTAGCCGCAATTTCTAGACCGACGGCTCTACGCGCATCGCCTAAACCAAATCCTAATGAAGCCGCTCCATCTGATTTGCTAGTATCGCGCGCTCTACCTTGAAAACTCGCACCGACGAAGGCACTACCCCAATCTGCACCAAATGCTGTGGGCGAACCAACACTCGATCCGCCACCTGGTACTGACGGTCTGATCAAAGCTGTTAATGGTGTCGCTTCGATGCGATACTGCTGACGCAGTTTTGCGACTTGCTCGGGTGTCAGTGGCTGTGGTTCTGGTGCAGATGCTGCTGGAGTGGTTGCTGGCTGCAAACCTACGATATACTCAGCTGCCGGATCTTCAGCTCTCAGTTGCGGCATTTCACCTTGGCTAGCTAAAGCTTGGTAAATAAATGCTGCGACATCTGCACGGGTTGCCGTTTGATTTGGACGCAATACATCTTTACTGGGATAGTTTACGACCAAGCGATTTGCTGTTGCCGCTGTTACTGGACTACGGGCAAAGTCGGGAATTTCTGCTGCGTCTTGATATGAAGTATTGAGCAGGGTGGAAGATTCTGCTTTTGCAGTCAAGTTCAGCCCATTTGCTAACGCCACCAACACTTGCACGCGAGGAATGCTTTGCTCTGGTAAAAAAGTGTTGTTGGGATATCCAGCCAGAAACCCTGTTTGGTAAGCTGTCTGAATAACATCCTTTGCCCAGTAATATTCCGGTACATCTACGAAAGCAATCGCGTTGCGATTAGATTGTTGCGGAAATGCTTTAGTGACAATTGCAGCAAACTGAGCGCGAGTTACTGGCTCGTCTGGGCGAAAACTACCATCGGGAAAACCTTGAACGATCCCTCGCGATACTAATCCGGCAATAAAACTCTGCGCCCAGCTACCCTGAATATCATTTAAAGTCGATACTTGTGCTAAATCTGAGGCTTTAAACTTTCGACTATGCAACACCTGTTCTAATGCAGTTGCACTATTTTGCCTCAGTACCATAGCCCGATCGCCTAGCTGTTTTTGGGCGATTGGTCTAGGATTGGCATTGGCTTTGTAGCTCAACTCGCAACAAGCAAGAGTCGCTAAGAGAATAGTGGTTGTAGCAGCTTTAATAATACACATTACAAGTAGCTCAGTGACCTAGAGAAAGTTACCAACTTCAAGACAGACGTATCTACAGGAATTACCTTGAGTTAGTAACTCCTCACACACCTTTGAGGCAAAATTTACTGATGAAATGAGCCTAATTTTTCAGATAAGTTGTCTATCTAGAAGAAGTTAAAAGTTAGCCTGAACTAACTCAACTTCAAACGAAGTTTAGCCGCCTTTTTCCGTATCCCCATGCGTGGTTTCACGGAATTAACTTTTGGTTTACGGAGCGATCGCAGTTACCATCAGTAGATCCACAGGATGAGCTTCATATATACGTAGGGGCGTACAACAAAGTGTTGTACGCCCCTATACACGTAAGTGAAGAATAACTTTTCTGCGTGCCTCCTACCTGCTTTGGCGATCGCCAGATTTTGTGCCACTCCAACAACGCCGCAGCGATTCAAATTCAGTAATCATTTCAAATGCAGCTTTGACGTAATCTTGTCCCGTCCATTTTGCCGCTCGTGCTAACCCACGTTGTACCAACGTTTGTCGCAAAATTGGGTCATCGTAGAGTGACTTAATCGCCAAAGCGACCTGCCGTTCGTCTCTCTGATCGACGAGTAAAGCGGCATCTCCTAACTGCTCTAAAGCGCCTGACACGTTGCCAGCTACAACCGGACAACCTAAAGCAAATGCTTCCAAAGGAGGTATATTATCAGGTCCACAAAAAGACATGAAAGCTAGAGCAAATGCATGGCGATACAGGGGAACTATATCAGCTTGCGGTACAAACCCTAAAAAGTGAACTTGGCTGGATAAGTCGAGATCGGCAACAACTTGCTGAATATAGTGCTTGTTCCCCTTTTCCGAGCCAACAAATACTACGGGAAAAATTAAATTGTATTGCGATCGCAGCCATTTAACCGCCATCAACAAGGCAACATGGTTTTTGTGCGCCCAAAACTGTGCGGGATAAAATAGGTAATTTTCCGGTATGTTGTACTTTTCTAATATGTAGCGATCGCTGTTATATGAAGCATTCAACGCCCATTCAGGCGTGGGAAAAGGCAAGATCTTAATTCGCTCGGCAGGCACTTGATAAAATCGTTTGACTTCGGCTCTACCTGCCTCTGTACCAGTCACGATAATGGAAGCACACCTCAGTACTTTTGCGTAAAACTGTTCTCGCTCGTCCCATTGTCCTTGGGTGCTGAGTTCTGGAAAGCATGGCTGTACCCGATGCTGTAGATCCCAAAGTGTAGTAATGTAAGGAATCTCGACTGTGCGAGTACTCGGTTCTAAATACCACACTAGATCGATTTCCTTGCCCAATATCGCGACTAAAATTACGTCTTTAAATACGCTGTTAAGTTTGAGTAAGTTTTTTGATTGTCGTAGTCTTTTCAATAGCTCTTTGGCAATTTTTAAGGGCTGAGACAATAATAATTTTTTGACACTGTGATGCAGCGATCTATACTCAATATGTTGCCCTAATGGAGGTGCTTGAGATAATCTTTTGTCCCAGCTATATACTATAAAAGTATGACCGCTTGTCCCACCAAATTCAGCGATCGCTCGAAATACTTCGTTTTCAAACGTAAAGCCTCCCCCAATTTGAGGAGTAAAATTCGATAAAAAAATTCCAACCCTCATTTAATCTCCTATAACGTCAGAAATACTGTAAGAAATATAGGTGGACATTGCCCACCCTGCTATTTAATTAATTTGGTAAAAATTATGGCGATCGCAAAATTTCTTTGACGACCTCGGCGACTCGTTCCATCTGCTCGTCAGTTAAAGCTATACCACTGGGAATGTAGAAGCCGCGCCGAGCGATATTTTCTGATACTGGATGCGACTCGTTAGCAAACAATCCCATTTTGTGAAAAACAGGTTGTTCATGCATAGACCAAAAGAAGGGACGGCTACCAACTTGATGATGATGCAAGCGCCTCATTGCCTCTTTAGCATCAAATGGAACTTCATCTTTTAGTACTAATGCATAGACCCAGTAAATATTATCGGCGTAGTCAGTCTGTGGAATTGGCAGTTGCAAGCCTGGTACATCTGACAATAGCTCGGTGTAACGTTGTCCCATTCGGCGTTTACGGGCAATGAATTCGTCTAATCTTTCTAGCTGCGCTACACCTAAAGCAGCTTGAATGTTACTCATCCGCAGGTTCCAGCCAAGTTCTTCATGGATGAAACGCTGCTGGGGTTGAAAACATAAATTTCGTAGAGAACAACAACGTTCAGCTAGGCGATCGTCATCGGTGAGAATCATCCCACCTTCGCCTGTAGTAATGTGTTTGTTCGGATAAAAACTAACGGTACTAATATTACCAAAACTGCCGCAGGGACGATTTTTATAAGTTTGTCCGTGCATCTCGGCTGCATCTTCGATAATTTGCAACCCATACTTTGCGGCTAAAGCAAGAATTGGCTCCATATCTACAGGTAATCCATAAATGTGAACTACCATGATTGCTTTGGTTTTGGGTGTAATTTTAGCCTCAATCTGGCTCACGTCCATATTCCAGGTATGAGGATTGCAATCTACAACCACGGGTATAGCACCAGCACGAATAATTGCTGCCGCACAGGAAATAATTGTGAAAGTTGGTAAGATGACTTCATCGCCTGCACCGATACCTAGTGCTAATACAGCAGCATCTAAAGCTACGGAGCCATTACTAACAGCAATACCATATTTACGTCCTACTCTTGCCGCAAATTGTTCTTCAAATTGTTTGATAAATGGTCCTTCAGAGGAAATCCAACCAGTATCAATACATTGATTTAAATACTGTTTTTCATTACCATCTAACAGCGGTTCGTTGACAGGAATATAATCAAGCATATGTTTGTTATTGGTCATTTGTTACTAGTTGTTGACAAGGAGTAGGCGATCGTCGGCTAGCTGAGCTTGTTCTGCTTCAATACCAACAAATCGAGTTTTATCTAAATCGCCTACGTAGGGTCCTTGCTTGACTTCAAACATTTCAATTTCTTCTAATACTTCAAAGCCATGTCCTCCAGCGATTAAAAGAATCACGTCGCCAGCTTCGAGAATATAGCTTTCTAAATATTGCTGAGACTCATTATAAAAATCTACTCGTAATCTACCTTTTTTGATCAAAAGTACTTCTTGGGTATACTGCACTTCGCGTTTAACTGGATTGTGGACGTGAGGTGGAATAATTTTTCCAGCAGGATGACGCATATAAGCTAATTGTTGTGAAAAATCACCTGGAGTAAAAAAATGAATTCCAGGTGCTTGAAATTTATGAGAAACAATCATTGCTATTAATATATTTTCGGACTTAATTTCTTGGATCATACTGCTGGTCTAAATAAAATATATGGTTGATATAGTTGCGATCGCACTTAGTTATAGCAATGTTATTTGTGATGCACGCAACTCACGCTGCTAGTACGTGAAGATAACCAACGGTTAATCGTCAACCGTCTAGCTCGATCGCGAGATCTGCCCAAATTCAGCACAAATTGCTATATATTTGAAAAATCTCCATGCCAAAGCGATCGCTCGCATGAAGAGATAGTTTTTCCAGTAGATACCCTTAATTCAGTTGATGTAAGGTATTTTTTGTACTAGGTGATAATAGTTACTCTGCCGCAGATCTAAACTGCATACAATCTAACCAAATAATTTCATACAAGTAAAATTACAGAAATATATTTCTTCCTGGTACTGTCACTTACTGTCTGTTCAGTTCGATCTTGTCACCGGAGTATAGAGTATTTTCTGTTTCCTCGCACCGTAATGAATAATTAACTTATGTGTAAATCTTATCACGCTCAACTAGCGACTGTCATCCTCGCTGACATAATTGATACTATATTAGATTTTAAGTAATTAGTCTTAACTATACCGAACGAGCGAGAAAACTCAACGATATACATCTATCACCAACTACCAACTACTAACTACCAATTACCAATTACCATTTAACAGATTGAGATTTTGCTGTACTGTTTGTTGAACTTTGAGCGTAACAGTATCCACAGTGTTAGCACGATCGCGTTGATATTCTGTAAAGAAGTCTTTAAGATTAATCGGCTCTCCAATTTTAATTCTGGCGTGGCGATATCCTTTAGCTGGAGGTTTATCGATATCAAATACTTCTCGTTATAGACGGGTGAGAGTGTCTAAAAATCTTTCTGGCGTTAGGTTTTCAGCCACGTAACCATCGTAAATCGCATCAAAGTTTAGCAAGCGCTTAATTGACTTTTCAATTAAGCTGTATTTATTAGCGCGATCGACTAAACCACGCCGGATAGAATAGACTCCTAATCGTTGAAAAATCCCAGTCATAAATCCTTGAAATAATTCATATGCTGATAAGTAGTAAAACTTTTGGTTTACCTTACCAGAAAGAGCAAAGATTGCAATTGGATCTTGAAATGTGGGATGATTTGGTAATAAAAGTAATCTTCGCTCGTTTAAAACCTGAATTTTTTCGATGGATTCGCGATCGATACGTAATTCAAATTGAAAAAAATAGGGGATAACAACTGGAGCAATAACTTGAGCAAAGTTAATCAAACAAGTATTAGGTAAAGGGGGATAAAAGTAATTTGTCATTTTTACTGCAATGAATTTATCGATTCATTTCCGTATATTTACTTGTATATATATATTTAAAATCAAAAAGGTGGGCAATGCCCACCTACAAAAGCTCGATCGGCAATTATTAATTATCCGATCGCAAAATTCACTAATTTTCCAGGTACGACGATGACCTTTTTAATTTCCTTGCCTTCGATATATCGCTGCGCCGATTCTGATTCTCGTGCTAGCCTTTCTTGCATTTGCCGGTCGGCTTGAGCGGGAACTTGAATTGTGCCTCTGGTTTTCCCATTAATCTGAATTACTAATGTCATTTCATCTGCCACCAAAGCATCTGGATCTGCTTTCAACCACGACTGTTTGTGAACCGATTCCTGGTTGGCGATCGCGTGCCATAATTCATCAGCAATGTGAGGCGCAAATGGAGCCAACAATAGAATTAATGTCTTAATTCCTTCGGCATACACGGGCGAATCTTGGCACGTTGCATCAGCCAGGGCATTACTGAGTTTCATTAATTCAGAAACAGCTGTATTAAATTGGTATTCGCCTTCTAAATCTTCGGTAACTTCCTTAATAGCCGTATGAATTATCCGTTTTAAATCCTTTTCAACTTTGGATTTTAGATTTTTAGCTTTGGATGGTTCTTTTGCATTTGGTTGCTGGGCAAATTCAGTGACTAATTGCCATACCCGATTCAAAAAGCGAAATTGCCCTTGAACATCTGCTTCGTCCCACTCCAAATCTTTTTCTGGGGGTGCTTTAAACAGAATAAACATTCTGGCGGTGTCTACCCCATATTTAGCGATTACATCTTCTGGAGCAACACCATTACCCTTAGATTTGGACATGGTAGCGTAGACGAGTTTTAGCGGTTCGCCCGTTTGCGGATCGCGAGGATCGTTAGCATTGACAATTGAGGTGGGAACCCACTTATCTTTGTCTGCTTTATTGGGATTCATGTAAGTCAATCCCTGTACCATGCCCTGGGTTAATAGGCGTTGGAAAGGTTCGTCAAAGTTGAGCAAATTGCGATTGCCTTCGGCACCTCCCTTTGGGCGATCGCGCAAGACTTTGGTAAAGAACCGCGAATACAATAAGTGTAAAATCGCGTGTTCGATTCCTCCAACATATTGATCTACGGGCATCCAGTCATTGACTCGTGCTGAATCGAAGACCAGTTTGTCATTTGTAGCATCGGGAAAGCGCAAGAAATACCATGACGAATCGATAAATGTATCCATCGTGTCTGTCTCTCGCTTCGCAGGCGTGCCACAAGTAGGACAAGGTACGTTAACCCAGCTTTCCAACTGCGCTAAGGGAGAACCACCGCGACCCGTAAATTCTATATCTTCTGGCAACCTTACGGGTAAATCTGCTTCTGGTACGGGTACGATACCGCAGTTAGGGCAATGAACGACAGGAATGGGCGCGCCCCAATATCTCTGACGAGAAATCAGCCAATCTCGGAGGCGATATTGAATTCTGGCTTTACCCCAGCCTTGTTTCTCGGCGTATTCAATGACCGCTTGTTTGCCCTCAGTAGAATCCATGCCATCAAAAGAACCAGAATTCACCATAATTCCTGGTTCTGTATATGCTTCTTGTAGAGGTGTTACACGTAATGTTTCTACATCATTGTTGGGTGGCACAATGACAACCTGAATCGGCAGATTATTACCTTGAGCAAACTGAAAATCTCTCGTATCGTGAGCGGGAACTCCCATGACTGCCCCAGTACCGTATTCATACAATACATAGTCAGCCATCCAAATCGGAATTTCTGCACCTGTAAACGGGTTAATCGCCATTCCGCCTGTAGGAATCCCCCGCTTGGGTTTATCCTCAGCCGTGCGTTCTAATTCGCTTTTGGCTGCAACCTCTTGGATAAATGCTTCTACTGCGGCTTTTCTGTCTGGCGTTGTCACCTGACGAGTCAAAGGGTGTTCCGGCGCAAGAACAACATAGGTAACGCCGTAAACCGTGTCGGGACGAGTGGTAAAAACGCCAATCTTTTCTTCCTTCCCGACAATGGGAAACTCTAAGTATGCTCCTGTAGATTTTCCAATCCAGTTAGCCTGCATCAGCTTGACTCTTTCGGGCCAGCCTGTCAATTGGTCGAGGTCTTGCAACAATTCTTCGGCGTAGTCGGTAATCTTCAAAAACCACTGTTTGAGTAATTTTTTCTCAACTTTTGCCCCACTGCGCCAAGAACGCCCTTCACTATCAACTTGTTCGTTTGCCAATACAGTTTGGTCAACGGGATCCCAGTTGACAGCCGCTTCTTTTTGGTAAGCAAGTCCGGCTTGCAAGAATTGTAAGAAAATCCATTGCGTCCACTTATAATAATCTGGCGAACAAGTGGCAAGTTCTTTATCCCAATCAATTGACAAACCCAGCCGCTTTAACTGGTCGCGCATTTGGGCGATATTGCGTTGAGTCCACTTGGCAGGGGGAATATTATTTTTAATGGCAGCATTTTCTGCGGGTAAACCAAAAGCATCCCAACCCATAGGGTGTAGCACCCGATACCCTTGCATTCGTTTGAGGCGAGCAATTACATCTGTAATCACGTAATTCCGGACGTGACCCATGTGCAGGCTACCTGATGGATAGGGAAACATGGATAGGGCGTAGAATTTTGGCTTATCTTTATTTTCTTCAGTTTTGTCTATACCTTGTTCTACCCAGGTTTTTTGCCACTTTTCCTCGATCGCTGCGGGATTATAACGGGACTCCACGAATGAGACTCCTAATGATGCGTTCGTGTCTGTCTCAATATTTTAAATTACTGGTAATGCGTAATTGGCGATCGAGAAGTCAAAAGTTAAAAGTCAAAAGGCAAAAACGATCGCTAACTATAAATGACGAATGACAAATGACAAATGACGAAATCATAAAAGTCTTTGTATATGGTACGCTCAAGCCTGGAGAAGCAAATTATCAGCGTTATTGTGCGGATTATGTACTGGCAGCACGAGAAGCGATAGCTTTGGGTCAACTATTTGACTTACCTTTCGGATATCCAGCCATGACTCCTGGTAGTTTCAAAGTCTATGGAGTTCTGCTTTCTTTTACCAATCCAGATGTTTTACAGCAGCTTGACTGGCTAGAGGATTACGACCCGCAAAGGGCGATCGCCGAAAACGAGTATTATCGGCAGCAAATAGAAGTCTACGATACTTCTCTAGCGCCTTTAGGTAACGCTTGGACGTACTTGATGACCCCAGAACAAGTACGCACTTTTGGTGGCGTTCTTCTTCCTGACGGCTGGTGGAGCATTCACAAATCAGTGACCAGTGACCAGTGACCAGTTATCAGTTTTCAGTGGAACCAGTGGCTGGACTCAATTCTTGTCACTACTTACCAGTCACTAGCCACTCACGACTCACGACTCACTTCAATTAAAATTCTTATTTTGTGGATGTTGTGGCTCTATTGGTCGATTATTTTGATTTTGTCTTTCACCATTTGGTGAAGGAATCACGATCTTGGGGATTTCTACCACTGGGTCGTTGATAGCGACCATAAGTGGCTCAATTTTAGAGAGTCGAGCAAGTTGTGCGATTGGTGAGTTTGGTAGGGTAGCGATCGCGCCTACAAACACAGCTGCAATGGCAGTACCACCCCATACGATTGCCTGCCGTTGCGATCGACGGTGTATCCTTTGATAGACCTGTTGAATAGTTTGTTCTACAGGTTCTTGTGTCGGTACTGGCAGCGTTCCAATTCCTTGACGGAGGTTGAGCAAGCGCTCGTACAGCCGTTTGGTTTCTGGGTCATGTTCTAGCCATGTCTCTACCTCTCGCCTTTCGGCAGCGGTAACTTCCCCATCCAGATATGCGCTCAGTAACTCGAAGCGATCGCGCTTCAACATATCCATAGCACCGATTAATTGATTTGCCTCAATAGTATGGTGTTTATCTGTTTCCCCTGAATCGGGGCGATTGTCGATCCAACGTTTTTCATCAGAGGTCATTTTAACATCATCACCCACTTATTCATAGATATGCCTAGATCTGTCTTTCCACCAAGCCACCGAGTTTGCTGATATTTCTAAAGATTTTAAAGATTTGAGTTAGAGTTTCGCTCTACTTGCAAACGTATATTCTTGTGTCATTGCTTTCTATCTTCAGACTGATTGATTATTGACCGTTAAGATAATTTTGCAGTTGCGATTGGAGTCTAGCTCTAGCTCTAGCAATTCTCGATTTGACGGTTCCTAAAGAAACGTTGGTAATTTCTGCAATTTCTTCGTAGGGCATTCCTTCAATTTCTCGCAGCACGATAGTTGTGCGAAATACTTCAGGTAGATCTGCGATCGCCTCTTGCAACCGCTCGTAAAACTCTCGCGTTGTCAACTCTTCTTCCGGGCTAGGATTATCTCCGGCGATTTCCCAGTCCATCTCTCCATCTTCGGCGACGCGGGGAGTATCTAGAGATAAGGGATGTTTAACTCGCTTACGTTTGCGTAATTCATCGTAGAAGATATTGGTGGCAATACGACTCAACCAGCCTCGGAATTTAGCTGGCTCGTTTAGCCGCTTAATGTTGCGGTAAACGCGAATCCAAACTTCCTGAGCTAGATCGGCTCTATCTTGCCAATCAGGTGCTAAATGATACAACATGCGCTCTACATGGGGCTGATAACGGCGTAACAACTCGGCAAATGCAGCCTTGTCTGGACGCAGCCCAGCCTGACAGCGCAAAATGAGATCGCGATCGGATAGCTTTTCTACTGTCACTGCCGCTGGAGTAACCGTTGCGTGAACTGTTGACCAGCATACAGGAATTGATTGACTCATAAATGCCAATGGCTCGAAAACATTCCCGATTCATAGACTGCCCCACTTTACAGAAGTTCCCTACAGCAAAGCGGAATCTGTCTCAAGTTAGAGACGTGAATCTGATACCAGTATGTTCCCGGAGCTGGGGGCTGAAATGGGGTGTGGGGTGTGGGGTGTGGGGGACAAGGAAGATAAGGGGGACAAGGGGGACAAGGAAGCGATTCTATCCACTGGTTCCACTAGTCACTGGTTCCACTAGTCACTTACCAATTACCCATTACCCATTACCACTTCCTAAAAGCTAGTTGTTGTCGGAGATCGCGGGGAAATACGACCTTCATTAAGGAGGATTTGGGGTTTTCTACGACTCGATAACTTGGCTTCGCAGGTTCGTGGCTGATTGGTACACCGACTCCAAGCAATAACTTGACGCACATGGTAATTGCGATCGCTAACATCAGCTTTTCTAACATCGCCTTTGTCCCCCACAACCACTAGCTGTACTTCACTTACAGTCACAAAACCGAGCGCCGACTTGAAACAACTGAAATCTAATTGCCAGAATTCTTTAGATATTTCTAGTTTGCCTATTTCTATCCTAAGATAGAAGCAAATCATAATACTATCTTAATATTTTCTTGCCTTTAGATGAAGATAGATTAAACTTAGCTTCGTCAAGCGATTGACAAGACTAATTTGTCTCCCACGTTAACGGTGGAAGACAATCTACGATTTGTCATTGGCAGTCTGTATATTTGTTTTTGGCAATTGGCAATTAGCTATTAGCGATTGGCTAAGAAATCTGTTGCTCGAAGTTAGGTGCGTAGGCTTGGAGTAGCATACTGACTTGTTTCACTACCTCTTTACCACCACTACTTTTCCCGAGAGCTTGACGTTCTGGGAAAAATTCGGGTCGGTCTAAGCTGCGGGCGATCGCTTCATCGATTTGTTGTACGATTAACGCTGCCAGTTCTTCTTTTGCCCGCTGGCGTTGGTAATTAGCACCTTCTTCAGTCGTAGCATATAGGGGAGGAAGACGATTGAGTGCATAGGCAGCGATATCACCTACGTCTAGACTATGACCGCTGGTAACCTTAATTTCTGCTACCCGTGCGATAACTTCAGTCAGCACTAACTCTTCCATTACGTTGATAAATTGTTTGCGCTGCACCGCTACAACTTCGCCAGTTAAGAGCGATCCCATCAACTTATCTAACGCCATATACTCTTCTATGGAAAGCTCGGAAGCAGTGTCACAGATTCTACCCACCTCTGCTTCCATGGCTGGTGTTAAATAGCCATCTTGAAGGGCTTGCTCGACAATTTGTTGAATGCTCATAACGCTGCTTTACCTATTTTGCTTTTCTATAGTTAAACTAACCCTGGATTGATTTTGCCCTGCTACAGCACAAAAATTAGCACCCTAGTCTAATTCATGCCTCGTTCCCGCCAAGTTGTCGGATCGACTGCTTCCCCTTGAACGTAAAATCCCCAGTGCAAATGGGGTCCAGTTGAAGCCCCGGTCGAACCCACCGCGCCAATCGGTTGTCCGGCTCTCACAATATCTCCTTCTCTGACATAGATCCGGCTTAAGTGGAGGAAAACACTCGTTACTCCTTGACCGTGATCGAGTCCAATTATATTACCGTGAACTCGAAACCCTTGAGATTCTAAACCGATTAAGGAAACTCGCCCTGCAGCAGGAGCAACTACGGGAGAACCTACCGGACCTGCATAGTCAACGCCACGATGGTAGTAATCTTTAGCAAATTTGCCATTGTAATAGCGACGCACTCCGTAAATCGTGCTAATTCTGCCACGATTGGGCTTAAGAAAAGGACCATTCCAGAATTTTTGCGGGGTAACGAGCGATTTAAAAGCTGCTACCCGACTCAGTTCGAGTTCGGTTGCTTCTAGCCCAGCCTTCCCTGGTCGAAAGTTGATTCTCTGCACGGGAAACTTACGATTTGCCACCCATACGGCTATATTTCTAACTTTACCTTCACTACCGATCTGAATTTCTCTTTTTCCTACTTTTTGTAAAGGTGTGGTAGGAATAAAAGCGCGAAATACACCAGGGGCAATAGCAAAAGCTGGATAAGTTTTGCGATTGACAGTCACGATAGGGCTGACGTTGACATCGGGGTTGTTCGATCTGACGACTACCGACAGCGTATCGCCTAAATGAGGCTTAGTGGGAGCGACCCGTACCTGCAAGGCTTGGGCTGGTAAGGCTGAGACTAAGGTAATACCCAGTGAGAGTAGAAAGCAGTGGAGAACTGGTAATTGGTAATTGGTAATGGGTAGTTGGTAGTTGGTAGTTGGTTGACCGCTCCTTTGTCTCCCTTGTCCCTTGCTTTCCGACTTCCTACTCCCTGCTCTCTGCTCCCTGCTTCCTATAAATTGATTCATATACTCGCAAAAGTCCAGACTGATTGACCAACTAGATTAGCTTTATGGTCTCGATCCCCTATGAAAGCTGTATCGAGTTTTTACAAAAGTAGATATGTTGTAATCGCTCCCAAATAAACTTAAAACTTCTGTATGCTGAAGTTTATATACCTTAATAGTTCTTTTCTAAATTTGTGCAGGAAGATTTTAGATTAATAGTTGACTTGGTTTTGGTTTTGGCAGTAGCGGCAGGTGGCGGCTTACTGGCGGCGTTATGCCGTCAACCAGTACTGCTAGGCTACTTGTTGGGTGGCATGGTTGTAGGACCAGCTGGACTAGGACTGATTAAGGAGTTAGTTCAAGTTGAAACTCTCGCTCAATTTGGCGTTGCCTTTCTGCTGTTTGCCTTGGGCGTAGAGTTTTCATTTGCTGAATTAAAAAAAGTGCAGGCGATCGCCCTTGGCGGAGGAGGATTGCAGATTGCCCTGACAATTCTGGTCACAGTGTTGGTCTGCGGAGTTGCAGGAGCCTGGGAAATCTTACCTGCTAAGGGCGTATTTTTAGGGTCAATTTTATCTTTATCTTCTACCGCTGTCGTCCTCAAGTGCCTGATGGAACGAAACGAAACGGCGAGTTCTCACGGACAGGTGATGTTGGGAATTCTGGTCGTCCAAGATTTGGCACTGGGATTGATGCTGGCAGTTTTACCCGCACTAGACCAACCGCCGCAGTTAATTGGTATAGCGGTAGCAACAGCACTGCTGCGAATTGGTTTATTTGCTGCTGGAGCTGTTGCCGCCGGAATTTGGCTGATTCCTCCTCTATTACGCCTGTTGGCACGAACTGAAAGCAAAGAATTATTTTTACTAGGAGTCGTAGCGCTGTGTCTGGGAATTGCTCTATTAACAGAGCATTTGGGGCTATCGATTGAAATGGGGGCGTTTGTCGCCGGATTAATGATTTCTGAAGTGGAGTATGCCGACCAGACTCTAACTTATGTTGAGCCACTGCGAGATATATTCGCAACGCTGTTTTTTGCCGCGATTGGAATGCTGATCGATCCCGTGTTTTTGTGGCAAAACTTGGAGTTAATTTTAGGGCTGGTGGCTTTGGTTTTTGTGGGTAAGTTCGCAATTGTCATGCCCTTAGTCATGCTTTTCCGTTACCCATTGAAAACAGCTTTGATTGCGGGATTAGGATTAGCTCAGATTGGAGAATTCTCGTTTGTATTAGCAAGTGAAGGGCGATCGCTCGGTTTGGTGTCCCGTCCCGTCTACCTGCTGATTTTGGGTACGACTGCCGTTACGCTCGTTCTTACACCTTTCGTGTTGCGACTCGTGCCAAAGTTATTGGAACTACCTTGGTTGAAAAAATTCATCGAGGGGCAAGATTTACCACTCGAAATTTCAGCCAACACGCCTCAACAAAATCACGTTGTCGTCTGCGGTTACGGGCAGGTTGGGAAAAACTTAGTGCGCTTGTTACAAGAACGCGATCGCCCAGTAGTCGTAATTGACCAATCAGAAAGCCGAATTCAGCAAGTCCGCGAGGCGGGCGTACCCTATGTATATGGCAATGCAGCTAGTTTACATGTATTAGAAAAGGCAGGGGTCGAACGAGCTGAGTCGCTGGCGATCGCCCTACCCGATCCGATGAGCAGCCGCCTGTGTCTGAAGCGGGCGTTAGAATTGTCACCCGATCTCGATGTGGTAGTACGGGCAACTAAGGATAAAGATATTGAATTACTCTATCAGCTAGGGGCTAGAGAAGTCGTACAGCCAGAGTTTGAAGCAAGTTTGGAACTAGCCAGTCATTTGCTAGCACAGATTGGCTTAGCACCATTTTCGATTCAGCAAGAAATGCAGCAAATCCGCAACCACCATTATTTAGAGTTACGTCCAGAACGGACGGCGGCTCAAGTTTCGCGCGAATTGCAGCAGGCTACTCAAGATTTAAATAGCCGTTGGTACGCCTTACCAGCAGGTTCGCCACTCACGGGTATGACGCTAGAAGAAGCTGACTTGCGCTACTTGACGGGGGTGAGTTTGATGGCAATTAAACGGGCAAACGGGCAAGAGGTAGATTATCCCAATGCTAAGACGATGTTGGAGAAGGGCGATCGCCTATTGTTAGTGGGAGAAGCAGAAGAATTAGCCGCTTTAGAGGAATTGGCTCAAAGCGAGGCAACTGTACCAGAAGCCAATGCTGCTTGTCATTGGTTGATGGTAGCTGCTGATAGCCCCGCGATCGGTCAAACTTTAGCAGATATCGACATTCGCCGTCATTTTGGCATACAAGTCCAAGCCATTCGCCGCGACGGTAAATTTCTGCGGTTTCCCGATGGCAATATGGCTTTACGGGCAGGCGATCGCTTGCTATTATGCGGCGGTTACTTGGCAATGACGCAGTTGCAAAAGTTGCTAGCCGTCACGTCAAGTCCGCTCTCCAGCGTACCAGTGGTGAAAGCTATAGAAGCAGAAGCTTTGCGGGAGTATTTGCCGTTGGATAGTTGGCGGGAGTGACTAGTGACTGGTGGCTAGTGGCTAGAATATCTAGTCACTTATTGCCAGCCGCTAACCACTTATTCGTCTCTCATTTCCCTAACTCTCGGTCTGAGGTAGGCAATCGCTTGTCGCCAAATTGTAGTGGAGCGATCGCTTTCATCAATTAGGCAAACGCAATTAGAATCTTGCCAGCCTAATCTACCCGTCAGTGAGTCGCCTGTCATGAGTTTCATTTCTACGACAATCTGACTTTTAATCAGAGATTGTACCTGCCGAATACTAGGTAATGCTGTATCGTAGTCGCTAGCCATGTTTATACTTAACTTTAATTCCTATGTATTGATAATTCCCTCGATTGGGCTTCCAGTCGTCATCGGAGAAGTCAAAAGTTAAAAGTTAAAAGTCAAAAATGAAGAGTCGGAAGTCAGGAATTGTTAAACCACTCCCTACTCGCTACTCCCTACTCCCTACTCACTGTTCTAAACATGACTACTGAGTTTGTTAAATATCACGGCTTAGGTAACGATTTTATTTTGATTGACAATCGCGCCTCTAGCGAACCAATCGTTACGCCAGAGCAGGCTGTCAAATTATGCGATCGCCATTTTGGGATTGGTGCTGATGGTGTCATCTTCGCACTACCTGGAACCAACGGTACTGATTACACCATGCGGATTTTCAACTCTGATGGCTCGGAACCGGAAATGTGCGGTAACGGAATTCGCTGTTTTGCCAAATTTCTAGCGGATTTAGAGGAGATCGCCAATCCTACCTCTCGCCTCCGCATTCATACTTTAGCTGGTATCATCGTCCCCCAACTCACTGCTGACGGTCAGGTCAAGGTAGACATGGGAGAACCAAGATTGTTAGCCGAGGAAATTCCGACAACTCTTGTCGCTGCTAGAGAGAAAGTTATTAACCAATCTCTAAACGTTGCAGGTCAGACTTGGTCAGTTACCTGTGTCAGCATGGGTAATCCTCACTGTATTACCTTTGTTGATGATGTGGCTGCTATTCCCCTAGAGGAGATCGGACCCCAGTTTGAACATCATCCAGTTTTTCCCCAGCGCACGAATACGGAATTTATTCAAGTTACAGGCAGAGATTACTTGAAAATGCGGGTCTGGGAACGCGGTGCTGGGGCAACTTTAGCCTGCGGTACGGGTGCTTGTGCTTCCCTGGTGGCTGGAGTGTTAGCAGGAAAATGCGATCGCGTTGCTACTGTAGAACTTCCAGGTGGCTGTCTGCAAATTGAATGGTCGCACGACCAAAAACTTTACATGACGGGTGCGGCAGAGCGCGTGTTTGCGGGGCAGATTGAGTAATCTGACCGCAAAAACCCGCTCGCGTATCTCTACGGCTTGACATTACAAATAAGTGTATATACACTAAAAATATGTCAGAGCAAAATGCCCAATTCAATTTAGTTCAGTTAGGCAATGTTGCTAATACCTGTACCTGTTTTAATCTCCGCAAAGCCACTCGCGTTGTGACGCAATTCTTTGACGAGCAGCTCAAGCCGAGTGGATTGTTAATCACTCAGTTTACGATATTAGTAGCGATCGCTCAAGCAGGTTCAGGAACGATCAACGATCTAGCCGATCTCTTAGTTATGGATAGAACAACGTTGACGCGCAATCTAAAACCACTGGAAAGAGAAGGTTTTGTTGCTATTCAGCCAGGTGAGGATCGGCGGATACGGGTTGTTTCTCTGACTGCAAAAGGTCGCAATGCATTGGCTGTAGCATTGCCTTTGTGGGAACGGGCGCAAACTTCTGTAATTAACGGATTAGGTCAACAACAGTGGAATTCGTTGCTGATTGCTTTGAATGATTATGTGTCACGGGGGCGCTGAGCATTATGACTTTGGATCGGCTTTTGAAAAGCAAGTACCATTCTGAAAAATTGATAAATGATTTTCAAAAATAAATGTATATACACTTAAGCACAATACCTGAGATTCAAGTAGAGAAGCGCTTACAATTGCTTTTTTAACGAGCAGCGGTCGCCAAAAGTTTCACTATCTTCCAAACTAATTTCTTGGTAAATTTGTTGAGTAAATTTTTCAGTAATATAATCTATAATTACTGGGATTTGAGTAAATTTTCCTCCGTTTTTATCAATTAAACAACGACGGCAAAGAGAATTCAAAGTATTAACAAGCTGCTGTCTAGAGAAAATAGAAAGTAAATCGTCTTGCAGTTCGATTACCTTAACTGGTTCTCGCTCGATTGCCAGCCAATACATCACTTCTGTTTCTAAATCGGATAAGCGATTAAACTGAGAATCTAATAAATCTCGAATTCCGTCAAGGATAAAAACTTCCGCTCTCCAGCATTGTAGAAATTGAGAAATATTACCGTCAAATAAAGCTTGAATAGCAGATGCAACTATTTTGAGGCTGAGCGGATTGCCACTGTAATAATCAACTAGTTGCTGCCATTCTTCAGGAGTTCCCCAGAAGGTATTAATCGTTCGATAAATAGCATTGATTTCATTAACTTGTAATCCAGTAAGTTGCAGCGATCGCACTGCAAGTTTTTCTCCTGAATAAGCGATAATTTCTTTAGGTTTTTCTCGGCTAGTGAGAATTAAGCAACTTTGATGAATTTCTGTACCCAAACGCTCGATCAACTCCCCATAACCTTCAAATCCTTCTCGATAACAGCCCAAGCGAGCGTTGCTAGCTAGAATTGTTTCCCAACTATCTAAGATTAAAAGACAGCGGTGCTGACGTAAATAAGAGATTAAAAGCGAAATGCGATCGCTTAATTTTTCTGGAAGATAAGGCTCATGTCTTTGAGTGAGGCTTTGAATTATATCTGATAATAATTCAGATAGGAAAGGTGCAGATTGTAGCGATCGCCAAATCGTACAGTCAAATTTATCCTGAATTTGTGCTATTAACTTAGCAGATAAAGCAGTTTTACCAATCCCACCCATTCCTACAATTGCTACCACACGACAGCGTGAAATAGAGTTATTTGCACCTAAAATCCATTGTTCTAGTAAAGATAATTCGGTACTGCGTCCGTAGAAAAAAGAAATATCAATTTCTTGTTTCCAATTTCGGTAATCGGGAGTTGGTAGGGGCGCACAGTCGTGCATTCGTACTGAGAAGTCGGGAATCGAATAGGAAGTGGAATTTAATTGTGAATTGAATTGTCTATCTGGTTCTGTACGTACATAGCGACAAGAATTACGTTTTAGTACGGCAACTAAGTTATTTTTGCTTACCTTTTCTCCCAAAGCATCGCTGAGAATTTGCCACAACTGGGAACCTGCATCTTTAAGATAGCCAGCATCATAGCCAGAAATTTTAGCGATTTCTACGTAAGAATGCCCTACAAAAGACTGTTGCAATAAAATTTCCTGCACTTTAGACAAGTGTTTTTTATCTAAAATTTGCTCGACAATCTTTAAGCCTAATTCGACATCCATTGAGAGGGAGTAGGGAGTAGGGAGTAGAGAAAATACCAATGACCAATGACCAATAAGAATAACCACTAATCTTTCTTTTAGTCAGCAATTTTAATATTTTGTTAATTGACAAAAATTATACATTCGTGGTTTTAGCAAATCTCATAGCACTTGTGCCGCTCCAACTTACGACTTACGACTTACGACTTCATTATGACTTTTTCTGACTGACATACTTGATGACTTTTACCGACTGTCAAAGCCAGAGCTGAGAGTTTAAGGTTTATTTCATCGGTGCATAAAGGTTGCTGCTGCAAATTGAACCAGTCGCAAGTTTAGGCGCTGGGTACTTCTTAACTGCCTAGTTAATTCTGGTGTGTGGACGAGCTTTCAATTGTGGTGTGTGAAAGCGTTTCTGAGTGAGCAAACGGTAGCAGGAGAAACCTCACGAGAAATATCAAATAACACAGCTAATTACTTTTTTAGTAGCAAGAGGGCGATCGCGACAAACTGCGATCGCAATTTGTAGGTTAATACCTGCTGAAGACGTGCATCTTCTCCTCCAACTGCTGTAAGTCAGGCTGGCACGCAATCAATTAGGAAGCATAAGTCTAGGATAAGTATGAACTCTCCCACAATCATCAGGTTTTGTCAAGTTGGCGCGATCGCCGGGTCTTTGTGTATTGGTATGGTGAATTTTCCCACCCAAGCACAACCAAATCCCGTACAGCAACAAGCTTCGGTTTCTGGAGTCAAAACCCCACCGAGTCAGCAGATAATTTACGTTAATTCTGCAACAGGTATAGATGCTACCACAGCAGGTAAAGACCCCTCAATTCCGTTGCGTACTATTACTTTTGCTTTACGACAAGCACAACCGGGAACCCTAATTCAGTTAGCTGCTGGTACTTACTCGGCTCGCAGTGGTGAAGTATTTCCCCTAAAACTCAAATCGGGTGTAACGCTCAAAGGCGATGTTGCGACTAACGGTCAGAACGTTGTGATTAATGGTGGCGGACGCTATCTCAGCCGCACATTTGCGCGTCAGAATGTTGCAGTCGTAGCCGAAAAAGATAGCACAATTATTGGTGTGACAATTGGTAACTCCAACTTACGCGGGACGGGATTGTGGATTGAATCAACTAATCCCACCGTACAGTACAGCACCTTCACCAACAACCATCGAGAAGGAATTTTTGTGACTGGGACTGCTACACCTAAAATTGCGGCAAATGTCTTTGGCTAACGAAGCTCAAGGAGAGATTCGCAACAACGTGTTTCAAGACACTGGTTTCGGACTAGCAATAGGTGGTACGGCTGCACCTGTAGTCGTGGAAAACAAAATTATTCACAACAGAGATGGAATTTTTGTTTCTCAAGAAGCACGTCCGGTACTACGCAACAACGCGATCGAAAATAATCAAAGGGATGGAATTGCGATCGCGGCTTGTTCTCAAGCACGGATCGATTTAGCAGGCAGCAACACCTTCAATAATAACGGTCAATACGACATTCACAACGGTGGTGCTAATCCAATCGTTTTGGTTGGTGGTACGGCAAAAACCGCTCAGCAAGCACCGCACAATCAATGCTATTAAGTCATTGGTCATTGGTCGTTGGTGGCTAGCCACCAGCTACTAGCTACCAGACACTAGCTTAAATACTGCATCAAGATTTTTTCAATTTGAGCAATGCCTATGGGTTTGCTGAAGTAGTCGTTGGCTCCAGCTGCTAAAAAGCGATCGCGTTCTCCTGCCTTTACCAAAGCGGTAAGAATAATCGCAGGTAATTTTTGCCACTCTGGTTGCTGGCGCAAACTGCAAAGCAAATCCATTCCTGACACACCACCTGGTAGCTGTATGTCTAATAGCAGTAAATCTGGCTGGTAGAGATATAACATCCCCTGAAAGTTATGAGGGTGTTTGAGATGCTTGACTTGGTAGCCAACGCTCTCAAAATAATCTTGCAATAGTAGGGCGCTGCGATCGTCGTCTTCTACAATGAGAATCCGTTTAGCGATTGGCGATTGACAGCCGTTAGCAGGACGGTTACAGGATAGCTTGGGATCGATTGGTGATAGGAGCGATCGCTCCTTGGCTGGCTCTTGACATAGATCGTTTGGGTAAGCGTTTGGCAACCATAGGGTAAATTCACTACCTTTACCTACAGTCGAGCGGACAGTGACATCGCCGCCGTGCAACCGCGCTAACTTACGGGTTAACGATAAACCCAATCCCGTCCCTTCATACTGTCGGTTTAATCGACTATCCAGCTGTTTGAACGGCTGAAATAATAGGTTTAGCTGCGATAGCTCAATGCCTATTCCCGTGTCTGCAACCTTAAAAGCAATTCCCTGGTTGACTTGTTCTACCCGTAGCGATACTTGCCCCTTGGGAGTAAACTTAATTGCATTGGCGAGTAAATTTAATAGCATCTGTTTGACACGGCGCTCGTCAGCAATGCAGTTATCGATTTGCGGATCGATTTCACTGAGTAATTGCAACTGCTTGGCAACGGCGCGATCGCGCACGACACTCAAACAGTAAGTGCATAAATCCCGAACATTTAGCCGCACCAGCGTGAGTTCTTCCCTACCTGCTTCAACTTTGCAGAGGTCGAGGACATCGTTAATTAGAGCTAGTAAGTGTTCGCCACTGCTGTGAATGCAACTCACGTATTCTTTTTGCTTGGCATTAAGACTACCAAATAACTCTTGCCCTAGCAGCTGCGATAGCCCTAAAACTCCATTCAAAGGCGTACGTAGTTCGTGGCTCATAATTGCTAAAAATTCGCTTTTCGCCCGACTACCTGCTTCTGCTGCTTCCTTGCTATCGCGTAAATGATTTTCTATCTGTTTGTGAATGGTAATATCTTCTACTAAAGCAATGACAAACTGAGGTCGATTTGCACTATCTCTCACTAGTGAATGATTCAGGCGACACCACACCTGACAACCATCTTTACGAGTGTATCGTTTCTCGATCTCGTAGCGATCGCGTTGACCCATGACCAGTTCGTAAAAAAGTTTGACATCTGCGGCAATATCATCTGGATGAGTGTAGTCAGTAAAACTCATTTTTAACAGTTCTTCCCGACTGTAACCCAGAATGTGACATAGAGCTGGATTGCTATCAATTTGCCCTCCTTTCAAGTCTGAAAGACCGATTCCAATACTGGAATGTTCAAAAATGGCACGGAATTGCAACTCGCTTTCTTGAAGCGCCACTTTTGTTTGCTGGCGCGCGATCGCACCACCAATGCTACCCGCTGCGGCGCTGAGGATCGCTCGTTCGATTTCCGTCCACTGACGTTCTCGATGGCAGTCGTCAAAGCCGACGAAACCCCAAAATTGACCTTCGAGAAAGATCGGCACGACTAAAATGGAGATAATCTGTTGCCGATCTAAAACTTCGCGTTCGTGCGCTGGTAAATTTTTGACTAGTCCACCAATTGGTTTACCTGCAACTAAGTTGTCATACCATAGAGGAGAACAGGTCTGATAAGACAGGCTTTGCAATTCTGGATTATCGATTTGAGCGATGACGGTAGAACTAGTCCACTCAAAACGCTGACTCATTAACAGTTCACCCGTGCTGGGATGAAGATGATTTTCAAATACGTAAACTCGATCGACATCGCAGGCTTGACCCAAAGTTTCTAAGGCTAGGTCGATCGCAGCAGAGAAATCTGTAGTGGTTAGCAGGTGATTATTAGCGCTGGCGACAGCCGCCAGCAGGCGATCGCGTTCTTTGAGGGTAGATTCTGCTTGCAACCTTTCCGTGACATCTCGTCCAATTCCTACGTAGTAAACTGGTTCTCCCGAGCGATCGCGTAGGGAAAAAGCAAATAACTCTACTGTCACCAACCATCCTTGCCGACGGCGCAGAGACACTTCTCCCCGATAATTATCACCATTTTGCAATTGAGTAGAAATCTCCGCCACCTGTGCTTTCGACGAGAAAATTTCGTCTTTTTTCTGTCCGCACAGTTCCTCATCTTCGTACCCTAGTAGAGTGCGGTGAGCGGTGTTTTGTTCGACAAAATTGCCTTGAGAGTCATAAATTGCGATCGCGTTATTAGAATTCGCAATAATTTCTTGGTAAAGGCTTAACTTTTCCTCGGCTTGCTTCAGCTGGGATTGAGTTTGTCGCCACTGAGTTTGCCACTGCTGGCGATCGATTGCATAGCACAATGCCCTCAGCAATCCCTGCGCCTCTACTTCTGCCTTGACTAAATATTCTTGCGCTCCTTGGGCTAATGCTGTTTGGGCATTTTCTGCTTCGTTTTCTCCTAAAACAACAATTGGCATGTGCGGGTAAGCTAACCGCAATTGTTTGAGTTTTTGCCCAGCTCGATCGAGTTCGAGTAGGACAACACTAGCTGATTCTGTTTTGAGTTCCGCTAAAGCTACCTGCACCCGCTCTTGCCAAACGAGTTGTAACGGGGTTCGGACTGCCCGTAGCATTTCTCGAATCCTTCGCTCCAAACTAGGCTGTCCCACTAATAATATTTTCAGTGGAGCTGTGTTTACGTACGTTACAGATTGTCGTTCAGGATTGCTCATTCAGCCCAAGAATTTTAGTAGTTTCGCAGTGAGGCAATTTTAGCTGCGATCTCCAACTCTACTTTTTATCGTGCCTCCGATCTAAATTTTTCTCAGTCGTGAAATTCTGAGTTATTTTTTCAGTCAGATTTTTCAGCCAGTAGGTTTTTTAGTAATGTTTTTCTGTGTATTTTCTTTGATTCTTTATATTAGAAAGCAAATAGCTTTTTAGCGTCAAGAGGAGATATATAAGATTTTTCCATTAAAAAATCGGATGTAATACCAGAGGTTGATTGATAGCAGTGCCATCTCCAGTAGAATTCGATTATAGCTAACAAGTATTTGTGCTAGTTGTATAATTTTTTGCTGAAAAACCAATTTTTACGCTGAAGTATCAGGATGCAAGTTGAGATGTAGGAGCGACTGATGAAAGAGCAAGATCTCAGAATAGTCTCGCTGATTCCTAGTGCTACCGAGATTTTAGCAGCATTGGGTTTGACAGATGTGATTGTCGGGCGATCGCACGAATGCGATTTTCCTCCAGACATACTCAACCGTCCGGCTTGTACGCGGGCGCGAATTAACTCTAACGGTAGTAGCGCTGAGATTCATCAGGATGTCGATCGACTAATCCAATCAGCACTTAGCATCTACCAAATTGAAACCGACCTCTTAGAACAGTTACAGCCGACCCACATAGTCACTCAAGACCAGTGCGATGTTTGTGCCGTAAGTCTTGGTGAAGTAGAACAAGCAGTTGCTAACCTAACGCACTCTCAACCTCAAATCATCTCTCTTCAACCTAACGTTTTAGCAGATGTTTGGGCAGATATAGAGCGCGTGGCTCAGACTCTCGAAGTCGATGCAAATCGCTTAATCGAAAATATTCAGTCGCGGACTGAAATTTGTCGGCAAAAGGTTCGCGGGCTATCGGTGTCAGAATTACCAACAGTCGTATGTATTGAGTGGATCGATTCTCTCATGGTAGCAAGTAACTGGATTCCCGAACTAGTGGCGATCTCCGGGGGTCAATCCTTATTTAGTGTTTCTGGTCAGGCTTCTGCTCAAGTAAAATGGGAAAACCTGATAGCTGCCGATCCAAGCATTATTGTGGTCATGCCTTGCGGTCTTGACCTCAACCGTACCCAGGCAGAAATGTTGCCTTTAACGCAGCGCCCAGAATGGCAGCATCTACGAGCAGTTAGAAGTGGCAGAGTCTATGCTACTGATGGTAACGCTTATTTCAATCGTCCGGGTCCACGCTTAGTCGATTCCCTAGAAATTCTCGCTGAGATTCTTCATCCAGAAATATTTTCCTACGGTTATAAGGGAACTGCTTGGGAACAAGTTCAGTTACCAGTGACCAGTGACCAGTGACCAGTGACCAGTTATTAGTTGCCAATTACAGACGCTGGAGCAGGCTACGACCGTGGGTATCCGTACCGCAGGTATTTAACAAGTCGTATTGTTGAGCCAGAGCGCGTACTTGTTGAGTTTCTTTCGGGCTAGGTCGCCAGGGATGGGGATTGTTGTAGGCATAATATGTTTCTACCCCATCAATTCCCAGTTGATTAGCAGCAGCAATAAGATCGAAAGGCGATCGCTTGTAGCGAGCTGGGTGAGCTAACACTGCCAATCCCCCTGCTTCATGGATTGCACTAATAATGCTAGCAGCACAATATGCTTCTCCGGTTGCAGTACGTCTTTGAAGATAGGGCTGCATACGTGCGTGTTGGGGATCGAATGCATATGCCAGAATATGCACTTCTGTATCTAACAATCCGGCATTAATCTCAACTCCACTCCATAATTGAGGCACGCAGTCTTCTAAATCTGGATGATGCAATTGCCATTGGGCTAAATAACGCTGAGCAGCTCGATACCCACCTATAGTATGGTGGTCGGTAATTGCAAATCCTCGCAGCCCGATTGAAATTGCTTGCTCGATCGCTTCTTCCGGTTCTAACCTACCGTCAGAATATACCGTGTGCATGTGGAAGTTGAAAGTTAGCGGGCAACTTTCAGCATCAATTGTCTGAAAAACTCTCTGCAACTGCTGGCTCAATAAATTAGAAGTCTGGGCATAATAAACAGCCATAACCGCCTCAGAACGAATAGACGTTCATTTAATTTCTCTAACATACTGCCCACTTATATCTGTGTATCACTCGTTACCTATCCCGCAATTGGAAGTTAATTTGGAGCGATCGCAGCGATCTGAGGGAAAACTTTCTTTTCAATATGTTAAGACTAACTTAGCAAAACAATACACTTAATGGCACGATTCGGCTGATGAGAATTTTCGATGAGTCAATTCAGTTATTGGTCATTCGTCATTTGTAACAAATGAGTAGTAAGTAGTGAGAAGTAGGGTGTAGGGTATGGTGAGTGAATTTTGAATTGTCTCCCCTGTCCTTTCCCTACTCCCTTCTAAACCCATGCTACGGCAGCTTCCCAGCCCTTACCTTGGCGGATAATTTCTGGTTCGTCAGTCGTCATGTCAATAATTGTCGAGACTTCATCTTCTGGCTCCGAGCCATCATCGATGATCGCGTCTACTATGTTGTCTAGGCGATCGAATAACTCGACTCGCGATAAGTCAGCTTCAGCCGGAGCAGAGCGCCCGTTGCCATTTTGAGGCAAGTGAGCTGAGGTAGAAATAATCGGATTACCCAAAGCATTTAGTAAAGCAGCACAAATTTTATGATTTGGGACTCGAATTCCCGTTGTTTTGCGCTTAGGATTTTGGACTAATTTCGGTACGAGCTTGGTGGCGGGGAGCAGAAAAGTATAAGACCCTGGGATTAAATGCCTCATAATCCGGTAAGCAGGATCGCTGACGATCGCATAAGTTGCCACATTAGAGAGAGAAGGACACAAAAAAGTTAGCGGTTTATCATTTGATAGCTGTTTGATCTGGCGCACTCGCTCCACTGCCGATTTAGAATTAAGGTCGCAGCCGATCGCGTAGACAGTATCAGTGGGATACAGCATGACTGCACCATCGCGCAGCGCTGCAATAATTTCTTCCACGGTGCGAGTTTGAGGATTGTCGGGATGAATTGTGTAGACTGTAGCCATGATCGGGGAGTAGGGAGTAGGGAGTAGGGAGCAGGGAGTAGGGAGTAGAGAAGCAGAGGAGCAGAGGAGCAAGACAATTCAATATTCAAAATTCATTCCGAACTCTCCCCACTACACCCTACACCCCACACCCCACAACCGATCGACACTCACTACTCACCACTAACTTATGACAAAACTAGCTTACCTCGAATGTCCTACTGGCATTGCTGGTGATATGTGCTTAGGAGCGCTGGTAGATGCTGGCGTGCCGCTAGAATACTTACAAGAACAGCTTAAGGGTTTAGGAATCGAACGGGAATATCAACTAAGGGTTGATTTCGTCCACCGTAACGGGCAGTTAGCAACAAAATTTCATGTCGATTTATTAGGTAACGAGCATCACCACCACGATAATCATACCCATCATCACGGTCGTCATTTGCCCGAGATTGAAGATTTAATTCTCAAAGCTAATTTACCGATTCGTGCTGAAGCTTGGAGTTTAGCTGTTTTTCGTCAGCTAGCTGTTGCGGAAGGAGCAGTGCATGGTATTGCGCCAGAGAAAGTTCACTTTCACGAAGTTGGTGCGGTGGATGCCATTGTAGATATTGTTGGTACTTGCTTGGGTTTAGATTGGTTGGGGATAGATAAAATTTACTGTTCTGCCTTACCCACGGGAGGCGGGACAGTTAAAGCCGCCCACGGACTGATGGCGGTTCCCGTACCAGCGGTATTGAAGTTGTGGGAAATGCGGACTTGTCCAGTTTATAGCAATGGTATCCAAAAGGAATTAGTTACGCCTACGGGAGCCGCGATCGCCACCACTTTAGCTACAGATTTTGGCTCTCCACCCGCTATGACGATACAGCGGATCGGACAGGGTGCGGGTTCCATTCATCTACCGATCCCTAATATTCTGCGCTTGTGGCTGGGTGTGGAGACTTTGCTTGGTAACGTAGTAGGGGCGCACGGCTGTGCGCCCCTACAAGAATCAAATACTAGCCCCTTTCTAGAGGCGATCGCGGTACTGGAAACCCAGATCGACGATCTTAACCCCCAGGCGATCGGCTACGTCTTAGAAGCGCTGCTAGCGGCTGGGGCATTGGATGTTTTCACGCAGTCAATTGGGATGAAAAAATCTCGTCCTGGCATTTTGCTCACTGTTATTTGCCATCCTGACAAGGTGACCGATCTTGAAGCGATCGTCTTTCGAGAAACTACAACTCTAGGTATTCGTCGCTATGCTCAACAACGGCTAGCTTTACAGCGCGAAATCCAATCTGTAACAACCGACTACGGTACGGTGCGAATTAAAATTGCTTGGACTGGTACAGCCACAGAGCGTCAAATTACTAACGTCCAGCCAGAATACGAAGATTGCTGGCAAATTGCTCGACGGCACGATCTCCCTTGGCGAGAAGTTCATCGATTAGCGCTGCAAGCTTGGTACGAAAAGAATTCGGAATGAAAATATTTTAGAAATTTGTGCTGAGCGAATTCAGCTAAACTTAAACATACCATTTGGTATGGTATTGTATGAATATCTCAGCAAAGAAGGAGAATGTCATGAACTGGTTTCTTTTTGCTGCTGCCGTTATCTCGCTAATTACTTTCCTCGCTCATCTTTTTTGGGGTGGACGAGAGGTGGTAATACCATTACTTGATGCCTCAGATCTCCAAGAAATGCCCAAGCTGACAATGTACTACTGCTGGCATATTGTGACGATCGCGCTGTTATTTTTGACCTGTACGTATGCCTGGGCTGCACTATTGCCAACTAATATTCCTTTAGCTCTAGCTGCAACCAGTATTCCAGCTGCTTGTGCGTTGCTTAATGTGGGATTAATAACTATACGCAGGCTAAAACCGCTTGATTACCCCCAGTGGGTATTCTTCATCCCCATTACTCTACTGGGATTTTTAGGTTTGTTCTCAACATGACCACGGCTGAACGATTGACCCGCAAAGACTGGCTCGATACTGGCTTGCAACTATTGGGTTCTGAGGGGGAAAAAGCTTTAACCATCGAACGCCTTTGTCAAGTGACCTATCGGACAAAGGGTTCCTTTTACCACCACTTCAAGAATCACGACGAATTTATTAACGCACTACTTGAGTATTGGCAGTCCGAATATACAAACCGAATTATTGCAACCGTCGAGCAACTTGATAATCTGAGCGATCGCCGTCGAGAACTCGACCGTCTAGCAGCAGGAATAGACAGACATATTGAGCGAGCAATTAGAAATTGGTCGGGAGTCGATAAACGGGTACAACTCGCCCTCAAGCAGGTTGACGATCAGAGAATTCAATACTTAGTCGGCTTAATTGGTGAGATGGGACAAATTGACGAAAAAATTGCACTTGAACTCGCGATTGTTGAGTATTCTACTTTTGTCGGACTTCAGCAATTATTTCCAAATGCCGATTCTCACTGGCTAGAACAAATTTTTAATCGTTTCAACCAAATGGCTTCTGCTTACTGTGTGGCTCTTCATAGAAAAGAACTTGAGTAAATTAGTCAAGTCACTGAGTTTGTTTTTAGCAAAAAATAGGGTGAGCATAGACTCACCCTCAGCAACAGAACTTATTCAAGAAAATTAGTCAACCGCATCTCTAGCAGCTTGTCCGGCGCGATCCAAGCTACGTTGAGTGTTTTGAGCTGCCTCGTCAGCTTTGCGTTGAGCGCTCTTGCCTAAATCTCTAGCTGTATCTTTGGCATCTTCAGCAGCACGGCTGACATTTCTGTCTGCTCCTCGTAGGGCATCAGAGGTGTTGTCTTTGATATTTTCCGTACCGCGCTTCGCGCCTTTGGCTAGGTCTTCAGCAGTACCTTTGATCTTGTCTTGGAGACTCTCGGTATTTCGGTTAACATTCTTACCGAAATCTTCCGCGTTCTCTCCTTTTTTACCTAGAATGCGCTTAGTGTTTTCGCCAACATCACTTGTTTGGTCGATGACGTTGCGCTCGGCATTTTCAATTAAGGCATTAGCCTTTTTGTTAGCTGCCTTCTCTAAATCTCTAGCTCTGGGATCGACATCGCTAAATTCATTCATTGTCGGTCCTCCCTCGAACTTGTTCACCACGCCGGAATCGGGAGAAGTTGCCGTACCACCTGGAACTTCTGGTCTAGGATTCTTCTGTCCTGGAACAGCTAATTCCCCAGCAGGAACATTCTGTCTTCTTCCAGTCACAACTCCTGCATCAGGACTCTTTGCTTGTACAGCATTAGAGCAAGCAGTGCTAACAAAGAGTAAAATTCCTGCCATACAGGTGACTAAAATTCGTCCCAGATGGACTTTTTTCACAGCAGTTACGATCCTGTTCATGTTAATACTCCCTTTAATTGGATAGAGTTATTTATGAGAGCAAAATGTTTTTTGTTCTTGTTTTGCCACAAAAGTTTGCTACTCGATTGGAACCTATTGACCTAAAGCAGGATTGCTTTGAGCTTCTGGTCTTCTGCTACCTTCTGCTGCTTTTTCTTGAGTAAACTCCGATGCCTCTTTAAAAGCTTCTTGCACCTTTTCTAAACGGTTACCGAGCCGCTCTCCTAAATCTTCATTTCTTTGGTTCAACCCGCCTGCTTCGGGTTGTTTAAAGTCTTTCGCTGTTTTGATTGGTAATTCAGTTTCTTTTTCTGCTCTACCAGCTGGGGTTTCTGCTCCAGGGTAAAGAAGTCCTTCGCTGTTAGCTGCTACAAGCAGAGAATATCCATCTAAACTAGCGCGATTAGTTGGCGATTTATCGGGTGTCTCTTTAACTGTGGGGTCGGTAGTATATTTATCTACGTTGTTGTAGTTAACCCCAGGATTTTTGTGAGGATTGTTGTTTCCACCCGCCTGTACAGCAGGGTTGTTAGGATTTGCACCTTGGGCTGTCGTTGCATTGCTACAAGCTGCGCTGAAGATCAGTAATACGCTGACTAGGCATACTGTCAGCACTTGGCGCAATCTTAGTTTTTTGAACAAAGTAGTTAACTTTTGCATAAAACCCTCCTATTTACTGAACTAGTCCGCCAAATGCCCTTGGTCTAAGTGCTGCAATAAACACTAGTACTGTTAATCTCAGCCGCGTGCTAAATTTCATGCTTTCAATTAGACTTACTTATATGTGTGTCAAGAGCATTTTGGCGTTATTGTATAAAGTGGCTCGAATTTGACCAACGATTGCTAATCTTAGGCATTTACGAACGATCGCTACCTCTAGCAAAGGGTGCATTTTGCAATCGCTATAGTTCAATTTGTTTCTAACTCAAGAGAGATTCACATTGGAAACTGAATGCAGCACATTTTGTCACGCCTGAAACCTTACTTGCGCTGGATAATACTAGGCGGGACTTTATTTTTCTTAATAACAGCTTTCAAAAACAATTGGCAAGAAGTAGCAGCAATTCGGATTGCTACTTTAGGATGGCTAACTTTAGCGACTGCTTTAGGTGTAACTCTACTTGCCCATATTTGGTCTGGATGGGTCTGGACTTGGATATTAGAAGAATTCAACCAGACCGTCAATATTCCTCAATTCGTACGAGTGTATTTACAAACAAATATTGCTAAATATTTACCAGGGAATGTCTGGCATTACTACGGTCGAATTTCTGCGGCAAAAACTGCAGGTATTCCTACCAGGATAGCGGCTTTGAGCGTATTATTAGAACCTCTATTAATGGCGGCTGCCGCAATCGTGTTGGCTTTGCTAGGAATCCAATCGACAATCGCTCTAACTCAAAGTTATATCCAATTGTTACTATTTTTTGTTTTAGCTGGGGTATTGTTAGCAATTCACCCTCATTTGCTAAACTTGGCGATGCGGCTGCTCAGTCGAATGAAATTTAAATCGACTACTACGGATACAAGCGATCGCGTTCTCTGTCAAATTAAACGCTATCCTTGGCGACCTTTATTGGGAGAATTGGGTTTTGTGGGATTGCGAGGAACGGGTTTTTTACTAACTCTACTAGCTATAATTCCGCTATCAATAGAGCGTATTCCTTTATTATTTGCTGCTTTTAGTTTAGCTTGGGTATTGGGATTAGTAATTCCTGGTGCGCCTGGGGGTTTAGGAGTCTTTGAAGTCACGGCGATCGCTTTATTGCAACACAGTTTTTCTGTTGGTGCAGTCATTAGCGCGATCGCTTTATATCGCTTTATTAGTATTACTGCTGAAGCTGCTGGCGCGGGATTAGCTTGGCTAAATGAGAGATCGGTCGTCGGTAATTGATGGTTGGTGGTTGGTTACCTGCAAATCATCAATGATGAATGGCAGATAGTAGCAATTTTCAATCATTGGCGAATAATAGATATTTTTATAACTATGTGGATATTATTCGCCCTACAAATGTTCAACAAAGTTAATAAGATATCATTTAACTGATATTGTCATATTATCTGCATAAATGGCAAAGATAATCGTGAAAATTTCAATAAAATTAGTCATCCAAACGCAACTTTCTGGAGACTTTTCATAATACATAATTAAGTCGGCAACACAAGCTTCTAAACGTATTCGTGCGGGTTGACAAATTAAGACAATCTTTAATAGAAGTATGACAACCGTAAGCGGATTACCTTGTGATATTAATGATTCTAGTAGCGGTGAAGGCTGTTTTCGCTTATCTGTTGTTAAATAGTCTATCAGTTTATTGCATGTTTTCAACAACATTGTATCGGTTAGCGGCTGATCGTGCCAGGTTTCATATAACGAATCTAATTTATGCCATAAATTGAGTTTTAAGGTATCAGAAAACTCCTGACTTTCTCCATAGCAGAGTAGATAGTCTTTTAAACTTTGCTTAAACTTTTTGTAGTTCTGTCCTTGAGTTGTTTTGCTAAATACGTTAGCCATGTTTGTATAGCTATAAGTATCGCGTTTAGCTACAATGAGCTTAATGACTCGGAGAATCTCATCTCCCACATCTGTCGGATTTTGAATTTGGCTGTCGATTCCAGCAGATTCAAACCGTGCCATATACATCGCTAAGTCAAACTTAAATCTACACCGTAGTTGTAATGCTCTATTTCTAGCTGCTTCTCGTTGTTCGATTGGGTTTCTTAAGTCGTTGTATTGAGTTGAGAGCAAGATTGGTGCATAGCGAGAATTCCAACGAGTGTGTTCTTGAAATTTAGCCTGAGCATACAATTCTAATTTTTGATAATCGTCGCTTTTAGCAAAAACTTGTATCCAACCTCTTAAGCGATCGACCATTGGCGAAAGAGACTTTCGCTTAGTAATCGGATCGTTTAAAATTTCTAGTAGCTGTTGGATGTATTTAAATTTTCTTTTAGAAACCCAGTTATTGACGAGAATATAACACGACCGTTTGAGCGTATAATGAAATTCTTGGCGATCGTTGGCAAACACAATTTCATATATAGAGCGGATGACATTGGAGTTAATTGGGTCATCATCTTGAATAAATAAGTGTCTGAATTCCTTCAAAACATTTTCAGGCGACCACTGCTTAATAATATCTAATAAGTAAGCATATATAGTTTCCTGTGCTTCTTCAAAGTTGCTTGTTTGCCGCGAGGTAAGATTGCTTGCAGTTTGTGCTTCGCTGGACGAACCAGTAGCATCGAAGATAGTAGGCTTAACCATACAATGCCTTTCCATGTATGCAGCGATTTTGTTTGCGCTCGAATTAGATTTTATATACTACGAACTATAATTTAAAAAGTTTTAGTACAGTAGAGTATTTCTGTGTAATTTTATCGTAAATATGTAGTAAACAGGCATCCGTAAGATCGCGGATGGAGTCGTTTGAGAAAGAAAGATGTCTGAGTAATATCCCGCGATCGCGTATAGCTATTTCAATAGAAAAATTAATAGGGAATTGAGATCGAAGAAAATACGCAATTACAGCACAAAGCCTGCGCTATTAGTGCAGGCTTTCTAAAAAGTCTCATGGGGGCGGAGGGACTTGAACCCTCACGACCGTTTAAGGTCAACGGATTTTAAGTCCGTAGCGTCTGCCATTCCGCCACGCCCCCTCAGCTATCAATGTGAGTTGTGACAGGGTTGTCTACCCCGCTTTACTATTCCAGCACTAAAGGGAAATTTATGCAACTTAAAAAAAGAAAGTCGGTGTGGAGACAAGGGGGGCAGGGGAGCAGGGGAGCAGAGGAGCAACAACCAACAACCAACTACCACTCTTCACGCTCTTACTGATAACTGATAACTGAAGAGCGGTACAATATCTAAAAACAGGGAATACACCGTTAGTTAACACAACTTAGTTAACACAAAGCTCGCTTCAGGCGATCGCTCGTTCATTTATACCTAACTTGGGAAAAAATTTATGATGGTAGCCCTACTGTACTTAGCTTTGGCAGGAGCATACTTGCTTGTCGTCCCAATCGCACTACTCCTCTACTTAAATCTCAGGTGGTATACGGCTACTTCCTTCGAGCGCGGTTTTATGTACTTTATGGTATTCTTTTTCTTCCCAGGTTTATTGGTTTTATCGCCCTTCCTCAACTTTCGACCCAAGCGCCGCCAAATTCAGACATAGAGAAAGAATTACATAGGAGTGGTTGACACAGTTGCAATGCGACGAATTGACGCGATAGGAGTGACTCTAGGAGTCTTTGCTGCTGGAGGCATAGCATACGTTGCTTTAAAAGTTGCTGGCTTAGATAATCTAGAAGCTGGGATCTGGAGCCAGCTATTATTAGTAGGTGGTTTAATTGGATGGCTGCTAAGCTATATCTTTCGCGTGATGGGGAAGAAGATGACCTATCACCAGCAGCGAAGCGCCTATGAAGAAGCTTTCTGGCAAAAAAAGCTAGACGAACTCTCACCAGAAGAACTGGAAAAGCTGCAAGCTGAACTGGAAAAAGAAGAAAAGATTAATTCGTAACCCCTAATTTATGACTGCTATTTCCGAGTGTTTTAAGTCTTTGCGCGATCGCCATGAGTGTGCCTTGATCCCATTTATTACAGCTGGCGATCCTGACTTAGCAACGACCGCTGAGGCACTACGGGTTTTGGATGCGGCAGGTGCAGATATTATCGAATTGGGCGTTCCTTACTCCGATCCACTGGCTGATGGACCGACGATCCAAGCAGCAGCTACCCGCGCTTTGCAACGGGGAACAAAGCTAGAGCAAGTCTTGGAGATAGTCGCGGCTGTCAAGTCAGATTTGCGATCGCCAATTGTTTTATTTACTTACTACAACCCGATTTTATACCGAGGGATCGAGCCGTTCTTTCAACAGATTTCTCAAGCAGGGGTCGCAGGGTTAGTCATACCAGATCTACCCCTGGAAGAGGCGGAATACGTGTTGCAGGTGGCAACCCAATCCGGGGTAGAAGTCATACTACTAGTGGCTCCTACCAGCTCGGCAGAACGAATTGAGGCGATCGCACGGCATTCCCAAGGATTTATTTATTTAGTGAGCGTGACTGGCGTAACTGGGATCAGAACTGGATTAGAAGCACGAGCGCAGGACTTGTTACAACAAATTCGGCAGATGAGCGATAAGCCAATCGGAATTGGCTTCGGCATTTCTCAGCCAGAACACGCAGCACAAGTAAAACAGTGGGGTGCAGATGCAGTCATTGTGGGTAGTGCCGTAGTGAAGCGTCTAGCTGAAGGGACACCAGAGCAAGGACTCGCCGCGATCGCCGAATTTTGCCGCAGTCTCAAAGCTGTTATTGCCAACAAATAATTTTGCCACCTGCTCCCTTACCCCTGATAAAGAACGAATTTGAACTCACCAGGCAAACTGATTGTATTTGAAGGTGTTGAAGGTAGTGGCAAAACCACACAAATCCAAGCTACACAATCCTGGCTTCAGGAGCTTTTCAGCTCTGCGATGCCTAAACGAGATGTCATCGTCACAAGGGAACCAGGGGGGACTCAATTAGGAGCAAAACTGCGCTCTTTGTTGCTGGAATCTAGAGGTGAAGCACCCATACTCAGCACGACTGAATTGTTATTGTACGCCGCCGATCGCGCTCAGCATGTAGAAGAAACGCTCAAGGTGGCGATCGCTTCTGGCACAATTATTCTGTGCGATCGCTATACCGATTCCACGATTGCTTATCAAGGTTACGGTCGCGGTTTAGATTTAAATTTAATCCATCAACTCAACGCGATCGCAACTGCTGGGCTGGAAAGCGACTTAACAATTTGGTTAGATCTCGATGTAGCAGTCGGTTTATCTAGAACTAAAGGACGGGGAAGCAACGACCGCATCGAACAAGAGGCGATCGCCTTTCATCGTCGCGTTCAACAGGGATATTCAGAATTAGCTCGACAAGATCCACACCACATTGTACGAGTTGATGCTAGTTTGAGTGAAAGCGAAGTTCGTCAACAGATTCAGACGATTTTGCGCCAACACTTAGCCGAAATGCTGCGATGATGAACTCAACACGGAGACACGGGCAAGATCGTGCTGTTGTCATAGGAGGGAGCATTGCTGGTATGCTGGCTGCACGGGTACTAGCAGATGATTTTGCGACTGTCGCGATCGTCGATACAGATATGCTACCCAGCCAGCCTCAACCTAGAAAAGGCGTACCCCAATCAGTACAACCTCACGTTTTGTTTGCCAAAGGGTACAGAATATTAGAAGAACTTTTTCCGGGAATCGGTGCTGAACTCTCTACTGCTGGCGCACTATCAATTGATTGGTTGCGGGAGTTTCATCACTTGACTTACGGTAACTGGAGTGCCAACACGACATCTGCCTCAGAAATCATTTCCTGCACTTGCAGTCGTCCGTTGCTAGAGTGGGCAATTAGACGGCGTATTTTAGAGATACCTAATATTGAAATTATTGCCAAACATCGCGCAACGGGTTTGGTGCGCGATTCTCATGGCGATCGCGTTACAGGTATTCGCCTACGTCCCGTGAGTGAAGTCACAGAGAGCGAACTAGTCGCTACATTAATTATCGATGCTAGCGGTCGTCGTTCCCAAGCACCACAATGGCTAGGAAGCGCGGGATTTACCCCACCAGATGAAACCGTCGTCAATCCATTTCTCGGTTATGCAACGCGCCGCTACCGCGCTCCGGTAGGATTTGATGCAGATTGGAAAATTATGTTAATATCCCAGTCTCCACCAGAGAATACACGATTGGGATATTTAGCTAGAATCGAGGGAGGAGAATGGATTGCTACACTAGGCGGCTACAGCAAAGATTTTCCGCCATTGGACGATGAAGGCTTTTTAGCATTTGCCCGCAGTCTACCCAGTCAGAGATTTTACGAGGCGATCGCATCTGCCGAGCCTGTGTCCCCTACCTATGCTCATCGTGCGACTGCTAACAGATTGTATCACTACGAAAAAATTAAGCTACCGCAAGGTTTTATTGTTTTAGGCGATGCAGTCTGCGCCCTGTGTCCGATTTATGGGCAGGGGATGACAATCAGTGCCATGGGAGCGATCGCATTACGCGACTGGATAAAGCAAGGATATGCCTCTAATGTAAATGCTTTAGATTTAGATACCTCAGACTTTCAAAAACGTTTGGCTAAAACGACTGCTTTAGCTTGGGCTATAGCAACGACTCAAGACTTAGGCTTTCCCAAAACAGAGCAGCACCCAACCAACAATTCAAATAAATCGTCGTCAGGCAAGCTAGGCAAGTTCATGCGTTGGTATAATCGGCAGTTGATGAAAGGTACAAGTTCTAGACCAGAACTACATGCCTTAGTGTTGGAGGTAGGACAAATGCTCAAATCGCCTCTTGCCTTCTACCATCCCAAAACAATCTGGCGCGTTTTGACAGTTATTAGGGAGCAGGGAGCAGGGACGAGCTGGGAGTAGGGGAGCTGAGGAGATTAAACAATTTCCGACTTACGAATTACGACTTACGAATTACGACTTCTCCATGACCGCTTCTTTTGCCCAACTCATAGGACAGCATCAAGCAGTAGAATTATTGACTCAGGCGATCGCGCAAAATCGCGTTGCTCCAGCTTATTTATTTGCGGGACCGGAGGGCGTGGGAAAGTGCATGGCAGCTAAATACTTTGTAGAACAATTATTCTGCTCTCAAATTCCAGATTCCAAGCAGCAACAAGTTCGCCAGCGTTTGCAGTTGGGGAATCACCCCGATGTTTTGTGGATCGAACCGCCGCAGCCTGAAGAAAAACGCAAAGCAGCACCAGTTATCCGCATCGAACAAATTCGCCACATCGAGCAATTTCTCAGTCGTCCACCTCTGGAAGCACCTCGTGCTGTAGTCGCGATCGAGTCAGCCGAATCTATGACAGAGGCAGCGGCAAATGCGCTATTAAAAACATTGGAAGAGCCAGGACAGGCGACAATTGTGTTGATCGCTCCCTCTACTGCATCGTTATTACCAACACTGGTATCGAGATGTCAGCGCATTCCTTTCTATCGCTTGAACTCTCAGTCTTTAGCTCAAGTACTACAACAAGTCGGCTACGCGCATATTTTGAGCCAACCAGCTATTTTGGCACTAGCGCAGGGCAGCCCAGGGGCAGCGATCGCGGCTTGGCAAAAGCTAGAGGTAATTTCGGCTGAATTACTGGCAAAACTTCAACAGATTTCTCCATCTTGCCATGAAGCCCTAGATCTTGCGCGTCAAATCGATCGCACTCTGGATTTAGAAACTCAAATTTGGTTGGTAGACTATCTTCAGTATTGCTACTGGCAAAAGTTTTTGGCTAACGAAATTCAGCACTTTCCCTTGGAAAAACTGGAGACAACTAGGCGTTACTTACTGTGTTATGCCCAGCCTCGACTTGTTTGGGAAGTCACGTTACTAGGTTTGACAGATGTAGAAATGTTGCGGGGAATGCCTTTATATCTATAAAATCACCCTATAGATAGTTGCTAATTTTGCTATTGGCAAAAAAGCCCAAGGCGATCGCGATTGTTAAGAGTTACAAAAATTGCGCTCTACTTTTGCCAAGTTTATGATTAATTTGCCAACAAGTGGATCTTTTTGCCAAAATTGCAATGAAAGAAAAATCTTTAGAAAGAGGTGTCGATGGTTTTCTGATTTTGCTGTTGCCAATAGCATTCGCGATCGTCATCTTCTTTACAACTTGGCCTTTACTGCTGGGGCTAGCAATCTTTAGTATTGGTTATAAAGTATGGCAGTACTATCAGTGGCAACAATGGAGTCGGCAAGTTAATCCCATTTTTTTGCAAGTTATTCAAGCTAATCAAGGTCGGATCGCGCCATTAGATTTAGCAATCAAGGCAAATTTGTCTGCTGCTACAGCTAAATACTATTTAGATAGTAAAGCAGCCGAATTTGGCGCTCAGCGACAGGAATATAAAGACTTAGGGACAGTCTATTACTTTATCACCTCCAGCACTTTAGGCAGTATGCTGGACAAGAGCGAACCGCTTAAGGAGTTAGAGCCAGCGAGAGAAAAAGCTCAGAATGTTCAGCAAATTGCCTCACAGTCAGTTAAGCAAGCCGAATCGCTTCCGTTAGAAACTGTCTCAGCTTTTTCTCCTACTCCTAATGCTCCAGAAAGCGCGACCTCCATACAATTGCCGCAGCCGGACGACACCGCAGTAGCTACAGAACAATCAATATCTCACAACCAAAGTCAACCTTTACCCCAAACCCTGATCCAATCAGAACTGGCTAAGCGACTGAATGTCTATTCCAGCACTGTGTATAAGCGGCGAGACGATCCAGATTTTCCTGAGTGGACTCGCAGTCGCGATCCTGATGGCATTTCTTGGGGATTTTCGGCTGAAACTAAGGATTTTTATCGAATTTAGCGAGTGGTTGGTGGCTGGTGGCTAGTAGTAGAATTCTTCATCTAGTTACTAGTCACCAGCCACTAGTCACTCCCTCGACGAGCTGATAACTGACTTCCTCTAACCTCGGAAATAGAGTTCAAATCGTGTTTTGCCATTTTTTGCAGCAATCCCGCGAGGATGCGATTGACTATACCAATTCCTTCGTAAATCCAGCTGGTGTAAACCTGGATTAGGCTAGCACCAGCGATAATTTTTTCCCAAGCATCTTCAGCCGTAAAAATTCCTCCAACACCAATAATTGGTAACTGTCCTTGAGTTTGTTGGTAGATAAACCGAATAATTTCTGTAGAGCGATCGCGTACGGGTAAACCGCTGATTCCTCCAGCTTCTTCGACAATTGATTTGCCAGTTTTAGCAATTATCTGCGTTTTTAATCCATCCCGGCGGATTGTGGTGTTGGTGGCAATAATTCCAGCCAATTGATAAGTTTGGGCAATGTCAAGAATATTGACGATCGCTTCCCACTCTAAATCGGGAGCGATTTTCACCAAAATTGGTTTTTGTCCCTGATTTTCCTGTTGTAAAGCATCTAAAATTAAGCCTAACTGAGCTGCGTCTTGGAGCGATCGCAACCCTGGAGTGTTTGGAGATGAAACGTTCACCACAAAATAGTCACCCCAGGCTTTCAACAACCGAAAACTGTCGAGATAGTCGGCTGCGGCTGATTCTAAGGGAGTAATTTTTGATTTGCCTAAGTTAATGCCTAAAGGTATTGGTCTAAAAGTAGGAGAATTATTGTTCTCAGCTAACCGTTGCGCCATCACCGCTGCGCCATGATTATTAAAACCCATGCGATTGAGAACGGCAAAGTCCTGAGGCAATCGAAATAGACGCGGACGAGGATTTCCTGGTTGAGGATGAAATGTCACCGTCCCCATTTCGGCAAAGCCAAAACCAAAATTCGACCAAATATGAGCCGCTACCCCATCCTTATCAAACCCAGCAGCTAATCCCAAAGGATTAGAAAAATCAATTCCCCAAAGTTGCTGTTGCAATCGCTTGTCTTGCAAACCTGTAGATTTTTGCAGTTGTTCTAAAATCTGTTTCACACCAGGACGCGCGCGATTTCGATCCAGCCAATCTAAAGAATGAATGACGCGATCGTGCATCCACTCAGGATCGGCTTTAATGCCATCAAATAGAAACGGTCTAATTGCAGATTTGTAAATATCCACTTTATGAGGGAGTAGGGAGTAGGGGAAGAGGTAAGAGATATGGTCACTGGTCAATGTCTCCAGTTCCTCTCTACAGTCCAATGACGATCGCTCGATTGATAAATCCTCACACCCGGAATTTCGGCTTGAGTGACGAGTTGTTCGACCTCATCAATTGTAAAAGCTGCGTGCAGAGAATCGCGAAATAAATCTTTCTGGCGATCGCTGTATTCCGTACCAATTCCTTCAACTAACCGATCTATAGTCGCTGCATCACTTGGACGAATTAAATCTCTAATACAAATGGCTCCTTTGGGTTGCAATACTCGTTTGAGTTCTTGCAAAAAAGGCAAGGGGTTCGGTAAGTGATGAACGAGGCTGTTAGAAATGACTAGATCGAAGTAATCGTCAGGATAAGGTAGGCGCTTAGCATCTACTAATTCCAAACTAATTCGATCTTGCAAGCCTGCGGCTTTGACGTTCTGAAAACCTAATTTCAACATATTTTCTGCCAAGTCAATCCCCCATATTTGCCATTGGGGATGCATTTGACTGAGGATAATTGGAATTCGAGCCGTACCAGTTCCCGCATCGAGAACTTTAGCCGTGTCTAACCGACATAACTCACTTGCGGTTTGAGCAAAAGCAGTGTTGACTTCTACGAAATCCATCGCATCGTATTCAACTGCTTCCTCCCAAGAGTCCATCACTTCCGGTTCTAGAATTCTTAGCAATTTGTGATTTGTCATGGGGAAGTGAGTAGTAAGTAGTGAGTGGCTAGTGACTGGTGACTAGAAAAGAATCCAGCCACTAGCCACTAGCCACTGGTTCCACTGTCAACTGATAACTTTCTAACCAATAAAGGCTAGCAGTTGCAATTTGATGGTTTCTTGCTAATGCTACCGTATCTAAGCCATAGGTGGAAAAGGTCGTATAGGAACCTAAAAAACCTACTGCAACTAATAATCTGACTTCTGGAGCAATCGCGATCGCCCGTTCTAAAGCAAGGGTAGCGAAAAAACCCATTGCAAAACACCCTGTGAGGTTGATGAAAAAAGTTCCGTAGGGAAAACTCGTCCCGAAGCGTTGCACAAACCATAAAGTTAGATAATAACGACTCAAAGCTCCAGCGATCGCACCAAAACTAATCGCGATCGGATTGCGAATTGCTGGCTGTTGCAGTGCTAACAGTTAGATCAAATCTTTCCAACTCATAATCATGAGTAGTTGGTAGTAAGATGGGCATGGCTCACCTTACTATAAGATTATCTGTCATCTACAAACGATCGCTCGCTACTACAGCGATAGTAGTCAGTAGTTTTCGATCGCAACAGTTGTGAATACCAATATTTTTGTATTCTAGTTATCAAATATTCTTAAAATACTGTTTTTTAACGTTTGATTCTCGATCGGTCTTCAAATTTATTACTACCGATAGATTCAAAATCTGTATAGATAGTAGCAATTAAGTAATTTCCTTGAGAAAAAATTGTGGCATGACACAATAATGTTCTCTCACCCCTCATAAAGGTGAGTAGATCCGTACTCAGGGGGGAGGTTATCTGCCTCCTAAATCTGAATCAAGGTCGATACAATTAGAGTGCGCTTTGAGTAATGTTGTTGCTATACAAATTCAGCATTAATAACAGCATTACAAGGAGAAAACATATGCAGAATCAGTTCAGAACAGTGGCACTGCTAGGTTTATTAAGTGGTTTATTAATTGCAATTAGCTACTGGATTCTTGGTGGTAGCGCTGGTATTATAACTGGTATTGCCATTGCTGCAATTACTAACCTAGTATCTTGGTATCAATCAGATAAGATCGCACTGGCAGCTTATCGCGCCCGACCGATTAGTCCCCAGCAAGCACCAGGACTATATCAAATGGTAAAACGATTGTGCGATCGCGCTAAATTAACGATGCCTGCCCTTTACCTCATTCCCTCGCGGGCAACGAATGCTTTTGCAACGGGACGCGACCCCGAACACGCAGCTGTTGCTGTAACGGAAGGAATTTTAGAATTATTGCCTGAAGATGAATTAGAAGGTGTCATTGCTCATGAATTGACTCATGTTGCAAACCGCGACACCCTGACGCAAGCAGTTGCAGCGACGATCGCAGGGGCAATTTCTTTCCTGGCTCAAATGGCTAGCTATGGTTTATGGTTCTCTGCACCAACATCTAGAGATAATCGCGGTGGTGTCAACCCGATTGGAATATTACTGACAGTTATACTTGCGCCTGTTGCAGCAACAATTATTCAACTCGCTATTTCGCGGACGCGCGAATTCTCTGCTGATGCTGGTTCGGCACGGATGACTGGTAATCCTCGCGCTTTGGCAAGAGCGCTACAGCGGTTAGAAAGCGCTGCTAGACAGTCACCGATGGTGGGTAATCCTGCTTTTGAACCGCTACTCATTGTTAATGCTTTTTCGGGACAATTCATGAGCGGATTGTTTTCCAGCCACCCTTCAACTGAAGCACGGATCGAGCAACTTTTAAAATTGGAAAGAGAGTTACCGCACTCTACTAAGTTTTCCTTCGGTCAGTAGTCATCAGTTAAGCAAGCAATAGATCGCAAGTTACTCATTTAGGAGATCGAACCATGACTAATGAAATTGGCAATCAAGAAGACAACTCCGTGAGAATCGAAATCATTCCCCAAGATAGCAGCGCTCTTGTTGACGAGCAAATGCTTGGGGAAAGCGATGAAATTAAAAACGAAACCAAAGCCTTGATTGAAGCAATTAGAACCCGCGCTCAACTAGAGGCGCAATCTGCTGGTTCTTTCACTCGCGAAACGTACATAGAAGCTGTACGTAAGGCAAGGGAGTTTGTAGAACGGAATCAGCCCTTGATCGAACGCGATCGCCTGGAGAACTCCTACGAACACCTCAAGCAAGAAGCCGAGAAGAACTGGGAAGTGGTCGCCAGAGAAATACACGAATTTGGCGATCGGCTTGCAGATGCAGCTAAAGCCGCTTGGGATGCCTTTACTGCTCCCCGTGGTTCTAACCGCTAAGTATCTATTGAAAGAGTGTCAAGTATAAAATAGGGCTGTTTTAAAACAGGAGAGTGGCGATCGCTACTCTCCTATTTTTTATTGGTCAGATCGATAGAGTTCGATGTTTAACTCGTTTATCTAAATTTGCTGACAATCTTCAGAAAATCTTCGTAAAAACTCGTACCAGCCCTGTAGTAATTTTTAAAGTATCGAGTTGCTCAATTCGATGAACTTTTTGCGATCGCCAAAAATCTGCCATGGCTGTTGAAACTCGCCTTCAGCAGCTTTTCTCCGTGCTGTTTTCAGAACTAATTTATATGAAAAAATTCGGATTTAGGGTTGTACTAATCGCAATGGCTGTGTCAATGTTCGTCCTCGCCATTGCCTCTAAAGGAAGTTTTGCTCAGGATTCTCGCCCCATTACTGCCAAAGCAAAGATCTTCGGTCCCGATATTGCTGGAGAATTAAAGCTACGGCAAATTAGTAATGGAGTTACTCTTGTCGATCTTTATCTGAAAGGAGATCCTGGCGTTCTCACACCAGGATTACACGGCATTCACTTCCACGAAAAAGCTATTTGTGATGAAGGAACAGAACCCCGATTTAGTACTGCTGGCGGACATTTCGATCCAGGACCATTCGGTAGCTCCTTACCTGTCCAAGAAAATCACCCTTATCATTTAGGAGATTTACCAAATATAGATATTAATCAGAAAGGTGAGGGCAGACTGATAACTGCTACAAGTCGTATTACCCTTTACGAAAGCCCTGTCTCTCTATTTGATGAAGATAGCAGCGCTATCATCGTTCACCAATTACCCGATTTAATGATATCTGGAGGCACGGCAGCACAATCGGGCGGCGGTCGGCTTGCCTGTGGCGCGATCGAACAAAGCTAAACTTCTTAATTCTCCAGCAGATAATTGGCAAGGAATAAGTCAAAAGTTAAAAGTCAAAATTAGCTATTCCCAAATGACAAATGACTAATGAATCTTTCTTTGCCGATTATCTAGCTGCTAGCTTGCGCCTTGCCGTACCCCTAGCGTTTGCAGCTTTAGGAGGTCTTTATTCAGAGAGATCTGGGGTATTAAACATTGGCTTAGAAGGGATGTTGCTCGCTGGTGCTTTTGCTAGCGCGGCTGCAACATTTTACAGTAACAACGTTTGGCTAGGCGTACTAGCGGCTATTCTAGCTGGAGGCATGGTAGGGCTACTGCACGCACTACTGAGCGTGTCTTGGCGTGTGGATCAGTTAGTTTCTGGGTTGGCAATTAATTTAGTTACTGCTGGCTTGACATCTTTTCTGGCGCGGCTGATCTTTAGTGGTGGTGCGCAGAAATTACCAGGTATTGAGGCGATCGCCATTCCTGGGTTAGTCAATATTCCCATAATTGGTTCTTTATTATTCGCGCAAAATATTCTGGTATATTTCCTAATTTTTCTGGTTGTATTTACGAATTACTTATTGTTTTACACTCATCCCGGCTTAACTCTCCGTGCTGTAGGAGAATATCCCCGTGCTGCGGATACGGCTGGAGTTTCCGTACTACTGGTGCGTTATTTCAGCGTCATTCTCAGCGGTTGTTTGGCGGGGTTGGGAGGAGCATACTTAAGTTTGGTACAGGTAAAGTTTTTTGCCGAGGGGATGAGTGCTGGTAAAGGTTTTATTGCGATCGCTGCCCTGATTTTTGGTAAATGGCATCCCATCGGTACTACTTTGGCTTGCTTGCTATTTGGCGCTACCGAAGCTCTCCAACTTCGCATTCAAGCTCTGGGTGTTAATATTCCCTATCAATTTTTGGTCATGCTACCTTACGCGATCGCCCTTCTCGCCCTGGTTGGCTTAGCCGGAAAATCTTCTCCCCCATCTGCTTTAGGTCTTCCCTATCTCAAGGAAAAAAGCGAGTAGCAACCAGTGTAGTCAGACGTTACATGTAACGTCTCTACACTTCATCTCGTGCCGAACAAGCGATCGCCTGCATCTCCCAAGCCAGGAACGATATAACCATGTTCGTCTAAGCGATCGTCAATGGCAGCAGTATAAATTGGTACATCAGGATGTTGAGAGTGGAAATGTTTGATTCCTTCGGGCGCAGCTAGCAAACAGACAAATTTTAAAGAGTTAGGGTTAATAGCCTTGAGGCGATCCACGGCGGCTATAGCTGAATTTCCGGTTGCCAGCATTGGATCGACAATTAAGACATCTCGTTTTTCCACCTCATCGGGAACTTTGAAATAATACTCAATCGCTGTTAAAGTTTTGGGGTCGCGATATAAGCCTATGTGTCCTACCCGTGCGGAAGGCATCAACTCTAACATTCCATCCAAAATTCCTTGCCCTGCCCGTAAAATCGATACTATCACTAGCTTTTTATCGGGAGCTAGCATTGGCGCGTTTGTAGAGGCAATTGGTGTATCTATCTGTTCGGTTTTGAGCGGTAGATCCCGCGTTACTTCGTAAGCTAGTAACAAGCTGATTTCTTTTAACAACGTGCGAAATTTTGCCGTACTAGTTTCGGCTTTCCGCATCAGCGTCAATTTGTGTTGGATTAATGGATGGTCGATCGCATGAACTTCGGCTTGCATATTGGAGCAATAATGGATCTAAATACTTCTTAAAATAGCTGGCGAAAATATAGCAATCTTCATCATATACTGTATTTTTTAGAAACGATTCACTATTAAAGCAACAGAATCGCTTGCGAGTTATTTGTCAATCTCGATCGAGCAATAGTCAGTTATCTAGCAATTACTAGCTAAAATATCTCTACTTTTTGAGCATGAAACTCAGACACTAACTGACTCATAAGACCCTTCGGATCGCCCTTCTAAAATCTCCTTCTAAAACATTTCGCGGCTTTACTAAAACGATACATCAAAAAATATTTCTGCTGTAGCTAAAAATACAGAATTTTTTCGAGCTAGACGAAAAAGAGATGATTTAAGACAAAATTCAACATTGAATCTTGACAAATTGGTATGTTTAATGCATCGTTACTTGATATTATATTAGTGATTTATCCAATCATTTCTAAAAAATATCCTACCATTGAGAGCAAATGTAAATTAATATAAATTATTGCACGATATTTGTACTGAGACTTGAGAAATAAATAGAGGTTCATAAGTGTCCATTGGGTAAATGAACCGCTACTCACAGTATATGGGTGGAAGTTCGTACTGATGACAAGCTAGCTAGGGTCATGACACGCATGGGGAGAACGTTGACAAGACTTCCAAATGTAAAGTTTGATGCCTCTCTGGCTAGGAACTCACTCTATTAGTCACAGCGTCGGTAAGATTGCTGAATAAAAAGAGATGAAAGTTTCATCATTACGACCTGAAACACCACGTACTGCCAACCCAAGCAGCTCCAAAAGGTAGTAGGTAGGAAGAATGCAGGTTGTTATGCAAACTGTAAAGCAGGGATTGGAGGAGTGCCATCTCATGAGTAAGTTGGCAACAGACCTGATACAAAGTTGGCGATCGCGTCTAGGCACTGAATGTCCAGAACAAAGCGATGCCACGAGAGAGAGTATCATTCGTTGGTTAGTCGGCAACGCGATCGAAGATTGGGAACAACTTAATACCAACGAACAAGCGATCGCCAAACAAGCGATGGAATATCGCTTTCGCATCTTCAAGCAACGTTATTTAGGAATGCCACCAGAGCGCGCCTATCGTCAATTGATGACAAGGCTTTGTAGTTTGGAGTTGTTGCGCAATAAAATTCGCACGCTCGTATCAATGAGTCGCGATCGCCAGCGTCAAGTTACAGAAGTATTGCAAGAAGTACTACAAGAATTATTGCAAAGCGATCGCTACATGCAACAGCAAATAGCTTGGATTGCTGAGTGTACGGACGACCTAAAATTACGCAACGCTCTGCTATTTGCTAGTTTAGAAGAATATTGCTTGCGCCCGATCCGCAGTCAACCCTTATTGGTCTATCGCTTTGTCAATTATTTGCGTCGCACGGCACGGGGAGGAGTCACACAAGTTCCTGTTAATAATAAATTACGCCTGCTGTCTGAAGAAATACTAGGCGATGATAGCGATAACTCCTTTAGCTTGTTAGATCCCAAAGCAGTCGCAGACTATCAAGAAGAACAAAGCTTAGAAGAACAGCAAACTGCGCGACAGCTAGTGAAACAAGAATTTTCTAGCTATCTCGAAGAAAATCTGGGAACTACTGCCGCACAATGGCTCCAGCTTTACTTACAAGGTAAGTCGCAAGAAGCGATCGCGGCTCAGTTAAACATCTCAGTTAAAGAGATCTATCGTTTGCGAGAGAAAATTAACTATCATGCCGTACGGGTATTTGGACTCAAACATAAACCGGAACTTGTGAGCGAATGGCTGGAGACTTCCCTCATAGAACACAATATGGGACTGACACAAAACCAGTGGGAAGACTTTTTAAGGCAATTAACTCCAATTCAACAACAAATCGTCCAGTTGAAAAAAGCGAATCAGAATAATGAAGAAATTGCGAAAACCTTGAATTTAAAGAGCCATCAGGTTATGACTGAATGGGGTAAACTCTACTTGATAGCTCAAGAAATGCGCAGCCAAGCATGAGGAATTTCACCTCAACTTATTATTTCCGTTTCTCCATTCAAATCTCTGTAAACTAAACTACTTAACCGTTGGTGTTTTCACTGAACGCGAATATATTAGAATTTAGTATACAGAAAAATATTCTAGTTTTATGGTAGAATTTCATTCCCAAAATGATGAGCCAGCAAGCGGTAGATTCCAACTAAATACCGAGCAAATCTACAGCCTCATTGATAGAATGCTACCTTTTGAAGCTTGCTTATATCATCAAGTTTTGCCTATAGCTGTAGAGGAACAAAACCTAATTTTGGGAATGGTAGATCTAGACGATACTGCTGCCATAGAATACGTCGAACGGATCGCTGCATATTTAAAATACACTTTAGTACCCCAGGCGCTCGACTCAGAAGACCACCGCCAGCTCATGTCAGCCTACTTAAATCGCTCAAAAAACAACGATTTAAGCTCAGATAAGCTGCACTCCATTGCTGCGGGATATCCTGGTGCGTCTGCTGCTAAACCTACAACCGAGAAACCAACAGGACTCAGCCCGAATGACAAACCGACGCTTATTTTAGCTGACGAGCGAGAAAATATTGCAGCCCGGAAGACTTCTCAGCCACAAACGCCACAACCCACACCTTCTCGATTGGGTGAAATTAAGACACCGCAATCCCAACAATCTGCTGTTAGACATTCTGGTTTAGGTGGAATTAAATCGGCACAATCTCAACAAACTGCTGCTAAACCATCTGGTATAGGCGGGATCGGAACGCCAAAGTCCCAGCAAAAATCTTCAGCAAACCCAACTCCATCAGGTTTGTCGGCGATTAAAGTACCAGCTAGTTATTCTACTAACTCAGTCGAGTCCCTCAAAACCCTACCTCCCAAGAAACTCGTACGAGAATTACTCGGACGGGTTTTAGAAAAAGGCATTGGACGGCTTTATTTTGAGCGTAAATCGCTACAGCAAGGGCGGATCGTGTGTAGCCAAGATGGAAATTTGCAGTGCGTGCTAACAGAGGTTCCAGCAAAGCTGTTTCAGGACGCGATCGAGCAACTGAAAGAATTGACGCACATGCCTCTTGCGCCAGCGAAGGAAGCAAAACAGGTAGAGATCGAGCGTTTTTATCATGGCGAACGAATATTATTGCGCCTGCGCGTTATGCCAGGTAACAACGGCGAACAAGCAACTTTACAAGTTTTGCGCGGAGAAGCCTTAGAGTTTTATCAACAACAACAAATAGATACTTTAAGCCGCGACGCAATGGCGATCGCCAACCAGCTTCAGAAAAAGTTGCGCCAACTGCAAGAACGAGCTAGCATCGACGCTGAAGAACATGGCGAACGATACCAATCTCTCCTCGCTCTCAATCAAATCATCGAAAACGTAGAGCGGCAATTGGAACAGCTGAAGCAGTGACCTGCATTATGAGGAAGCAGGGAGCAGAGGAGCAGGGGAGACAAGAGAGACAAGGGAGAGGGGGGAGCAATTCTGGTTCCACTAGCCACTCCTCACTGGTCACTCTCTACTGTCAATCAACCAACAACCACTAAAGAGTTGTTAGATTTATCCTAAGTCCAACAACTCACTACCATTGATGACTGAAGCTACATTAACTCAAGTTGGTAAGATTTCTAGCTTTACACCAACAATTCATTATCAAGTTGCCATGCCTCGACCAGAAAATCATCTGTTTGAGGTTGTTTTGCATTTAAGCGGTTGGAAATTGCCAGTAGTAGATTTAAAAATGCCAGTTTGGACACCAGGTTCTTACTTGGTGCGAGAATATGCCAAACACTTACAAGATTTTTCTGCCAGCGCGGGGGAACAGACTTTAGCGTGGCAGAAGTTAAGTAAAAATCACTGGCAAGTAGAAACAGGCGATCGCCCTGATATTACTGTACGCTACCGTATCCATGCTAACGAGCTATCAGTACGGACGAATCACCTCAATGCGACTCACGGCTATTTTAATGGTGCGGCTATCTTCTTTCGCCTCCCAGGACTAGAACAGCAACCGATCCAAGTAGCGATCGCACCACTGAGATCGGATTGGCGCGTCACAACTCCTCTACCAGCAGTAGCGGGGCAAACTAACACGTTTACTGCTACAGATTTTGATACGTTGGTAGACAGTCCGTTTGAAATTGGCTGTCATCAATCGCATCAGTTTGAGGTGCTGGGTAAGTTGCACGAACTAGCGATTTGGGGTAAAGGTAATGCCGATGCTGCCAAGATGATTCCCGATATTCAAAAGATTATCGAGGTGGAAGCAGAACTATTTGGTGGTTTACCTTACGACAAATATATATTTTTGTTACATCTAGCATCACAAAATAATGGCGGGTTAGAGCATAAATTTGCTTGCTCGTTGATTTATTCTCGCTTTGGATTTCGCGATCGCGAGAAGTACGAGCGCTTCATGCAACTTGTTGCCCACGAATTTTTTCATCTCTGGAATGTCAAGCGAATTCGTCCAAAAGCATTAGAGGTGTTCGATTACGATAACGAAAATTACACGCCGTCCCTGTGGTTTTGTGAAGGGACGACTAGCTATTACGATTTAGCTATTCCTTTACGGGCGGGTATTTATAACGATAAGACTTATTTGAAGAATTTAAGTAAGGAAATTACTCGCCTACAAACTACGCCAGGACGACTCGTACAGCCTGCTTCCGAATCGAGTTTTGATGCTTGGATTAAGCTGTATCGTTACGACAATAATACTAACAATTCCCAAATTTCCTATTATCTAAAAGGGGAATTAGTCTCGCTTTTACTCGATTTATCGATCCGAGAGAAACATCAAAATCGGCGATCGCTAGATGATGTCATGCGTCTGATGTGGCAGCAATTCGGCAAGGATGAAATTGGTTTTACTCCCGCACAGTTAAAACAAGTTATTGAATCTGTGGCTGGAACAAATTTAGATGATTTCTTTAAAAGCTACGTTGATGGTACGGCAGAATTACCTTTCGATCGTTATCTCGAACCCTTTGGGTTGAAATTAGTCGCAGAAGATGAGGAATCCGTGCCTTATATAGGTATGAAAGTGCAAGCAGAAAATGGCAAGGACGCGATTAAATTTGTAGAGGTCGATGCATCAGCGCAGCGAGCCGGAATCGAACCTGGAGATGAATTACTAGCAATTGATGGCTTAAAAGCAACAGCAAATAATCTAAGCGATCGCCTGCGAGATTACCAACCAGGAGATGCGATCGAAGTTACAGTTTTCCATCAAGAAGAACTATGCACTCACACTGTGACTTTAGCTGCTCCTCGTCCCAGTCGCTATCAAGTTGTCCCAGTAGAAAATCCCTCTCCGACTCAAAAACACAACTATGAGGGATGGCTTGGGAGTCGCTGTTAATATCTCCTCTTTTAAAAAAGGCTGTTTCAAAGTTCGAGCAGCCTTTTGCACTGTTATCAAGAGAATCGGTTTAAAGCCCCGTCCTGCTATGCTGGAGAGTATGTCATATTGTAGAGCGAAATCTGACAGCACTCTACCCAATCCTCAAAGTGGTAGCGGCAGATTTTTGAGTTCCCTTGTTATCCTAGTTAATAAGTCTTGGGAGCAACAAACTCAAACAGCGCGGACTTAACCTGCTGTTGGTTAATAGTTATCTGTCGCTAGCAGAAGACAAAGGACAGGAAAACAACAGAACTTTTCTGAGATACGCGAAAGGCACTATTGAAGGATATATTTTTAATAATCTACTTCAGATTGTCTTATCGGAATATACATGAAGTCTTATCTCGCTGCTGCCGTTCAAATGACTAGCGTGCCTGACCTAGAGAAAAATTTGGTACAGGCTGAAGAATTAATCGAACTTGCCGTCCGTCAAGGCGCGGAGTTGGTCACCTTGCCGGAAAACTTCTCTTATTTAGGACGGGAAGAGGATAAAATTGCCCAAGCAGCAGCGATCGCCTCGAAAAGCGAAAAATTTCTCCGAACTGTCGCGCAACGGTTTCAGGTAACAATTCTCGGTGGCGGGTTTCCCGTACCAGTTGACGATCGCAAAGTTTACAATACAGCCTTACTGATTGGACCAAGTGGGGAAGAACTCGCCTGCTATCAAAAGGTACACTTATTTGATGTCAACTTACCCGATGGCAATACTTACTGCGAATCCAGTACCGTACAGGCTGGAACGCAGTTACCAGTGGTTTATCCCTCTACAGAATTGGGTCATCTAGGGCTTTCCATTTGCTACGATGTCCGCTTTCCCGAACTCTACCGCCACTTAGCATACAAGGGAGCCGATGTAATGTTTATCCCAGCAGCTTTTACGGCATACACTGGTAAAGACCATTGGCAAATCTTGTTACAAGCTAGAGCAATTGAAAATACTTGTTATATTCTTGCCCCCGCGCAGACAGGGAAACATTACGCCCTACGTCAGTCTCACGGACATGCAATGATTGTCGATCCTTGGGGGGTTATTTTAGCCGATGCAGGCGATCGCCCAGGCGTGGCGATCGCGGAAATTAATCCCGTTCGTCTCGAACAAGTCCGCCGCCAAATGCCTTCGTTACAGCATCGGGTATTTGTTTAATTAGTCATTAGTCATTAGTCATTTGCAAACGACAAAACCAAAAATGTAAGGTGGGCATTGCCCACCCTACGCTTGTCTGGCAACGCTGTGTTGAATTACACGGTTGCAGTCTTTTTGGTGATAGCGTTTAATTCGCCTTTAGCATACTTAGCAGCAAAATCATCGGTAGAAATTTGCTTGATCTTGCTAGCGTTGCCAGCAGCGCTAAATTGCTGATAGCGATCGGCACAGACTTTTTGCATGTACTTGATGGAAGGCTTCAGGAAGTGGCGGGGGTCAAATTCCTTAGCATCTTGAGCTAGAGCTTCCCGTACCGCAGCAGTGATTGCCAAGCGGTTGTCGGTATCGATATTTACCTTCCGTACTCCACTCTTGATCCCTTTTTGAATCTCTTCAACTGGCACGCCGTAGGTTTCGGGAATTTTTCCGCCGTACTGGTTGATTAGAGCCAGTAAGTCTTCGGGTACTGAGGAAGAACCGTGCATGACCAAGTGAGTGTTTGGCAAACGACGGTGGATTTCTTCAATGCGGCTAATCGCCAAAATTTCGCCTGTTGGCTTGCGGGTAAACTTGTAAGCGCCGTGGCTGGTTCCAATTGCCACTGCCAAAGCATCTACTTGAGTTTGCTCTACGAAATCAACTGCTTGATCTGGATCTGTTAACAATTGATCCTGGGACAATTTACCCTCAAAACCATGTCCGTCTTCAGCTTCACCCATGCCAGTTTCTAAAGAACCCAAGCAACCGAGTTCGCCTTCTACGCTAACGCCTAGAGCGTGAGCTACTTTTACAACTTCGCGGGTAACGTTGACATTGTATTCGTAGCTAGCTGGGGATTTAGCATCAGCTTCTAGAGAACCATCCATCATGACGCTGGTAAAGCCATTTTTGATTGCTGAATAGCAAGTAGCAGGCTCGTTACCATGATCTTGATGCATGGCAATAGGAATATAAGGATAAGTTTCTACTGCTGCCAAAATTAGGTGACGCAGGAAATTTTCACCTGCATACTTACGAGCGCCACGAGAGGCTTGTAGAATCACGGGGCTGTCTGTTTCTTTAGCAGCCTGCATGATTGCTTGGATCTGCTCCATGTTATTCACGTTGAAAGCTGGAATGCCGTATCCATTCTCTGCCGCGTGATCCAACATCAGCCGCATTGGTACGAGCGCCATACAATGTCCTCCTAGTTTTGTTATCAGCTAGTTGCTTTGAACAAGCGTGTTTATTACGCTAATCTTAAGATAAATTTCAGATCATTACTAGAGACTTAGATTTAGAGATGAGGTAAGGTGCTGGGATACCTTCACCACGATCGCTTTATTGCTACCTTGGAGCCGAAGCCAATTTGTCCGGCGTTTACTGTTACTTGAACGCTAGACGAACATATCGAGTTAAAAATATGGGTCGCCTGGGATTCGAACCCAGAACTATTCGGTTAAAAGCCGAGTACTCTACCGTTGAGTTAGCGACCCTTTTGCATTTTTGCAACTTTACTAGTTTACCAGAAGTTCCTGGATTTGTGCAAGCACTTAGTCAAAGTCACTGCATTTCGCGCCAGTTGCAAGAAACAATTTTCTCCCCTGCTCCCTACTCCCTGCTCTCTGCTCCCTTCCCTAGCTAATTGGGATACCAAAACATCCCCTTAATCCCTTCCGGATCGGTCATAAAACCCATGCCCCGATAAAAATCTACCACATGAGGGTCGGCAAACAGAGTAATGTTGCTGATGTCCTCAGCACGAAGTTTTTTAATTGCGTATTTCATCAATGCCTTACCTAGTCCCTTTCCCTGAAAGCTAGGATGCACGACGACATCCCAAATAGTAGCGTTGAAGGCATGATCTGAAGTAGCACGGGCAAATCCAATTAGCCTTCGCTGAGTTCCTCGTACTTGCCACATCGACACGACGAGAAAGCTGTGCTGAATCGCTTTTTTGACCTTACGGAGAGGACGACGCGCCCAACCGACAGCATCGCAAAGTTCTTCCAACTCGTAAAGGTCGATGTTGCGATCGGTGCTAAAAACAATACTTTCACCATTTAGAGCAGAAAAGCCCATAGATTCGACGGCTTCCTCCTCTACTGGCGCTGTCTTGGTTCCGGTAGCAGTTTCAGAACCGCTAAACCAGCCTTTCCAAAAACCCATGCCAATGCAATTTATGAGATAGAAACGATATTGACGACACGAACTAGTATGATACTTCTAGTTTTTCTAGTTTCGCTGTTCTTACCCAAGTTCTAAGGTCTACTTTCCCACCACCCGATTCAAGCGGCAGTTTGGTTGCCAAATGAATGCCCTAGTGTGAGAGACACAGAATTAGAGTTGAAGTACAACTAGCTTACTCATAACCAGCCATTTTTAACTTTAGCACCTTAAAGGAATTAGGGGTAAGAGGCAAGCGGCAAGTGGCAAGAAGGAAACTTCTAGGGCAAGCGTTCTGTCAAAAGAAAGAAGTAAAGATAAACTCTACAACTGCTGAGGTAGCGTTAAGGCTAGGATAGAAGCATGGCAACCATAGAGATTGCGGGAGTGCGTCACGTTTACGAGTTGACTGCACCGACGACTTTTCCCCATGCTTTGGTATTCGTTCACGGTTGGCTCCTCAGCCGTGCCTACTGGCAACCTCTGATTGAAAGGCTGGCAGTAGACTATCAATGTTTATCTTACGATTTGCGTGGCTTTGGTCAATCTCACGCCATTTCTTCTCAAGATAAGGCTGAAGCAGATACTCGGGATCTGGCGTTAAATGGCTCCAATGCTAAAAAAGAAGATAATTCTCCCTATTCACCCACTGCTTATGCTCGCGATTTGAAATGTTTATTGCAGGAACTTAACATTTCCAGCGCTTGGTTGATCGGTCACTCCCTTGGCGGGACGATCGCGCTCTGGACGGCTCAGCAAATGCCCCAGTCTGTACAGGGGGTCATTTGCGTGAATGCTGGTGGCGGAATTTATCTGAAGGAATCTTTCGAGCAATTTCGCGCCGTTGGGACTCATCTGGTGAAACTTCGTCCCCGTTGGTTGCCTTTATTACCGTTAGTCGATTTATGGATGACGCGGGCAAATGTCGCCAGGGCGATCGCCCGCTCGTGGGGTCGTCAGCGCATTGTCGATCTGGCGATCGCTCATCCAGAAGCAGCGCTAGGAGCGCTTCTAGACTCTACTACGGAGACTGAAATTAATCGCTTACCACAGATCGTGTCACAGCTCCAACAACCAGTTTATTTTTTGGCAGGAGATAAAGACAAGATTATGGAACCAAAATACGTCCGCCATCTCGCCAGTTTTCACCCCTTGTTTCAAGCCTGTGGCGAAAATGCGATCGAAATTCCTGAATGCGGACATTTGGCAATGTTAGAACAAACAGATATGGTCGCCGAGCAAATTCGAGCTATAGTGACGCAGTACAAATAGTCCTCACCCCTTTAGTCCTCACCCCTTCCAAAACAGCATGAATTGGCAGCTAGAAGAGTCAGAGTTACAGCAAATTGCTATTATCGTCTTGAGTTTAGCCGATAAGTGTCGGGGAGATAATCTCGCTCTTTTAGCCTTACTGCGACAGTTAGAGCAATTGCATCGGGAAATTCGAGATGGCTTATTTCAAGAATCTTTGCCAGATAATCGTCAAGCACTTTACGCTTTACTAAAAGACGTTGAAACTACGGGCGGTTGGCCTTATATCGAACGGCTGAGAATACAACAGTTGTTGGCAAACTGGCAGTTAGAAGAGGACAAAGGAGACAACTTAAATGTCTAGTGACTAGGTATCAGGTGACTAGATTCTTCAAGTCATTGATACTAGCTGCTAGTCACTGACAACTAACGATCGACTATCGACTTCTATTACTTTGTAACTATAAATTCAACTACTTAAAGAGATTTAGTAGTAAGCTTTGAGAGTATAATGTTGGTATGACTACCATAAGAGAACGCAACATAGTATAAAATTTTCTTTAAAGTTAACCGAAACTATATGTAGACTTGTAAAGTTTAGGATTGATAACTGGGAAGTAAGCTTCCCGATTGTGGTGCATGAGGAGTTGAATATGGCTGAAATTCGCGACCTAGCTCTCCAGGCAATTAAAACTGGATATCTGACACTGGAAGCTGAAGAGAAATTGCGTTATCTGATGTCACATCACTACGGACAAGAAGATTTTCTGGCTTTCATGCGATTGCAGGAAGCCGCTATGCAAGGCAGGGTTAGACAGGAATCGCGGGAGCGGCTAAAGCGAAGGCACTTGAGCGTAGCGATCGCATCACGGACGTAACTCAGTCTGGCGCTAAATTATTTTTCTGAACGGGGCGAATCGTTCTCGTTATCCACTTTCCAGTCTTCGTCATCCACAAATCCCCAATCATCATCATCGTTATTTTGAGGGCGGTTACTGGGTGGTGGCGAAGACGTGTTTTGTTGTTTGTAAGGTGGGGTAAGAACGCGGTACTCGGCATCATAAACTGATTCGGTTCTACCTATACCTGAATTTTTTGGTTCGCGAGCGCTATAGGAGTAAACAGAAGCAGAGCGATCGCTACTTTTGGGTTCATTAAGTTCGTTAGCATCATTGCTAGTTGGGCGATTGGTCTCATCGCTAGCATAGTTTTTTTGCCGCTCTTGGGGTTGACGTTGAGTGTCTTGAGGAACGTAATCCCAGTCATCATCAAGGTTGCTACTGCGTTTTCTGTCCGCAACAGCGCGATCGGTATACTCTTGGCGATCGGGATCTGGCGTGGTGGGTTCTGTGTCTTCAGTAAAGTTCCAATCGTCATTAGCTGTAGTGTCCCATCCGTCCGATTCCTGCACGGATGTTTGAGTTTGTCGTGGGGAACTAGCAGTATAGCTGTAGGTATTTGTTTTAGGAGGGTCTGGCGTTTTGTTAGGATTTTTCTCTTCTGTAGCAAACCGAGTCGAAGTTTTTGCGGTTCGGCGGCGCTGCTTTTTCGCTCTCGGTTGGGCAAAATAGCTAGCGAGCTGAAAACAACTGGCAATGAATATCGAGGTGATTGCACCAGCAGCAACGCTAAACAAAATCCAGATTGACAGAGGTAATGCCTGAGTTTGTCCGCCTAAAAATACCAAAGACAGTACTGGTGTCCAGTTTTGCACCAGCAGTACCGTCAGACCTCCCAGTAATATCAATAAAAGAAAGAAGCGGATGGCAGCCATAATTTTGAGGGGAGACAAGGGGACTAGGAAGACAAGGGGACAAGGAAGACAAGGAAGCAGTTAATTTTGACATTTAACTTTTAACTTCCCTACTCCCTACGACCCGAATCCCTACTCCCTATTATCGTCCTTGCCATCGTTCGAGTGGAATGCAGTCGATATCGAGTTGATCTAAGGTACGGGCAACGACAAAATCCACTAAGTCCTCGACAGTTTTTGGATTGTGATACCAAGCAGGGATTGCTGGCACAATTCTAGCGCCTGCCTCTGCTAGCGTGGTGAGGTTGCGGAGGTGAATCAGACTAAAGGGGGTTTCTCTAGGCACGACAATCAGCTTGCGCCCTTCTTTCAACTGGACATCAGCAGCGCGTTCGAGCAAGTCGGAACTCAAACCATTGGCAAGCTTTGCTACCGTACTCATACTACAAGGCATGACTATCATTCCTAGCGTACGAAACGAGCCACTGGCAATGTTAGCGCCTACATCTCCCCAAGGATGGCAGCGGAGTTTTCCTAGAGATTCGACCCTTGCCTGCTGTCGCCAAAATTGTTCTTGTTGCAAAGGTTCTACAGGCATCCGAATATTTTGTTCCGCCTGCCAAACCATGTAGGCTGATTTGGAGGCAACTAGCTCGATCTCGTAGTCTGCCTCCAAGAGATATTTCACCGCTCGCACGGCATAAATTAATCCCGATGCCCCGCTGACACCCAGGATCAGCGGTAGATTATTCCTCATCGTCAAAATACGTGTCTGAGTCGTCGCTCAAGTCGTTATCTAGGGGTGAGGTGTCGTCTAGCCGATCGCCACTAGGCATTCGATCGCCATTAACTGTCACTAGGTCGATTTGCTGGCGGTAGTAGTCTACGCTCTTGACTTGCACGGAAACGCGATCGCCTAAACGATATGCAGCACGGTTTTTCCGTCCAAATAAAGCTTGTTGTCTGCCGCGATACTCGTACCAGTCATCTTTGAGAGAACTGACGTGGACTAAACCTTCGACTCGCAACGTTCTGCCTTTAGTGTCGGAAACTTCAATTTCCACAAAAAAGCCGTAGGACTGGACTCCGGTAATAATGCCTTCAAACACGTCGCCGATGCGCTGTTTCATCAGTTGAGCTTTTTGTAACCCAACTAAATCGTCTTCGGCTTCCTGAACTTCCTTGTCTCGCTCGTTCAACTGCGCGATCGCACCTGCAATATAAACTTCTAGCTCCTGCTGCGTTTCTGGAGGTAAGACGTTCCAGCCAATTTTGCCATGAGAGGAGCTATGACGTAAATTTATGCTGTCTTTTGCCCGTGTAGTCCGGCGATCGCGCCCTTGCTCGAATATTGTATGTAAGACTCGCTGAACTATTAGATCGGCAAACCGCCGCAAGGGAGCGTGAGAGTGGGTGTAGCCAGGTAGAGCTAAGCTAAAGTATGGTTGGAATTTACTGCTGTAGGCACTCGGCTTCAGTGTATCCCGTAACAAATAAGTCAAGACTTGTTCTGCTTGGGGCGATCGCGCAAACTGCTCGGTAAATTCTTGGTAGTCTCCTGCATGGACGGCATCTTCTCGATCTAAGCCCAGCTCTACTCCTAAGTTAGCTGCTAGCTTGATTGTTTCTTGCACGTCTTCGACATCGGGAGGCGGTTGAATGCGATAAATCGCAGGCACGCCCAAAGCGTTTAGATGCTCGGCAACAACTTGATTTGCTAATAAAAGCAACTCAGTGACCAATTCGGAGAGTTTGGGTTCTCCTTGAGTCAGAACTCCTAACCTGCCTTCGTCGTAGTAGGAGTACTGACGGGATGGTAAGTTGAGGGCAAAGCTACCTCTAGCTTGTCTTTGCTCTTGCAAGGCTTTGCTTAATACTGCTAGCTGCCCTACTTTTTCTACCACTGCGGCTGGTAGTCCTAGTTCTGCGGCGCGATCGCTTAGAATATTCTCTACAACTTCAGCATCGAATTGGTAATCGACTTGGATTGCGCTCGGTTGAATTTCAAACTCCACGATTTGTCCGGTTGCTGCATCCAAAGTCAGCAGAACGGAAATGGCACGGCGATCGCTTTCTGGCTCGAATGCACTCCGTTGCGCCACCGCATCGGGGAATAAAGGCAGAATTTTTTCTCCCAGGTAAACGCTACTGGAACGTTTCAACCCTTCACGATCTAAAGGCGTATCTGGATCGATAAAGTAGGCAAGATCGGCAGTATGAACGCCTAATTGCCACTGTCCCGTCGTCGTTTTTTCCAAAGTAAAAGCATTTTCAACATAGGTCGTATCGTCCGCTGACTCTCGGAAACTTAAGGTGAGGAGCGGACGCAGATCGCTTCTGGTTTTGAATTCTTTGCGGCTAATTTGAGCTGGTAATTCGACCGCTGCTTCAAGCACGGATGAGGAAAAGGCACGGGGTAGGTTGTGCTTGCACGACACCAACTCTACATCTGAGGCGGCTTCGGCATCGCTGCCTAAAACTTGTACCACTCTGCCTAAAGGAGGATATTGGGCAATGGGATAGCGGAGGATTTCTACGTGTACCAAATAGTCAATCGCTTGTGCTAAGTCGTGACTGTCGGGTTGCAGTTCGATTTCAAATAGGAGGCGATCGTCTAGAGGAACAGCTCTAAAATTAGTATCTGTTTGCTTGATTCTTGCTAACAGACTTTGATTTGCCCGTTCTAAAATGAGTTGGACTTCGCCTTCGGGACTGCGACGACGGCTACCTTCTTTCGTCAGTTTCACTAAAACGCGATCGCCATTCCAAGCATTACTTAGATGACTTTCGCGAATGTAAATATCTTCTGCTCCCTCGGCTTCTTGAATTGCAAAGCAAAAACCTTTACTAGAACAACGAAGTTTAGCCTCAATTGTTCCTTCTTCTCTTACCCGACGATACTTACCGTGTTCCTTAACCAAAACGCCGATTTTTTCCAGTACGTCTAGGGCAATAAATAACCTCTGAATACTTCTTTCGTCTTGATAATCTAGTTTTTTTTCTAGGGCTTTTGCTGCAACTAATTTATCACTTGTGAAATTACCTAGTAGTGTAGCGATTGAAAACTCCATGTAGCGAGCCGACCTCCGGTCAAAATATCATACTTCTTGTTGTCTGGGTTAGGCAGTTAGCTATCTCTTCCTGCCTGTGGAAAATACGCTTTTTCCTTTTATCTCTACCATTAGCCAGATCTTTACCACTGGGCGCAACTTTGGCTTTGGTAGGGTGAAACAGTTGGGACTTCTAACAGCAGTATCTCACCCAACTCCCAAAATAACCTTTGTTACTAGGAAAGGCGAGAGGGTTGCATCATCAAGGTCTATACTCTACACAACGGATGTAGTAATGCTGCGTGCGAGTCGGTCGCCTCTCACCAACAGATATATAGCCACAAATAAATCGCAGCTAGGCAGTGAGACAACGAGGATTGAAGTGTCAAAAGTTGTAACACTTGTGATGCAGTAGGATTTGCCCGATTGAGTTGAAATACCATTTACTCAGTTTTGTTACACTCTCTTCAAAAAGTCGGTAACATTTGAGTAAGCAGTACGCCATCTACTAAAATTGGCTATCCCCATTCTATTTTAGGAAACAAGCGACATATAGGAAAGGGGCTAGGGGCTAGAGTGTTTTGGGACAAGGGAGACAAGGGAGACAAGGGAGACAAGGGAGAATTTCGATATATTCTTCTCATTCTGACTCCTAGCTCCTGACAAACAACGAATGACGAATAACAAATGACAAATGACAAAAGCTTAATTTCAGAGTTATTGACAATTTATCAGGGTAAGTTTGTCGTGCGGGTAGCGGTACAGGTTGATGGTATTGTTCGTGCTACTGGGATGACAACAGCAGAAACGCTGGAAGCAGCAGAAGATAAGGCGAGAGAAAGAGCGATCGCTTGTTTCAACCACGATTTTCTCGCCCCAATTGCCCCAAAAAATCAAACAATGCCTGCATTATCTACGCCACCAGAAATACCTGTGGCGCAACCAGCTGCATCTCTATCTGAACCCAGCAATTCTTCTAGTCCTCCTACTCCTGCTGAATCGCAGTTAGATTTTAGCTACACGCCAGAATTAGAACCCCCTACAAAAGAACAAAAATCGACTTCCATCACTACTGGTGGTAGAGGCAAAAGTAAATCATCATTAGCCACCAATTCCGAACCACCACTGGAAACAGATATTTTTGGCGGAGATTTTGCTGCTGACTTATTCGCTGCTAGTGGCAGTAAATCGCCTTTATCCAAAGACAATTATGAAAGCGCAGATTTGTCCTCTAATGAATCTCTAGCGATCGCAGATGATACAACAATAGAAGAAACTCAATCATCTGCGGACTTAGCTACGGAATTACAGAAGATTGAGGTCAAACTGAAGGAAGCAAAGCTGAAGGCAAACGACGAACGCGAATGTTTGGAAACTAACTACGGTAAAGGGTCGCGCTACGAGTTAACAGCCCTACAAGCACGGGACTTCAATCGCTATTTGGAGTTATATAGTCAAACAACTCAAGCCGTCAAAGAGCTACAGGAACTTGGATGGGATGCTAAAGAAGGTCCTAAATACCTGCAAGCAAAATATAGCAAGAATAAGCGGCATCAATTGACCGAGCGGGAATTACAGGGATTTTTGGACTATTTGCAAACCGAGCGCGATCGCATTGGTGTAAGCTAGAAACGCGCAACTGCGCGTTTCTACAAAACAATCTAGCCAACCGCCGCCATCGGTCGTCTACCAACAGCTTTCTTGTCGATAACTTGATCGATCAAACCATAATCCATCGCTTCTTGGGGCGACATAAAGAAATCTCGCTCTGTATCTTGCTCGATCCTTTCTAGCGGTTGACCTGTATGTTCGGCTAAATGCTCGTTCAACCTCCGCTTGTGGTACAAAATTTCTTTAGCTTGAATTTCAATATCAGTGGCTTGTCCCTGTGCGCCACCGAGAGGTTGATGGATCATGATGCGCGAATTTGGCAGGCTCATGCGCTTTCCTTTCATGCCAGCACTAAGTAGAAAAGCCCCCATACTGGCTGCTAATCCCGTACATATAGTACAAACATCGGGGCGAATGTGCTTCATCGTATCAAAAATACCCATTCCCGCCGTCACCGAGCCACCAGGAGAGTTGATATAGAGATAGATGTCTTTCTCGCCATCCTCAGCATCCAAATACAACAACTGGGCAACAATCAAATTAGCCAAGTTAGAATCAATGGCTTGTCCTAGAAAGATAATCCGTTCCCGCAGCAAGCGAGAGTAGATATCAAAAGCGCGTTCCCCGCGTCCAGATTGTTCGATAACAATAGGAATCATTCGGTTAGTCTGTTGTGAGTTTTCTTCATTTTATCTATTTGTTATTGGTCATTGGTCATTGGTCATTGGTAGTTGACAGTAAACGCCCCGCTACACTACGTGAAGACGGTTATTTTTCCCTCAGATGGGCAACTCTCTCTTCCCTCCCTTGTCCCCTCACTCCTCGCTCCTTTTCGATAGACTGGCAGTGAAGGCAACCACAATTTAACCATGACTAATCGTCTGGCTCAAACTCAAAGCCTCTATCTCCGCAAGCACGCCGAAAACCCGATTGCCTGGTGGTTTTGGTGTGATGAGGCTTTGGCAAAGGCAAAAGCAGAAAATAAGCCAATCTTTCTGTCGATTGGTTATTCTAGCTGTCATTGGTGTACGGTCATGGAGGGAGAAGCTTTTTCCGATCTTGCTGTAGCGGAATATTTAAATGCTAACTTTTTGCCAATTAAGGTAGATCGAGAAGAACGTCCCGATATTGACAGTATCTATATGCAAGCCTTGCAGATGATGACTGGTCAAGGGGGTTGGCCTTTGAATATCTTTCTCGCGCCAGAAGATTTAGTTCCATTTTATGGTGGAACTTATTTTCCCTTAGAACCGCGATACGGTAGACCAGGATTTTTACAGGTTCTGCAAGCGCTGCGCCGTTATTACGATACCGAAAAACAGGATCTGCGATCGCGCCAGGAAGCAATTCTCGAAGCTATCCAGCAAGCTGCTATTCTCCCCAATACCCAGCCATTAAATTCAGCATTACTGCGTCAAGGAATTGAAACCAGTACGGGAATTATTACAGGTGGCGACTACGGAACTAAGTTTCCTATGATTCCTTATGCTGACTTAGCTTTACGGGGGTGGCGTTTCTATCCTGTCTGGAAAGATAATTTTCGCTACAATCTTCCAGAATCTTGTACTCAGCGTGGTGTCGATTTAGTTATGGGAGGAATTTACGACCACGTAGGGGGTGGTTTCCATCGCTACACTGTCGATCCGACTTGGACAGTCCCCCACTTTGAAAAAATGCTCTACGATAACGGGCAAATTGTCGAGTATTTAGCAAATTTGTGGAGTGCGGGAGTACGAGAACCAGCTTTTGAAAGGGCGATCGCGCTGAGTGTAAAATGGTTGCAGCGAGAAATGACGGCTCCTGAAGGTTATTTTTATGCTGCTCAAGATGCTGATAGTTTCACGCATCCAAAAGAGGCAGAGCCAGAGGAAGGAGTGTTTTACGTTTGGAGTTACAGCGAGTTAGAAAACATCCTGACTCCAAAAGAATTAACTGCATTGCAAGCAGAATTTACTGTCACTTCCCAAGGCAATTTTGAAGGCAAAAATGTTTTACAACGCCGTCAAACTAGAGAATTAAGCAAGACGGTAGAAACAGCTTTGAAAAAACTATTTCAAGTGCGTTATGGCTCTATAGTTGAAGCATTAGATACCTTTCCCCCAGCTAGGAATAACCAGGAAGCAAAAACTCAAACCTGGGCGGGGAGAATTCCGGCTGTCACCGATACCAAAATGATTGTTGCCTGGAATAGTCTGATGATTTCAGGTTTAGCAAGAGCTGCTGTCGTATTCCAACAAGCTGATTATTTAGACTTGGCTGTTCGTGCAGCAAATTTCATTTTGGAGAATCAGTGGGTAGATGGGCGGTTTCATCGCCTCAATTATGACGGTAAAGCTGCTGTGATGGCGCAGTCGGAAGATTATGCCCAATTTATTAAATCATTATTGGATTTATATCAGGCATCACATGTAACGTCTCTACATTGGTTGGAAAAAGCGATCGCAGTTCAAACAGAATTTGATGAATTTCTGTGGAGTGTGGAACTAGGCGGTTATTTCAATACCGCTAAAGATGCGAGTCAGGAGTTAATTGTTAGAGAACGCAGCTATACGGATAATGCGACTCCGGCGGCGAATGGAGTGGCGATCGCCAATCTCGTGCGGTTAGCTCTACTGACGGAAGATCTAACTTATCTCGATCGCGCCGAACAAGGGTTACAGGCTTTTAGCAGTGCCATGCACCAACACCCACAAGCTTGCCCCAGTCTATTCACTGCTTTTGATTGGTATTCTCACTGTACGACGATTCGGACTTCACAACAGCAAATTGAGACATTTTTAACACAGTATCTTCCTGCTGCCGTGCTGACCCAAGCAGATAACCTACCAGATTCCAGTGTTGGTCTAGTCTGTAAAGGTTTGACTTGTCTTGCACCTGCCCAGAGTTTAGAAAAAATGCTCGAACAAATTCAACAAAGTCAGATGAGGGGAATTTAGGAAAATGGGGCGAATGAAATTCGCGGAACCACACAAATCAAGTCCGCCTGGGCGAACTAATAGTAAAGTCGAGGATTTACATAACCCGCATCTGCGGGTTTTGCTTGTATAGACGCGATTTCTAATCGTCCAGCTTAATAGAATATAATATCGTTTCTTTAGGAGATATACTTCCTCTGCCATACTATAGATGGGGTTCCAAATAGTGCATTAGTACTATGCACCCAGTGGTAGGGAAGAGTTTCAAATCAATGTCTTACGAGCCGCTACACCATAAATATCGTCCCCAGACTTTTGCCGATTTGGTAGGTCAAGAGGCGATCGCGACTACATTAACTCATGCGATCGAGCGACAGAAAATCGCCCCTGCCTATTTATTTACGGGTCCGAGGGGGACGGGAAAAACTTCTAGCGCTCGGATTTTAGCAAAATCGCTGAACTGCCTCAATAGCCACAAACCAACGGCTCAACCCTGTGGTGTCTGTGTCGTGTGTCAAGGAGTTGCTAAAGGTGCGACTCTAGATGTGATTGAAATCGATGCTGCTAGTAACACGGGGGTAGATAATGTCAGAGAACTGATCGAACGCGCCCAATTTGCCCCCGTTCAGTGTCGTTACAAAGTGTACGCAATCGACGAATGCCACATGCTCAGTACGGCGGCGTTTAATGCCCTACTAAAGACATTGGAGGAGCCGCCAGCACATGTCGTATTTGTCCTAGCTACCACCGATCCCCAACGGGTATTACCAACAATTATTTCGCGCTGCCAAAGGTTTGATTTCCGCCGCATTCCGCTAGACGCGATGATAGGGCATTTAAGCACGATCGCAGCTAAAGAAAGCATTGAAATTACCCCAGAAGCCATACATTTAATTGCATCCTTTGCGCAGGGGGGGTTACGGGATGCCGAAAGTTTACTCGATCAGTTGAGCTTATTAGCTGGAGTCGTGACTGTAGAGCGAATTTGGGATTTAGTCGGTTCTGTTGCCGAGCCAGACTTGCTAGAAATTTTACAGGCGATCGCCCAGAACCAACCAGAAGCATTACTCGATGCCGTGCGTCGAATTATGGATCGGGGTAGGGAACCGTTAACGCTGCTGCAAAACTTGGCAGGTTTCTATCGCGATTTACTTGTGGCTAAAACCGCTCCCAACCGTAACGATCTCATCGCCGTTACTCCTGCAACATGGGATGCGCTTTGCATGCAAGCTAAAGCTTGGGATATTTCTAATATCTTGGTAGGACAACAGCACTTAGCTAAAAGTGAAGCCCAAATCAAAAATACAACCCAGCCCCGCTTATGGCTAGAAGTCAGCTTATTGGGATTGTTGCCATCTGCTTCACCTAGGGAGCAGGGAGCAGGGAGCAGGGGAAAGAGAGCTGAGGGAGCTGCGGGAGAATTCACAATTCACAATTCACAATTCACAATTAAGTCATCCACCACGCAACAATCATCAAGCATTAACCAACAGCCAACCACCAGCAGCCAACAGCCAACAACCAACCACCAGCAGCCAACCACCAACCATCAACCACCAACCATCAACCACCAACCGTCAACCTTCAATCAACAACCACCAACTAACCATCAACCAACAGCCAACCACCACCAACCACTAACTACCAGCTACCAACTACCAACTACAAGCACTCAAGAATCTTCAATTCCGAATTCCGAATTCCAAACTCCGAATTCTTCTAATGAGGAAGTTTGGCTGCAAGTGCTGGCTTGCTTGCAACCGCACTCGACTCAAGCATTGCTCAAGCAAATGGGACGATTGATTCAATTTGACGCTGGTATTGCTCGGATTGGCATGAAATCTCCAGCTTGGCGCGATCGCGCTAAGGCTTACGTGCCAAATATTAAAGCTGCTTTTCTCTCGGCATTCGGACAAGAAGTTCAGGTACAGCTAGAATTAGCCGCGATGCCGAAGGAAGTTCGCGAGGCAACCTTGGCTGTGGCTAAGATTGCCCCAGCTAATAGCAGCGCACTTGAAACGAAAAACAATAATACGAATGGCACTGCTCCTGCGATCGAGCATACAACTGGAATAAGTATGGCTCAGCCAGCTGCTCCAGTCTCAAACCCCCAATCAGCAACCGCCTTTCAGGATGGCTCTGCGAAAACACCGCTCTCAGCAGCCGCAACTGGAGATCCGGTGACTCCCACGACTTCCACTCCAGTCGGACAACTAGAAATTAGCGAGTTCGATATTGTAGTTCAACGCTTTGCTAAATCTTTCAATGGTGAGGCGATCGGTGACAGTACAGAATTTACTTCATCTACAGACATCAGCAGTATCTCATCTGCCACTGTTCCAGAGTGGGAAGATAGTGATACTGCCGAAGACTCCGATCTTGATTTTTAGTGTGGTGAGTGGTGCGTGGAAAGACAACCAATTACCAATTACCAATTACCTATTACCAAATCCTAACTCTTACCCTGATGAACAGTTTTAACCCATTTCAATCGTTTGGGGCGAACGGACATTCTTGCAGTGATACTGGGCATCACCACTAACCAGTGAAACATATAAATAGTACCGCGCATGGTTTGAAGTAGCAGCATCAACAGCGTTGATAAACGCAGCTTTCCATCTGGATGGAACCGCTTTAGCCCTTGATACATCCACAACATAGACATTGACATGGCTAAACCTGTCAGGGGACTAAACACGGGCAAACGATTACGGGCGATCGCCATAAACAAATCGGGAACCTGGGCAGCGGGTAATAAGTACTGAATTAGCAGATACATGAACATGTCAAAGGTTTTTTGAGTTCCCATGCGGTTGCTCAGGATCGGTCGCCAGTAGTCTAGGTAACGCTGATAGCCGCCTTCTGCCCAACGATTACGCTGATGCCATAGGGCAAGTGCTGTCGTTACACCTTCTTCCTCTACTACTGGATAAGGTAAAAACTCAATTTCCCACCGATCTAGGTGCAAGCGGAATGTCAAATCGAGGTCATCGGTGATTGTCTCCTCATTCCAGCCACCGCAGCGCTGCAAAGCTGCACGACGGACGAATTGACCGTTCCCTCGTAGTTCCCCCAGTCCGCCAACTGCAAGTCGTTGCTGCTGTACGTAGGCATCCAAAGCCATTTCAGCTTGCTGTCCCAGCGTCCAGAAATTTTCGCTGGCATTGGCGATCGCCTTGCGTACCTGTACGGCTCCTACCTTTTTTTTTGCAAACAGAGGTAGAACTTGTTTGAGTAGGTCGGGAGCAATTCGAGCATCAGCATCAAATACTGCTAAAATTTCACCTTTAGTCAGCGGCAAGACTTGATTTAGCGCTCCTGACTTGCCACCAGTTGCTCCAGTCTGGCGATGCAATACTCTCAAGCAGTCGTATTCCTGTTCCAGTTGTGATAGTATTTTTGGCGTGTTGTCGGTGCTATCATCGTCTATCACCCAAACTTCGTACTTGTCATTTGGATAATCTTGATTGCAAAGTATCTTGACAAGATTGCCGATTACTGCCTCTTCGTTCTTGGCTGCCACAAGCAGGGAAATAAAAGGAGCCGTTGCCAGTGCTTCATCACTAACTAATTCTGCCTGCTGGCGCGGTCGAGCTAAAACTATCCGCAGGGCATGAATCCCAAACAACGTAGTTAGACCAAGTACAAACCATGCTCCCCAAGAAACTAAATGCAGGGCAATAGTACTGCTCCAGATCGTAACTAAAACAACTGCGGCTTTGCGCCTGCGACCTTGGAACAGAGATGGCAGCGACGTTGCTGGCAACGTTTCTACAGATTCTTCTGCATCTGACAGGTCTGACAAGAAAGCGCTCAGTGCGTCTAGTTCGTCATATGAATCATTTTCAGACCATGAATTGGCTGGCATAGGTCACTACTCGATCGAACACCAGTAATTGTTTGCGCCATCAGTGGCTTTGCAGTCTTATTGTATCTGACATTTATACCCATCTCGGCATTTCACCTCTTATCCCCGACTTCCAACCCATGTCACCCCGCTCTGGATACACGTTACCAGTATTCGCTTGTGCTGCGGCTGTAGCAGCTTTACAGCAGATCAAACACGGGCGATCGCTCGATCGCGTTTCAATCGATTTGCTCGAACCACCTGAAATTGTCGAAATTGCGATCGAACAAGTAGCCGAACTCAAGCCAGGAGTCGCTTTAGCAATCACCCGTAGCGATCCAGGAGATAATTTGGACATCACGCGAAATACCCCGATTTGGGCATTAGTTGAATTGGGAGTCGGGGAGAAGAGAGCTGGGGGAGACAAGGGAGACAAGGGAGAGGGGGGAGACAAGGGAGACAACACCAACTACCAACTACCAATTACCAATTACCAACTACCAACTACCACGCACCCGCAAAATATCATCATCAACGGTGGGGAAGGAATTGGACGAATTGTAGATACAGGAGATCGACCTGCAATTTACGCCTATGCCCAAAGATTGCTGTACGCCAACTTAGAGCGATCGCTCGCCCCGGGAGAAACGATTCAAGTTACGATTATCCTCCCAGAAGGCAGAAAACTCGCAGAGCGTACTTCCAATGCTGCTTTTGGCGTGGTAGATGGACTCTCTTTGCTGGGGACGACAGGAATCTCTCAACCTTTGAGCGCCCCAGGACAGTTAGATGTCTGTCGCGAACAATTACAAACAAAAGCACGACAGTTTGAAAGTTTGGTTTTCTGTGTGGGAGAAAATGGTCTAGACTTAGCACCTCAACTGGGGATCGATCGCGAACGGTTAGTTAAAACCGCAAATTGGCTGGGTTCTCTGCTAGTTGAAGCGGGATTGCAGGGAGTCAAAGAAATTTTGTTGTTCGGCTATCACGGTAAGCTGCTGAAACTCGCAGGCGGGATTTTTCACACGCACCACCACCTTGCGGACGGACGGCGCGAGATCCTGACGGCGCATTGTGCCAATTTAGGCTTACCGATAAACGTTTTTCAGGCAATTTTTGCTTGTCCTACAGCGGAAGCCGCGCTGAAATATTTACGGGAATTAGATGTAAGAGAAAACAGCGACTGGGTAAGTCGAGTTTATGAAACGATCGCCTTAGAAATCGATCGACGTTCTCAGAAGTATATCTACAATCACAGCGATCGCCAAGTTAGTGTTGGTACAGTTCTGTTTGACCGCGATCGGCAAATTTTAGTCAAAAGCGAAACTGCTACTACCATCCTGGATCACTTGTGTTAACTTAATAAGAATAAACATTTTAAAGATAGCAATAAATACAGTTTTAGTATCCCTCTTTAGATAGGGATATATTTTTTAAATTTGTCATCGAGAGCTTCATCTCTTAGAGCAACCTTTCTCATCCAGCAGGACTTCCAGCAGTGACAATACAAACAGAAATGCCGCCACAAGATACGTCACTCAGGCGGCTAGCTCGGCAAACGATCGTGATTCTTGACTTCGGCTCTCAATATTCGGAATTGATTGCCCGTCGGATTCGCGAGACTCAAGTTTATTCTGAAGTGATCTCCTATCGCACCACCGCCGAACAACTGCGCCTACTCAATCCTAAAGGAATTATCCTCTCAGGGGGACCCAATTCCGTGTATGACAAAGGTGCTCCGCAGTGCGATCCCGCAATTTGGCATTTGGGTATCCCTATCCTTGGCGTGTGCTATGGAATGCAGCTGATGGTAAATCAGTTAGGCGGGCAAGTCGTTCGCGCCGAACGGGGAGAGTATGGTAAAGCAGCCTTGCGTATAGACGATCCCACGGACTTGCTGACCAACGTAGAAGATGGGACGACCATGTGGATGAGCCACGGGGATTCGTGCGTCAAGCTACCGGAAGGATTTGAAATTCTCGCCCATACAGAAAATACTAGCTGTGCGGCGATCGCCGCACACAATACAAAACTTTACGGCGTGCAGTTCCATCCAGAAGTCGTCCACTCAATCGGTGGAATAGCATTGATCCGCAATTTTGTCTACCACATTTGCGACTGCGAACCAACTTGGACGACAGCGGCTTTTGTTGAAGAGTCAGTGCGGGAAGTACGGGCGAAAGTCGGTGATAAGCGAGTGTTGTTGGCACTTTCGGGTGGTGTAGATTCTTCTACCCTAGCTTTTCTCTTACATCGGGCGATCGGTGACAAACTAACTTGTGTATTCATCGATCAAGGCTTTATGCGCAAGCACGAACCGGAACGGTTGGTGAAGTTGTTTCGAGAACAGTTTCACATTCCGGTAGAGTATGTTAATGCTAGCGATCGCTTTTTAGCTGCGATCGCAGGTGTTACCGATCCCGAAGAAAAACGCCGTCGGATCGGACATGAATTTATCAGCACGTTTGAAGAAAGTTCCAAGCGCCTCGGACCCTTCGACTATCTCGCTCAAGGGACGCTTTACCCAGACGTGATCGAATCTGCCGATACTAACGTCGATCCCAAAACAGGCGAACGTGTCGCGGTGAAGATCAAGAGCCATCATAACGTCGGTGGTTTACCCAAAGACTTGAGATTCAAACTCGTCGAACCCCTCCGCAAACTCTTCAAAGACGAAGTACGTAAAGTCGGACGGGCGATCGGTTTACCAGAGGAAATCGTTCAGCGCCAGCCATTCCCTGGTCCTGGCTTAGCAATTCGGATTATTGGTGAAGTCACAGCCGAACGGTTGGAAATTCTTCGCGATGCAGATCTGATCGTCCGTCAAGAGATCAATCGGCAGGGTTTATACAATGACGTATGGCAAGCCTTTGCGGTTCTTTTACCAATTCGTAGCGTTGGCGTCATGGGCGATCAGCGTACTTATGCTTACCCAATTGTCCTACGTCTGGTTACTAGCGAAGATGGGATGACAGCAGATTGGGCAAGGGTTCCTTACGATTTGTTGGAATTAATTTCTAATCGGATCGTGAATGAAGTTAAGGGAGTAAATCGCGTTGTTTACGATATTACTTCTAAGCCACCTGGAACCATCGAGTGGGAATAGGAAGAGGTTGTGAATATAGAGTTTGATCTCAAAGAAATCTTGACTAGACTGGAAACCAAAATTAACAAAATTTCCGAAGATGTTAGCGATATCAAAACAAATCTAGTCAGAGTGGAAGCAGGACTCAAAGGCGAAATTCGGGTCTTGGATGAAAAAATAGACGGTATTGCCAAGCGAGTTGACACCCAGGAGTTTATCAATCGAGGAGTGGTAATTGGACTAGTTCTGGCAATTTTAGGAGGGTTTGCTAAAATTTTTGGTTTTGTTTCCTAAATCGTAATTTATGGCAGCCTTAGTAGTAGGGTGGTCATTGTCACCCTGCTACTCTTCACGCGATTGCTTTTGTTCTATCAACTGACTCACATAGCGATCGCCCCAATCGCGCATCATCAGTAAAATGGGTTCTAAACTGCGACCGAATTCGGTTAAAGAGTATTCTACTTTCGGTGGCACTTCAGCATAAACGGTACGCTTAACCACACCATCTTTTTCTAATTCGCGTAACTGCAAAGTCAACATTCTTTGAGTGCAGCCTTCTACTAAACGCTGAAGTTCGTTGAATCGCTTCGTTCCCTCCATCAGATGAAACAAGATCACGCCTTTCCATCGACCACCAATCACATCTAATGTTGCTTCTACAGAGCAACCGTAGCGACAATTGTACTGTCTGCTTTGCATAGAATGCCTCGGACAGGATAATTTTTGATACTACTAAGTAAGTAGACAGGAAAATTTACAAGTATGTAACAAAAAATTAATTAGACTGATTCGAGTGAAATTTAACACGCCTGGTACTATAGTTTCCTCTTTCTC
>NZ_JACJQX010000035.1:0-73694 GCF_014696895.1 Chroococcidiopsis sp. [FACHB-1243] | reverse complement strand
CAAGTGGTGGCGTTTGCGTTTGGGTTAGCTGCGGCTAGCTTTTTTCCGGCAATTGTTCTCGGGATTTTCGACAAACGAACGAATCGAGAAGGTGCGATCGCTGGTATATTAGTCGGTCTAATTTTCACCCTATTCTACATCGTCGGGGTAAAATTCTACGGAATGCAACCTTGGTTATTTGGGATTTCTCCTGAAGGAATTGGTACGGTGGGGATGATAATTAACTTCATCGTCACGCTGGTGGTATCGCGTCTGACTCCACCACCACCAATCGCCGTACAAGAAATGGTAGAAGATTTACGTTCTCCTGCGGGTGCAGAATTACCTGTTGAGTCTGTCCATTAATTTTTCTATTGCAGGGGCGCACAGCCGTGCGCCTTTATAATTGTGCGCCCTTATTATGTTTTTATCCTAGCGTGAGGTAATCTAGTCGTTCAAAATCACTGCGTTCTAAATTCTCCAATTCAGGACCTAGCAGTCGCACGTAACCTTGTTGATTCTCAACTCGACGTATAGCTGGGATATAAATATCTTGCTCGACCATAAAATCATAAATAAATCCGTATACACTTCCCATGTCTTCGCGTCGAAGCTGACGATTTTGAGATTGGAAGTAAAAAGAAATATCTTCTTCAAAGTCTAACGTTTCTATAAAGTTGCCGTTTTCATATAATTCATAGCCAATATAGCCACCCGTATCGCTCACTCTATAGTAAACTGTGCGAGTTTGCAGCCAGTCAGAAAGAGTTTGAGTATCTTTTTTTTCGATTGGAGTACAACCTGGTACAAAACCAAAGTTATAAATCGATGTCCAAGCCTGTTCTTTAAATTGAAATACAATAAAGCCTTGACCTGTAGTTACTATTTCGCGATCGTATACATCCTGTTCCCATCTATTCGCTTGTCTTACTCGAACAAAGGCTGATGTGACAGTTTTTATTGGGGCTTTAACGAAAACAAAAGTTTGATTTAAGTCAATAGACTCAATGCCTCTTTTCTGTTCTAGAACCATATTTTTGTCTGGTTGTAATAACGAGGTAAAAGCATTAATTTGAATGAATATAACTAAGTGCATAGAGCAATGATAACACTAAGCCCTATGCTTGTATTGAGATATAGCTCAGATAATCTCTAATCTAGTAATTAATCTGGATCTGAATTTGATGGATTCAAGAAAAGTCTTCCAGGCATTCCAGGACCTATAAATTCTGGAAAAGTAAGGCGGAGAATATATACTTCAGGGTTTCTCAGGGAAGCTTGACCAAGCTGGAGGTTATTGAAACTACCTGGAACTTCACAGCCTATAGAGTGCCAGACACCTACACCTTTAAATGTAGCCTCTGCAACTGTTGCAGCACTTATTTGTCTAACATCAGCAGTAGTAAGAAAAATAATTGCTGGTATTCTTCCTGCTAATCCTGCATCGCTTCTGCGGAGAGCATCGAGAAAGCCAAGAATTTGGTATTCGTCGTAACTGGGTGGTAGTAAACCTCCACTTAATGCTTTAACCTCATAGAAAACACTGTCTTGATATTCTTCCGGTGGAAAAAACGGAGGGTAAAACATAAGTGAAAGCACCCCATCCGGTACTACGTTCTTTAATTTACCACCCGTCTTAGCTTCCCTTTCTGGTGATGCAAATTTGCGCTTATTTTCTGGAATTGGAGTACCAGGTCTGATAGTAGCTAGTGCAAAGTTTTGAAAGGCTAGTGGAGCCTCTCCCACTGGTATACTTTGATTAGCAGCAATTGCATCTAGTCGAGCTTTTGTTAATGCTGTCTGAGAGGCATCAGCACAGAATTGAGCTTGCGCTTTGAAAGTTATGCCATTAATTACAGTTGCAATACCGATAAATATAGCGAATTTTTGTAAGTAACTCATAGTTGAAGCTCATAGGCTGTTTAGAAGCTATTTCGTAAATAACACTGCTTTCACGAACAAACCCAGCGAAATTTCAGTGAAATTTCGCTGGGTTTGTTGGATTTTGAGAAAATATTTAAGTAGATTTACTACGAAGTCTAGATCGAATATTGTGCTTGTATATAAACTAGTAAAATTTATGAGTTTTACAAGTCTTGAAAACTGAAAACCAAGAAAAGATAAATTAACACAATCATAGATAATGCTAAAACTAAGACATTTAATTTCTGGTTTTTCTTTTATTACTATCTCAACTCTATTTCTTTTTCAGAATGTAGCGATAGCTCAGGATTATCCTGGTTGCTATATAATTAATTCATCGGGAAAAGTATTTAACCTTGACCCATTATGTAAGAAGCGCCACGAAGAGCAGAGATTAAGGATTGCTATGAAAGCTAACGAACTTTATCAACAAGGAATCGATCAAGGTAGAAAAGGTCAATACAAAGAAGCATTTGACGATCTTACTCAAGCCATTAATCTCAATCCTGAGTTTGCAGAAGCTTATATTTACCGCGCTCATGCTAGAACTTTAACAGGAGATAAAAAGGGGGCATTGGCAGATTTTCAAAAAGCTATAGACATTTATAAGGCTAGAGGAAGAACGGACATAGCCGACATGCTTCTAACACCATTACAGGCACTAAAAAATGAAATTGAATGGGGTGACGAATAATAGCTAATTTTAGCCTAGCTAGAGGTACTTAATACTATGTCTGCCATCATATGCAACATTAATCCGTATTCCAATCCTTCTACAACTGCTTGATAAGAAGCTTCTAAAATATTAGGAGAAACACCAACGGTCGTCCAACGCTGATGACCGTTTTTTGATTCTACTAAGACGCGAGTTTTTGCTGCCGTACCGCTGTGTCCGTCTAAAATTCTGACTTTGTAATCGCTCAATTCAAACTGAGCAATTTGTGGATAAAAGTTAACTAAAGCTTTTCTCAACGCCCTGTCTAATGCTGCTACAGGACCATTTCCCTCAGCGGCTTCAAGAATGTCTTGACCGTTGACAGTTAGTTTAACAGTAGCGAGGGCATTAGTATTCGTTCGCCCTTCGACTAAATCGCAGTGAACTTGAAAGCCTTTAATTTCAAAAAATTGCTGTCGTTTACCCAAAGCCTCGCGCATGAGGAGATCGAAACTGGCTTCGGCGGCTTCAAACTGATAGCCTTCACTTTCTAATTCTTTCAATCGTTGCAGAATTTGTCGCGCTGTGGGGTTATGTTTATCTAATTCAATCCCAAAAGTACGGGCTTTAGCGACGACATTGCTAATTCCTGCTTGGTCAGAAATTACGATGCGGCGGCGATTGCCAATTCGTTCTGGTTGGATATGTTCGTAGGTGAGGGGATTGCGTTCTACAGCCGAGACATGAATGCCCCCCTTATGGGCAAAGGCAGAACGCCCTACAAAAGGTGCGTGTTCGTCGGGGGCAAGATTGACAACTTCGCTGACAAAACGACTGACTTCAGTGAGTTGAGGCATTTGTGCGTCAGCAAGACATTGGTAGCCGAGTTTGAGCTGTAAGTTAGGGATGAGAGAACAGAGGTTAGCATTACCGCAGCGTTCTCCATAACCATTGACCGTCCCCTGTACCATCTTCGCCCCTTCCATCACAGCTGCGATCGCATTGGCGACAGCTGTATCGGAATCGTTGTGAGTGTGAATGCCTATTTGGGGAATTGGTAGGGGCGCACAGCTGTGCGCCCCTACAGAAATAAATGAGGCTACGTCGCGGACAATGGAGCTAACTTCATGTGGGAGAGTCCCGCCGTTGGTGTCGCACAGGACGAGCCATTCTGCGCCAGAGGCGATCGCGGCTGCTAGCGTTTTTAAGGCATAATCGCGATTGTGTTTGTAGCCATCAAACCAGTGTTCGGCATCGTAAATGACTCGTCGCCCTTGGCTGCGAAGGTAGGCAACTGTATCGCGAATCATCTCTAAATTTTCTTCCAGGCTGCACTTTAGCCCCTCTGTAACGTGGAGATCCCAAGATTTACCAAAGATCGTTACCCAACGAGTCCCAGCAGCCAGAATCGCTTGCAGGAGTGAATCTTCAGCCGCACTGACATGGGGACGACGGGTAGAACAAAAAGCAACGACTTCGGCTTGTTTGAGGGGCTCTTCCTTCAGATGCCAGAAGAATTGTACATCTCTAGGATTTGCCCCAGGCCATCCACCTTCGATAAAGGGAACGCCCAATTGGTCTAGCTGGCGGGCAATGCGTAATTTATCCTCTAAGGATACAGACAAGCCTTCACGCTGCGTACCGTCGCGCAGGGTTGTATCGTAAATCCAGATCTGGTTTGGATTGGAGGCAGGGGGTAATGCTTCGGTCATAGGGAAAGAACAAACACAGGAAAGCTCGAACTCTAGAAAGCGATATTCTGATTTTAGGTAGAACTAAATAGCGAAGTCGCTAGCTAACATGAATATGGTAAAGGTAATTGCTCAGGGTAAAACAATTGAATGCGATCGCGGCGCTAATTTACGACAAGTCTTGCTTAAGCATGACATTGAGTTGTACAACGGTGGCGCTAAAGTTATCAATTGTCACGGTATTGGCAGTTGCGGTACTTGTGCGGTGTTAGTTGAAGGCGAAGTTTCCGAGCCAAATTGGCAAGATAAAACCCGTCGCTCCCTTCCTCCCCATTCTCCCACGCGCAACTTAAGGTTAGCGTGCCAAACAAAAGTTTTAGGTGATGTAAAGGTAACAAAATTTGACGGCTTCTGGGGACAAGGTACGGAAACTGTGTGGAATTCGGAATTATAGAAAGTGAAAGCTGAGGGGTTTATTGATGGAGATGAAGATCTGCGTTTTTCCTGTCGATGTGTTATGTAGCGAACTACTATGACAATAGGGATAACATGAGAAGCTATGCACATTTTCCGCTTATCCGCGTGCTAGGATAGTCAACCATAGCTAGGGGTGTCTGGGGAACCAGGCTGAGATAGTCCCTTAGAACCTGAGACTGGGTAATACCAGCGGAGGGAAGCTGTTTATGAGAACTCAAGATATATACAGAATGGCTGGCGAAGCATTGCGGGTAAAAGCGATCGCTCGTGTTCTCGCCTCTTGCCTAACTCACAAATGACAAATGACAAATGACAAATGACAAATGACATTTTAATTATTGGTGGCGGGGTCGTTGGTTTGGCGATCGCCGTTGAGTTAAGATTGCGCGGTGCATCTGTCACTTTACTTTGCCGCGATTTTCATGCTGCGGCAAGTCATGCAGCGGCGGGAATGCTAGCGCCTCAAGCCGAACAACTCCCTCCAGGGGCAATGTTAGATCTGTGTTTGCGATCGCGATCGCTCTACCCCGAATGGACGCGCAAGCTAGAAGAAATTAGCGGTAAACCAACAGGTTACTGGGCTTGCGGAATTTTAGCTCCAGTTTATCAGCAAGAAAAGGGGGACAAAGAAGCAGAAGGGCAGAGGAGCAGAGGAGCAGAGGAGCAGTCTAAAATTTCCCGACTCCCGACTCCCGACTCCCGACTCCCGACTCTCCCCGCACACTGGCTAGATTGTCAAGCAATCCACCTCTACCAACCAGGATTGAGTGAAGCCGTTGAGGGCGGTTGGTGGTATCCCGAAGATGCTCAAGTCGATAATCGGGCTTTGACTTTGGCTTTATGGTCGGCAGCAGAATCTTTGGGCGTAGATTTGCACGATGGAATTGCTGTTGAAGGCATTTTACAACATCAAGGGCGAGTTATTGGCGTTCAGACTGCAAGTGGTAACTTCCCAGCCGATCGCTATATTCTGGCATCTGGTGCTTGGTCGTCAGAGTTGTTACCTTTACCCGTGCGTCCGAAAAAAGGGCAAATGCTATCGGTACAAATACCAGATAGCGATCGCGCTGATGCGACTCTCCAGCGGGTTTTATATGCCCCAGATGTCTACATCGTGCCGCGCCGCGAACGCCGCATTATTATCGGTGCTACCAGTGAAGATGTAGGATTTACCCCTTGCAATACCCCAGCGGGAATTCAAGCTTTACTGCAACGTGCAATCCGCGTCTATCCCCAGTTACAAGATTATCCAATTCGCGAATTTTGGTGGGGTTTTCGTCCTGCGACTCCTGACGAACTACCCATTTTAGGAAACAGCCCTTGCTCGAATCTTACCTTAGCCACTGGTCACTATCGCAACGGCATCCTCCTCGCACCTATCACCGCCAAGCTAATTGCTGACTTATGCGAACAAAAATTAGATCCTTTGCTAGAGAGTTTTAGTTATTTGCGGTTTATGAGAGGGAGCAGGGAGCAGGGAGCAGGGAGCAGGGGGGAGAAGAGAGAGTCGCCCAGCTGAGGGAGCTGAGGGAGACATTGCCAACTACCAACTACCAACTACCAATTACCAATTATCAATTACCAACAATTTACAAATGCAAACCTTAGATCTATCACAGCAACAGTCTCTCGATCGCCCTTTAGTTATTGCCGATCGCACTTTTTCTTCCCGCTTGATGACTGGTACTGGTAAGTATCGTAATGTAGAAGAGATGCAGCAAAGCGTGGTTGCTAGCGGTTGTCAAATTGTCACCGTTGCCGTGCGGCGAGTGCAAACGAAAGCACCTGGACATGAAAATTTAGCTGAGGCTTTGGATTGGACAAAGCTGTGGATGTTGCCCAATACTGCTGGTTGTCAGACGGCGGAAGAAGCAATTCGCGTTGCTCGTTTGGGGCGCGAAATGGCGAAGGTTTTAGGACAAGAAGATAACAATTTTGTCAAGTTAGAAGTGATTCCCGATCCAAAATATTTGCTGCCCGATCCGATTGGGACTTTACAAGCAGCCGAACAATTGGTGAAGGAAGGGTTTGCTGTATTACCTTACATCAACGCCGATCCGATGCTGGCGAAACGGTTGGAGGAAGTCGGCTGCGTGACTGTGATGCCTTTAGCTTCTCCAATTGGTTCTGGACAAGGATTGAAAACAACGGCAAATATTCAAATCATCATTGAAAATGCTGGCATACCAGTGGTGGTAGATGCGGGTATTGGTACGCCTAGCGAAGCCGCGCAAGCAATGGAGTTGGGGGCAGATGCTTTACTGATTAACACGGCGATCGCTCAAGCTAAAAATCCTCCAGCCATGGCACGCGGCATGAAACTAGCCACTGAAGCCGGACGACTCGCCTACCTCGCCGGACGGATACCAATCAAAGATTACGCGATCGCTAGTTCCCCCCTCAGCGGCACTGTCACGAGCTAAAGCGGCTGTGCGCCCCTAACGACTCCCGCATATGTAAATTTTCTTAACTAAAGTATGAGAGTATTTCTACCATTTTTTGTTAAAGTTAAGCAAAGTAAAGAGTAGAAAGGACTTGATTCATGCCCTATACCACCGAAGAAGGCGGTCGTTTAAATAACTTTGCTGTAGAACCCAAAGTTTATACGGCAGAACCACCAAGCAACGCTCAGAAGCGTAACTATGTTATCGGTGGTGTTGCAGGTGCAGTTTTGGTTGTGGCTTTAGTATTCGTTGCCGTGGCTGTCTCTAGCGCCAGTTAATATCGAAAGTTTTTGACAATTCGATCCATTATTTTCGCCAGATGCTCGACATAGCGTTCGCACATATCATATAAGGCGAGCCAGCTAGAGAGTGAGAAAGCATTTGGGCGAAATTTTTATTTTTTAGTTTCAGTAGTAAGATGGGCAACGCCCACCAGGCAATTGCTTTTGTGGGCTTTGCCCACTCTACACCTCTGGCAGTATTTATATGTATGATTTTTATTTAAAAAACTAGAGTGCGATCGCTACCTTTTTACCAATAGTTCAGTCAACAATCGCTGTTAATGTCAATTCAAGCAGGCAAACTTTTTGCCTTCCCATTTAACTCACTATCCTTGTCGAGAGGAAGAAATTTAACTAAATTTCTGCTCTCGACGTTACTATTATGTAACTTTGCTGTGAATATCAGTATCTGTCTGCGGCATGATTAAATCGTAAGAAGTTCTGTCACCAAGTCCAATCTTTTTTGCGACAATACAAACTCTGCCCCTACGATCGTATCCCCAAGGATAGAAAATGTCGGACAACCTCAGAAGTCAAGTCGTTACCCAAGGCGTACAGCGATCGCCTAACCGTGCTATGTTACGGGCTGTCGGTTTTGGCGATGCAGATTTTACTAAACCCATCGTTGGTATTTCTAACAGTTACAGTACCATCACTCCCTGCAACATGGGAATTAACGATCTTGCCCAACGTGCTGTAGCAGGAGTGCGTAACTCTGGGGGAATGCCGCAAATGTTCGGTACGATTACCATCAGCGACGGCATTTCAATGGGAACAGAAGGGATGAAATATTCCCTGGTATCGCGGGAAGTAATTGCCGATTCAATTGAAACTGTCTGTAACGGACAGAGTATGGATGGAGTCTTGGCGATCGGCGGCTGTGATAAGAACATGCCAGGGGCGATGATTGCTATGGCACGGATGAATATCCCTGCAATATTTGTTTATGGTGGGACAATTAAACCCGGACACTACAACGGCAAAGATTTAACAGTTGTCAGTGCATTTGAAGCTGTAGGACAATACAGTGCTGGCAAAATTGACGAAACAGAATTAATCGAAGTCGAACGTCGCGCTTGTCCTGGGGCTGGTTCCTGTGGTGGAATGTATACGGCAAATACAATGTCTTCTGCGTTTGAAGCAATGGGAATGAGTTTACCCTATTCTTCCACAATGGCAGCGGAGGATGCAGAAAAAGCCGAAAGTACGGAAAAATCAGCTTTTGTTTTAGTTGAAGCAATTCGCAACCAACTTTTACCCCGCCAAATTCTCACTCGTAAAGCGTTTGAAAATGCGATCGCGACGATCATGGCTGTGGGTGGTTCTACCAATTCTGTTTTACACCTGCTGGCGATCGCCCATTCAATAGGAGTAGAACTCACTCTAGATGACTTTGAAACCATTCGCGCCCGCGTTCCAGTCCTATGCGATCTCAAGCCGAGTGGTAGATATGTAGCAACAGACTTACACAAAGTCGGCGGAATTCCCCAAGTGATGAAAATGTTGCTCGTACATGGTTTATTACATGGCGACGCGCTGACAATTACCGGACAAACCATTGCTGAAGTTTTAGCTGATGTCCCCGATACTCCACCTGCAAACCAAGATGTGATTCGTCCTTGGGAAAATCCCCTTTATGCTGAAGGACACTTAGCTATTTTGAAGGGAAATTTGGCTACAGAAGGTTCGGTGGCAAAAATTACAGGGGTGAAGCTACCAAAAATTTCGGGTCCAGCGCGGGTATTTGAATCCGAGGAAGCCTGTCTAGCGGCAATTTTGGCAAAACAGATCCAAGCAGGTGATGTCATCGTCGTGCGCTACGAGGGACCCAAAGGTGGTCCTGGGATGCGAGAAATGCTAGCCCCTACTTCGGCGATTATCGGCGCTGGCTTAGGAGATTCGGTGGGATTAATCACTGACGGGCGTTTCTCAGGTGGAACATACGGTATGGTCGTCGGTCACGTCGCCCCAGAAGCCGCTGTAGGAGGTGCGATCGCCCTGGTGCAAGAAGGAGATACAATTACCATCGACGCTCGTTCCCGTAGCTTACACCTGCACGTATCGGATGAAGAATTAGCCCAACGTCGCGCTAGTTGGAAGCCCCGCCCACCACGTTATACTACAGGCGTGTTAGCAAAGTATGCCAAGTTAGTATCTTCTAGCAGTCTCGGTGCTGTGACGGATCTGGGTCTGGGTTGATATCGAAGCGAATTCTTAAAGCGGATGGCAGAGGACAAAACCTACGATCGCGGAATGATTACTTGAACTCTGCGATTTGTCCGCTGTCCTTCTAGATTGTCCGAACCGTCTGGATTCACATTTAGTGCAGCAGGTTGGCTCTCGCCATAGCCTTTAGTCCGCAAGCGTTCGGACTCTATGCCTTCCTTGCTAGCAAGCCACTGGGCGATCGCAGCAGCGCGACGCTGGGATAGCTTCATGTTATACGCATCGCTGCCTTTCGAGTCTGTATAACCGTTGACCTGCACCATAACACTACCGGATTGTTGAATCAGGCGAGCTAACTTCTCTAACCTTGGAACAGCATCGGGACGAATATTAGCTTTGTCAAAATCAAACAGCACATCAGCTGGCAGATCGATAATTGTTTCCGACTCTGTAATACGACCATCCAAGTCAGCAACCAGTCCTTCCAGATCGCTAACATCACCTGTTAATTGACTACCGGAATCCGGAAAAGATAAGGCGCGTTCTCGTTCCTGCTTCAACGGCTCCGGTTGTACTTGCGCAGTAGCAAACTGCTGTACTTGTTTCGGATTAACTGACTCAGCAGTAGAAGCATCACGAGATTTCTCGATCGGCTCATTGCAACTTGCCAACATCATCGCAGAAACGCTGAAAGCCGCTTGGAGGAGAACGTATTTCATGGTCGTACCGATATACCGTCGTAAGGACCTACATCGGGAATGTTAATCGAAATAGTCTTTGTTCCGGCAGGCGGTGCAGGAAACTTAAACCACGCCACCTTAGACTTTTCGACGCTAGAAAAATTTCCCAAATCCACGATTGTTTTGTCCCTCTTTCCCAAAGGCGATGCCAAGTATTGACCAGATTCATCTTTAAGCACGCCATAGCGTTTTGCTGTCGCATCATCAATATAGCTAACCTGCTGAATCGGCATCTCGACATTGCGGGTGTATGCGTTGGTTGGGTTGCGATAGAGCAGTTCGACAGTGAGAATTTTTCCAGTGATGCCAGCACGCACGAGGTCAACTTCTAAACCCCCTGGTCCCGATCGCGTCTGGATCGGTTTAGGCTTCGAGTTCTTACTAAGCGTTATTAACAATGTTTTAGCTGACGCTGAAGTTATACTTGCAAGCCGGACACCTGTAAAATTTTCTGGTTCTTGAGCAGCCGCAACACTCGGCTGAGTTGCTCGTGCGTTCAAAGTATCTATTTGACACCCACAAATACTAGTAGAGAATATTAGGCAAGAGACTAAAATAACTTTGCATGTTTTCATAGTAATATTTCCGTTGCCTTAGATATCAATACAACCTACACTGATTCAAGCCATCCAACCGTCGTGTTTAGCGGCGACCAGAAAATTATAAATGAAGCGAGAAAACTTTTACACGTCCGCTATCTAAGTGCAAATCTTATTTGAGTAACACTAGAAACATCGAAAAGCTCCGATTGCCCCTACAAAGCAATGACCATGCAGAAATTCGTTCCCATTAACTGGACGTTAATTCAACAGCGCCTCACTCCATACTTATTTTTACTACCAGCGCTGCTCGTTCTAGGATTAACAGTCTTTTATCCTGCCCTGCAAGCATTTTACTTGAGCTTTACTCGTTACGAATACGACTTAACCCAAGCACCTGAATGGATTGGTTTTGCTAACTTTGAGCGTTTGTGGCAGGATAAAGTCTTTTGGCAAACTCTAGGAAATACAATATTGTATTTGGCGATCGCCGTGCCGATTTTGGTAGCAATTCCTTTGGTTTTGGCGATTTTAGTTAACCAGAAACTACGGGGAATGCACTGGTTTCGCGCTGCCTATTACACCCCAGTTATTATTTCTATGGTCGTAGCAGGGATTGCTTGGCGGTGGTTATATGCTCAGAATGGATTGCTGAATCAATTATTGAAACAAACTGGAATTTTAACTAGTGGTATACCCTGGCTGACTAGTCCCAGATTCGCCCTTTTTAGCGTCATCGCGGTGACAGTGTGGAAAGGACTAGGATACTACATGGTCATCTATTTAGCTGGGTTACAGTCGATTCCAGCAGAATTATACGAAGCCGCTACGATCGACGGTTCCGATGGCGTGCGCAAACACTGGGATGTTACAGTGCCATTAATGCGACCTTACTTAATGCTAGTAGCCGTCATTTCTGCCATTTCCGCCACCAAGGTTTTTGAAGAAATCTACATCATGACCAAAGGTGGACCCCGCAACAGTTCTAAAACTATTGTTTATTACCTTTACGAGCAAGCTTTTGGCAGTAGTTTAGATATTAGCTACGCCTGCACGATCGGTTTGGCAATGTTTCTAATCATCTTGGTTTTGTCAATTTTGAATCTGAAACTGTCGCCGAAAAATTAGCAGTGTAGAGACGTTACATGTAACGTCTCTACTTTTTCTAGCAATTAACTAACGACAAAGGGACTAAAAACAACCCAAAATACCAAGACGATCGCGGCGAGGATGAAACTCGATCTAACATTGAGATTGTGCGATCGATGCGAACCAGCAAACTTCTCCAACTCTGCGTCTGAGTGTTGGAAGATTTCCAGTTGTCTCTGGTTTGGTGCAGCACTGGTTAAACTGACAAGTACCAAAATGGCAATAGAAATGACAAACAGCAGAATCGCGAAGTGTAAGAAATTGATCGTGGCATAGACTACTAAAGGTCGCCAAGTTATCCAACCTGCTTTGACGGCGATTTCGGCGATAAATCGAATTGCACCCAAAATAAAACCAGTAATTAAGGTATTGAAAGCCGCCCTACCAGTAGCGCGTTTCCACAATATCCCCATCAAGAAGACAGCAGCAATTGGTGGTGAAACGTAGGCTTGTACGGACTGGAGATAGACATAAAGCTGATTGCTCATCAACCCGATAAAGGGAAGCCACAGCAAACCAGTCACTACCAATAGAATAGTTGAAATTTGTCCGGCTCGCACTAACTCGCGATCGCTTGCCTCTGGTTTCCATTTTTGGTAGAAGTCCATCACAACTAGCGTGGAACTACTATTAAAGACGCTGGAAAGAGAACTCATCAACGCCGCCAGTAACCCAGCTACCACTAATCCTTTAATTCCAGGCGGGAGGAGATTATTCACCATCGTGGCATATATCCGGTCTGGTTCCACGTCGGGAAACAGAATTCTCCCGGCGATCCCTGGTAAGACAAGGATAAATACGGGTAGAAGTTTTAAAAATCCAGCAAAAATTGTCGATCGCCTTGCGACTTCAATATTAGGTGCGGCAAGGGTACGTTGGACGATCATTTGGTCTGTACACCAATACCACAAACCTAAGATGGGTGCGCCGAATAAAATTCCCGTCCAGGGAAAATCGGGATGATTGATGTCTTTCCACAAACTAAAAAAGTTGGGATCGACTTTTTGATACAAAGCACCGAAACCACCCACATCAATAATTGCTGTCGCAGTTAAGAAAATTCCCCCAGCAATCAGAATAAATGCTTGGAAGAAATCAGTGTAAATAACTGCCCTTAAACCGCCAAAAATTGTATACGCACCCGTAGCTACAATCAAGGCGATCGCGCCTAGCCAAATATTCCAGCCTAAAATTGTTTGCAGAACGATCGCACCTGCATAGACTGCTACGCTAATTTTTGTAAAGACATAAGCAATTAATGAAATTGCGGATAAATAGGTACGGCACTCACGATTAAAACGCCTTTCTAAAAACTCCGGCATCGTAAATACACCAGTGCGGAGATAGAACGGCACGAATAGCCAGCCTAATAGCAACAGCATAAAACAGGCAATCCATTCAAATTGCCCCACTGCTAGACCAGAACTAGCACCGCTACCTGCTAATCCAATGAAGTGTTCGGCAGAAATATTACTAGCAAATAGACTTGCACCAATTGCTGCCCAACCAATAGTTCCACCGCCCAAAAAGTATGATTTGCTAGTCGCTAAACTTTTCTGACTCGACCAATAACCAATCGCCGCTACACCTACAAAGTAAGCAACGAGAAACACGATATCTATAGCAGCCACCGTCTTCTCCTACAAATTTAAATTTTTTTAACTAAACGTCGAACGAAAAGTTGTGTGAAGAAAAATTAAGAAGTAGGTGCGGGAATGTTCCGAACACCTACTTCTTAGATTTCTCGTAGTTTGTCGATCCCTAGCCGCAAAAAGCTGCGATTTTTAGTGAAGACTAAATTTTGTTTGATTGTTATCAGTCTTGGGTTAGATATTTTCTTAATACCAAAACTCATAATAATTAATCGTAGAAATATTTTGGACTCTTGGACAAAGTAATTTAAAATTCGTAATCAAATTTTTGAATTTTTCTTAAGTTAATCCAAACTCATCCATAAGATATATGACTGTAGCTAGATGCTCGATGATATGCTTGATTTATTAAGATGTAAAGCTGCTAAAAAACAGCTATTGTTGAGCCTAAAGGTTTTCTCTTTAGACTAAATAAAAGCAGGGTAAAATTTTTTGTAAAAAATAAAGTGAGTGGCGAACGGATGAACACAAAATTGCCGCACGCTAGATTGTTTCTGGCTGCGAATTTAGTAGCGGCTTTAGTAGGAATGAGTGCGGAAACTACCTTAGCATTGCCGCTAGAAAATAGTATGGCTCAAGTTACGTCAGTATCTCAACTATCAGACGTGCAGCCAACAGATTGGGCATTTCAAGCTTTGCAATCTTTGGTAGAAAGATATGGTTGCATTGCCGGATATCCTGATGGAACTTATCGAGGCAATCGCGCTTTAACGAGATATGAGTTTGCAGCAGGATTGAATGCTTGTTTAGATCGAGTCAACGAACTAATTACTACAGCTAGTGCGGATTTAGTAACCAAAGAAGACTTAGCAACATTACAACGATTGCAAACAGAATTTGGTACGGAACTAGCAACTTTGCGCGGTCGAGTTGATAGTTTGGAAGCGCAAACAGCAGAATTAGAAGCCAATCAATTTTCGACGACGACAAAACTTAATGTCAGTTTAATTACAGCAATTACAGATACATTTGGCGATCGCATAGCTGGAGATGAGGACGATTCTAATACGATATTCGGCTATCGTTCGCGGATGAATTTTGAAACGAGTTTTACCGGACGAGATTTACTACGGACTCGTTTGGAATTTGGTAACTTTGGCGATATGGAAGACGTGTCGGGTACGAACATGACACGGCTTAACTTCGATACGAACACCGATAACGATGTAACTGTACCGCACTTGTTGTATCGCTTTCCCGTTGGTTCCAACCTCACCTTTACTGTAGGTCCCGCCGGAGTCGGTTACACCGATATTACAGATACTCTGACTCCTCCTAGCATTGCCGATGATAGCCGAGGTATTCCCTCTCTGTTTGGCGAGTACAGTCCCCTGTATCGTCGCGGTGGTGGTGGTGCGGCGGTGAATTGGGAGATTGCCGAGAGTTTAACTTTGACTCTAGGATATTTAGCTGGTAGTCCCAGCGATCCTGGTGATGGTGCTGGTTTATTTAACGGTACGTATCACGCCTTAGCGCAACTCGCTGTAGATGGTGATTGGGGTGCGGCTGGTGTTGCTTACTCGCGCAGTTATAACCCGGCGGGAGTCGTGGATCTCACTGGTAGTACGGGTAGTTTGCTGGCTAGCGAACCATTTGGAGATGATATTGCGACATCCGCAGACATCTTTGCTTTTCAAGGTTTTTATCGCTTTTCACCCAAGTTTCAATTACATGGTTGGGTAGGTTACATCAGTGCGAGTGCCAACGGTTCGGGTTTGAGTGCGATCGCCGATGGTAGTGGAGGAACTATTGCTAGTACTGTTGAAGATGGGGATAGTGCAGATCTTTGGTATGGTGCTGTGGGTTTAACTTTCCCAGATGTGGGGGGTGAAGGTAATTTACCAGGAATTTTGGTTGGTTTACCTCCTAGAGTGACAGATAGCGATGTGCGCGATGAAGACGATACTTCATATCATGTTGAGGCTTTTTATCGTTTTCAAGTTAACGATTATATTTCTGTGACTCCTGGTTTTTGGGTTGTATTTAATCCTGAAAATAACAGCGATAATAGCAATCAATATGTTGGGGTAATTCGGACGAGTTTCAATTTTTAATCCCCAATCAATTTTGTTGAACCTGTAGGGGCGGGTTTTACCAAAGATCTTCACTCATAAACCAAGAACTCAATAAACCCGCCCTTTAGATATGATATGGTGATGAAGAATTTTTGATAGGTTAAGATTGTCGCGCAAAGACGCAAAGGCGCTAAGAGAAATCTTGGTGTCTTTGCGTTTTTTCGGATATAGTATAGTAACACTGAGATTTAACAGTATTTACTTCTGTAGGTGAGAAACCCCGAAGACGTTAGACGCGATCTGCTACAGCTAATTCAAGACGCACAACATATATCTCCTAGACTCGCATCTAGACTAGATGAAATGAGGCGCTGGATAGCTCAAAAAAAATCTGGTTTTTTGATGCGAAAAAAATATGTGATGCAGCTACTCGAGGAGTTGATAGCAGATGTGTCTTTTTGGCTTAATATCCAACTTTTAACTGAAGCAGAGAGAAACACTGAACTTGCTCAATTGTCACCCGTAGAAAGATACTGGTATGAATATTTATTTCCAACTTGGTTTAATGAAAAAGATCCAAAACTAAACCTTTGGAAGAAAAATCTGATGGCAGAAAATTTTAGTAGAAGTGATGCTGCTTTTGTTAATTTAATTTGTTCTGAAATAGAATTTTATGGCGGATATACTCTGAACCCATATATTGCTGATTTGTCAATGGCAACAGATTTAATTACCTGTTCAACAAAGGAACTAAGCCTGTGCGTTCAATTAACAACTCTTCGAGAAAAACTTTCAGATGAAAAGCAGCATGAGTGGGAGTCAACATTGAAATATTGGAGAATTCAGCGCGGACTCTTCATTAGTTTTAATTCAGTTAAAGCCCAGATTGAGGTAGAAATCGCTAGCTCTATACTCAGTAATAGCGACTTATTACCCGAACAGTGCTACCGTAGAATCAATATAGATTTATGAGGTCATCGTGACCAGTCAGCACGATACAATTAGAGAGCAAAGCATGAGGAGAGCAAAAGAAGCTCTCCAAAAAGCTAGGGCTTTAAGACATAGTAGAAGAACTCTTGGCGAAGATGGGATTTACCAACACGTAGAAGATGTAGATGGTAACTGGCTAGAAAATTGGTCTGACGAAAGCAATCCTGCTTTAGGTATTGCAGGTAATATATCTCCTAACGGGCAAAACTTACCTACGCAGACAGATTGAGTTGAGATCGCCCCAGATTGTTAGTCTAAGGGCGATTTGCACTAAAATCTCTCAACTCCAGCAAACTCTTTAATATCAGTCATCTTAGCAGCTTCCCCACAGGTGCGTGGAGTCGGGAAGATCTTGCCGGGATTAGCTAAACCTTTGGGGTTAATCGCTTCCCTGACATATTGCATCGTTTCTAAATCTGCTTCAGAAAACATGTCGGGCATAAAACATTTCTTATCTGCACCAATGCCGTGTTCGCCGGAAATACTACCACCAACTTTAACGCAGAGTTTCAGGATCTCTCCCCCCAATTCTTCTACTTGATGCAATGCCCCTGGTACGGAATTATCATACAAAATTAATGGGTGAAGATTCCCATCACCCGCATGAAATACGTTGGCAATTTGATAACCATACTGCTGGCTTAAATTTTCAATTTCTTGTAAAACAAAGGGCAGTTGAGTCCGCGGAATCACACCATCTTGGACGTAGTAATCGGGGCTGAGATGTCCGGCAGCGGCAAATGCTGCTTTGCGTCCTTTCCACAATTTGAGGCGCGTTTCAGGATCGCTAGCCGTAGTAATTCCCCTTGCACCATTTTTCAAACAAATATCGCTAATCAGCTGTTTAGTTTCTGCGACTTCTACAGCTATGCCGTCAATTTCTACTAACAAGATTGCCGTAGCATCTCTGGGATAACAACCCGTGGCAACAACATCTTCTACAGCATTGATGCTGAGATTATCCATCATTTCCATCCCAGCCGGAATAATTCCCGCACTGATGATGTCTGAAACTGCCGCCCCTGCTGCTTCTACGCTGGTAAAATCGGCAAGCAAGACGCAAATTGATTCAGCTGATTTGAGAATCCGTAGCGTAATTTCGGTAGCAATTCCCAACGTCCCCTCGGAACCGACAAATACGCCTGTAAGATCGTAACCCGGCATTTCTGGTACTTGTCCGCCCAAATCGACAATTGAACCATCGGGAGTGACGACTTTTAAGCCTAAAACGTGGTTGGTAGTGACACCGTATTTAAGACAATGTACCCCACCGGAATTCTCAGCAACATTCCCGCCCACCGAACAGATAATTTGACTGGAAGGATCGGGGGCGTAGTAAAATCCATCACCGCTAACTGCTTGCGTCACCCAATTGTTAATCACCCCTGGCTGTACCACAACTTGCTGGTTTTCCAAATCGATACTGAGGACTTGCCGCATCATTGAGGTGACAATTAACACGCAGTCTTCTATTGGTAATGCCCCACCAGATAAACCAGTACCGGAACCACGGGCAATGAAAGGAATATTGTGGCGATCGCAAATCTTTACAACTTCCGCTACTTGTTCTGTCGTTCTTGGCAACACGACAATTGCGGGACGCTGGCGATAACTCGTTAACCCATCGCACTCATAAGTAATTAATTCCTCCCGACGCTGTACCACGCCATTTTTGCCTAAGACTGCTTCAAATTTTTTAATAATTGTCTTCCAGTCACGCTGCTGCTTGTCTTGGATTAGCATAGGGAATTCTCGCAAATTAAATTTATTTTTAAAACTGCTGGATACTGCAACTTAAAGATTGAAACTTCAGTGATGGCGGATAAAAAGTATCGCTATGTTACTTAATTTGGATTGACTCCCTGCGATCGCCCTCTCCAATATTGTTACAGAAACTACAACCCTTGAAATTATCTAAATTCATCTTTGTTACAATTTTTTTTGTAACTTCGACTACTTTTCTATTCTCACTTGCCGAGAGCTTATTGACAAGTCAAGCCGAAGTCAAAAGTCAAAAGTCAAAAGTCAAAAGCCAAAAGTCAAGAGTCAGAAGCATTTCACGCACCACGCACCAAACGCCAGATCGTTACTCACTCATGACCAATTAAGCGAAAAGTCAGAATCACGGGCTATGTGGGTATTTGTGGATTTTGCAGATAGCAAAATATCATTTCATCGTTAAATTCAACAATATTGATAGTTGAATGAGAGATAAATTTTGTTAGTAGGTTATGCAATTTATAATTATCTGTAGAGAAGATATCCAAGTGAATTTATTTTAGTTATTCAAGATTCTCAGGTAGTGGTAAATGAACGATCCGATCTTGATACTCATCCTCAAAAGCATACTCGGCAATCAAGAATAATTCTTCAAGGTTTCGACTAATACTAAAGTCAACATTTAATAGTAATATTCCTGGTACGTGACGACCTATTGCAATATGGTCATTCAAATGTATGGGCATAGATTTACGGTTATTTGTGACCAGTATGAAATCATGCTCCTCACACCAAATTAAAATTTCTGGGTCTAGTGTGCCTCTAGGGGAAGCGCCAGGATCTCCCACTACCCACATAACTGATTCAGGACTTTGGCGGAGAAATTGATGCTGATAGGCTTTATCAAAATTTTCATCAAGCAGAAATTTTAGAGCCATTCGCCTTCAAATTTGCCTTGCGCTCAGCTTTAAGTTTCATTAACTTGCGTACCGCAGCAGAGGAATTACGGCGCTGTTCTTCACGCGCTTTATGGCTCCAATCTATCCAATCAGATAAATACGCGCTAACAGCTTCTTTGTGGTGCAAGTAATAAAGAATTGTCGCATAGACTTGCTCTAGGGTGACTGAAGGATAACTTCGAGCAATTTCCTCTGGAGTCCGACAACGATGAATGAAGTCATAGAAGATAGTCTCAATCCCAACCCTTGTTCCTTTGACTCGAATATCATCAGGGCGCTGAAAGTCGAAATAATCTTCTAGTTGCATTTCATCTTCCCCTCTATGTTCTGCGCACTTGTAGCAATGCAAAAATTCTATGCTAACCTGTTGGGCATCCTGTCTTTGATACACTTGTTCCTCACACTCCTCTACTGACCAGCCTACATGGTTCATGTCAAGCGCGTAGAACTCACGAACTTCAAGTCCTTTGGTGGCACGACGAAAATTCCTTTGCTACCAGGGTTTACCGTCGTTTCAGGTCCCAACGGTTCCGGTAAATCTAATATTCTTGATGCTCTCCTATTTTGCCTCGGTCTAGCAAGTTCCCGGGGAATGCGGGCGGAACGCCTACCCGATCTTGTCAACCACGACAAAGCCACACGCGGAAAATCGGCAGTAGAGACGATTGTGACTGTGACTTTTGATTTAGAGGGAGCAGGGAGCAGGGAGCAGGGAGCAGAGGGGACAGAGGTTAATGGAAATGGGCATTATGTTGAAGAGTTAGAGGACAAGGGGGACAAGGAAGACACGGTAGACACGGGGGAAGAAGAACCCCTCACTCCTCACTCCTCACTCCTCACCCCTAATGAATTAACAATCACGCGCCGCTTACGAGTCACTCAACAGGGTTCGTATACGTCAACTTATTACATTAATGGTTCTACCTGTACTCAAACTGAGTTGCACGAACAACTGAGTCAGATCCGCGTTTATCCTGAAGGCTACAATGTGGTGTTGCAAGGGGACGTGACGAGTATTATTTCCATGCACTCGCGAGAAAGACGGGAGATTATTGACGAACTAGCGGGGGTAGCGAATTACGATCGCAAAATTATTCAGGCAAAAGAAACCTTAAATGAAGTTAAAGACAGGGAAGATCGCTATCGCATCGTTGAAACTGAATTAATTACCCAGCGCGATCGCCTGTCTCACGATCGCATCCAAGCTGAGAAATATCAAAAGCTGAGAATAGAATATCAGCAGAAGCAGCAGTGGGAAATTGTTTTAGTTTGGCGATCGCTGCAACAGCAACAAGAAAAGTTGGTGGCAGAAATTCAAACGGGCGATCGTACCCTAACTGAATTAACGACTCAACTTACTACCCTCAACACCCAAATTCAGCAGGTAACGGCAGAATTAGACGCACTCAACGCACGAGTGAAGACTCTGGGGGAAGAAGAACTCTTATCTCTGCAATCAACTCTAGCCACCCAGGAAGCCGAACGGCGACAGCTACAAAATCGCCAAAGAGACTTGACAAATGCTTATGAAAATGCTGGAAATGCTTACACGCAACAACAGTTAGAAATTCAACAACACCAAAATTCTCTGGTGCGGTTGCAACAACAGCAGCAAGAAATCGTGGCTCAACTTTCTAGCCTGCGTCAACAACGAGATGAGGCGCAACAAACCTTAGAACAAAGTCGTACAGAAGCTAGTGCAGTCGCCGATGCTTCCGATGCTTGGGTGCAACAACAAGCCGCCCTCAGCCGCCAAGTTGAATCTCTGCTGCAAACTGTAGAACCCCAGCGTACCGAACAAGCGCAATTAGGCGAGCGATCGCATCAATTAGAAAAGCAAATTCAAGAACAAACTGGGTTGATTCAAACTTTAGAGCCAGAACTGGCGACAAAGCAAACACAATTAACCGAAATAGAAACGCAATTATCGAGTCAAATCGAGCAAATTCAATCTTTAGCCCAATCTTTAGCTGCGGCTGAAGCCGAATTGCAAGTTCAACAGCAAACTCAAAATCGCCTACTCCAAGAACAAAGAGACAAACAGCGCCAGTTGGATAAGTTGGAGGCGCAGTCTCAAGCCTTGCAGGAAACTCAAGGGACTTTTGCCACAAAAATTTTGCTGCAATCGGGTTTAAGCGGGATTTGTGGTTTGGTAGCCCAACTCGGGAAAGTCGAACCTCGGTATCAACTGGCTTTAGAAATTGCGGCTGGGGCGCGGTTGGGACAATTGGTAGTAGAGAATGATGGCGTGGCGGCTTCGGGGATTGAGATCCTGAAGCAAAAACGAGGGGGGAGGGTGACGTTTTTACCCCTAAATAAAATTCAAGCCCCGCGATTTTCGCCTGCTTCGGGGTTGCGCTATGCCAATGGTTATATCGACTATGCAATTAATTTAATTGAATGCGATCGCCGCTATCAAGATATTTTTGGCTATGTTTTTGGCAGTACGGTTGTTTTTGCCGATCTGCAATCGGCGCGTTCTCATTTAGGGCAATATCGGATCGTCACTTTAGCAGGAGAATTGTTAGAAACCAGTGGGGCGATGACTGGGGGTAGTATCAGCCAGCAAAATTCCAGTTTGCATTTCGGTACGAGCGATGCTACTGAATCCCAGGAAGTTATGGAGTTAAGAAATCGCTTGCAAGAAATCGATCGCATTTTAGCTCGGTGTGGTGAATCGATTGGTAATTTGGCAGCCAAAACTAAAAATCTATCTCAAGAATTAACCGAAGCGAAGACCAAACAAAGAGAAAATAATCTCTTGAAGGATCAATTACAAAAAGAAATTCGCAAGCTAATCCAACAAGTGGAAACTGGGCAATCGCAACTGGCTCAGAACACAAAGCAACTATCTACGGTACAAGCTAGGTTAGAGACTTTAGAACGAGACTTACCCATTCAAGAAGAACAATTACAACAATTGCGCCAAGCTTTAGTGGAGTTGGAACAATCTCAAACTAACAGTCAATGGCAGCAAATTCAAGCCGCAATTAGACAGCAAGAACAGGAATTACAAACTAGAATCGAGATAGTTCGTAACGCCGAACAGCAATTGAAAGACATAGAAAATCAAACTCAAAGATTGCACGAGAAAATTCAAGAAGGCGAAGTGCGATCGCGAGAATACCAGCAACAGCAACAAGAAAATCAGTCGCAGCAAGCAGCTGTCAATGCTCAATTACAGGAGATTGGCGAACATTTAAAACAGATCCATACATCCTTGAAAGAAATCGAACAGCGGATGACGGCGGAAAGACAAGCACGCGATCGCGCCGAACAAAAGCTGCGAGAATTGCATCTCAACCAACAACAGGTAGAATGGCAACAGCAAAAACTGCAAGAAACGCAAACATCGCGCCGGGAAGAATTAGTTAACTTACAAGCGCAGATTCAAATCCAAGCCGCAGAAATGCCCGATCCCCTACCAGAAGTACCGGATAAGGTCGATCTAGAACAATTGCAGAAAGAATTGCGATCGCTTGTCAAGCGGATGGAAGCGATGGAACCTGTCAATATGTTGGCGTTAGAAGAATACGAACGTACCAATGCTCGCTTAGAAGAATTGAGTCAAAAATTATTGACCCTAGAAGCCGAACGCACTGAATTGTTATTGCGGATTGAAAACTTTACCACTCTGCGCCAACGGGCATTTCAAGAAGCCTTTGATGCGGTGAATGAAAACTTTCAATCTATTTTCGCCACTCTATCGGATGGGGATGGATTTCTGCAACTCGATAATCCAGAAGATCCATTCACCAGTGGACTTAATTTAGTCGCACATCCTAAAGGTAAACCCGTACAACGTCTCGCTTCTATGTCGGGGGGAGAAAAATCACTCACGGCGCTGAGTTTTATCTTTGCTCTACAACGCTATCGTCCGTCACCTTTTTACGCCTTTGATGAGGTAGATATGTTCCTAGACGGGGCAAATGTGGAACGATTAGCTAGAATGATCGAACAGCAGGCTAAACAAGCACAGTTTATTGTCGTGAGTCTGCGCCGACCCATGATAGAATCAGCCGAACGTACAATAGGAGTGACCCAAGCGCGAGGAGCTTATACGCAAGTTTTAGGCATAAAATTGTAACCCTAAGACAACTTTGGTTGAGGATTCCATCATAATAGTATCGATCGTTAGAAAGTATTAACCGTTAACCCTGATTTGAGATCGGGACTCCGCAAAGCAATGACCTCTGAAAACACTATTAAACGCTCCGACATCTTAAATACAAAGGTGATCGCGGATGACAACGCCAAAGTATTAGGAGTTGTCAGCCAACTATGGGTAGATATCGATCGCAGGGAGGTTGTAGCTCTTGGTTTGCGAGACAACCTGATCGCTTTTGCTAGCGTACCGCGTTACATGTACCTGAGCAGCATCAGCAAAATCGGCGATGTGATTTTGGTGGAGAACGAAGACGCGATCGAAGATATTGATGTAGAGATTTACAGCAACTTAGTTAATTGTGAAGTCATTACAGAAACAGGTCAACCCTTGGGGCGGGTGCGTGGCTTTACATTTAACGCTCAAACAGGCAAAATCCATTCCCTAATTATCGCTTCGCTGGGTTTACCCCAGATCCCCGACCAGGTAATTAGTACTTATGAATTGCCAATTGAAGAAGTTGTTAGCAGTGGACCCAATCGGTTAATTGTATTTGAAGGCGCTGAAGAAAGAATTAATCGTCTGAGTGTTGGGGTGTTAGAAAGGCTCGGTATTGGTAAAGCACCTTGGGAGAAAGAAGAAGACGAGTACTATACTCCCACAGCAGTGCGACCGGAAAACCAGCTAGGAAGTGGCGTACCGTTGCAAGCACCAAAAGCCCAACCTTTAAAGACAACTCAACCTGCGGTACAGGAAGCCTGGGATGAGGATGAATACGAGTATGAAACAGTCCAACCTCGGATCGAACAGCAGCCATTACGCCGCCAGCAGCAGTACGAACCCAACAGATACGATCGCGATTTAGAGGAAGAAGAAAACTGGAGTGAAGCGTCGGGAAGCGATCGCTATACGCCTGCGCCTCCACCCCGCTACCCCGAACCCCAACCGTTTGAACCGAAGCCATACACAGCACCGAAAGATTTGGATGACGATCTCGATGGCGATGCTTGGGGAGAAGATGAGGAACCGCAGCCCTTGAATATTCCCAAGAAAATCAAGCAACCAGAATACGAAGAAGAAGGCGGCTATTAGGAAAGTCAAAAGTCAAAAGTTAAAAGTCAAAATGTAATTCATCATCTAAATGTAGAAGCGTTACATGTAACGTCTCTTCGTTTTTTCTGCGATTTACGCCTGAGCATCTAGTGGTAGCAACACGCGAAAGCTGCTACCAGCACCTAATCTACTGCTGACTTTTATTTCACCTTTATGCTGTTGAACGATCGCTTGTGCGATCGCTAACCCTAAGCCTAAACCGTCTTTTTCAGATTTAGCTGTATCGGCTCGCCAAAAGCGCTGAAAAATGAGTGGTAGAGAATCTGGTGGAATACCAATTCCCGTATCTTCAATCCGAATCACGGCAAATCGTTGCTCTTGTTCTAAAAATAACGCTACTCTTCCCCCGTCGGTTGTGTACTTGAGTGCGTTATCTAAAAGATTAGAAAATAAGCGGCTGAGTTTATGGCTGTCACCTTTCACGACTATACCAGTACGTAAATGCGGGGTGAATTGAATTTGCTTACTTTGAGCTTGTGGTTCAAAGCGTTCGACTAAATCTTGCAGTAACTCTTCTAAGTGAATCGGTGCAAAGTTGAAATCGCGATCGAGGCGATCGCTATCAATATTAGCTCTGGATAAAAATAGTAAATCTTCTACTAAATGAATGATTTGCTCGTTGGCGCGATCGACAATTGCTAACTTTCTCAACTGAGTTAAACTTAACTCTTCTGGACTATTACGTAACAAATCTACTGTAGTACTAATCGCGGTTAGGGGATTGCGTAGTTCGTGAGCTACATCTCCGGTAAAGTGTTTTAATCGCCTTAAATTGCGTTGCATTGGCTGAAGTGTGAGCCAAGTTAAACCAATACCGCTAATGCTACTTAATAGTAATACTGTGACTCCTCCCACAATCAGACCCGATCGCAGTTGATCTAACTTCCAGATCAAATCTTGAGTAGACTCGCTAGCGCGAATATATCCTTCTAAGCGTAAGGTGGTTTTATCTCGCTCTTCGGTATAAACAGCAATAGCAAAAGTCCGAACTTGTCCTTGTTGCTGTAGGATTGGAAAGCCCTCTTGTAAACCATCAGCTAAGGCTTGCGACAACGACGAATTAGCAAAAAATTTTCCCTCTTTCGCCAAGAGCTTACCTTTAGGATTAAACCATTCGAGGCTTTGATTGTGGCGGAATAACTCTTGCCAAGGAAGTTCATCATCTAATCTTTGAATTCCTCGGCTTTTGATAATTCGCAAACTAGGAATAGCAGCTTCAGCCAAAATCTGTAAGCGATCGTTTAACTGTTGCTCTAGACTACGGCTAAAAAAGATATAAATAGCTGTACTAGAAGCGCCAAATATAGCGGACATTACTAATAAATAAGTTAGTAAGAATAACCAACGTAATGATTGGAACATTGAATGTTTACACCGATCTCAAATTAATTGAATATCGCTCTCAATTTTCTGAAAAATGAGATGCGATACGCTCCAGTTCAACTCGAATCGTACATGAGAATAGTGTAAAAAAAGTAATAAAATAGCAACTTCAATATTACATTACGAGCGTGAACTTAGTATGAAGATTGCATGAGAAAGCTCTCATTTTTTCATAACAAGGCTTCAGTTACCTACTGCCTCAGTTCAGCTACGGGAGACAAATGTACTAACTCTAGGCAATACTTCTCGGATAAGCCTAAGCAAATAGAATTTGCGGAACCACACAAACAAAGTCTGACGCGCGCAGACTATAGAGCGGATTTGAGGAATGCAAGAAACCTGCGCTCGTCTGGTTTCATCTGTGTAGATGCAGTTTTAACCGCCGTTAACGAGAATTAGTGCTAACTCCAGGAACTCTATAAATCTAGTATTAAGTCTGTCATGAATCATTAGTCATGAAGTTATTGATATTTCTTCAAATGAATTATGGCGTAGATTCGGTAAGCGAGATGTCAGAACGCTGAGGTACTTATTTTGGTTCAAAAGCCTTGTCTGTAAAGTACATGAGACGAGAAAAACTCAACTAGCGAGATTCTCTGCTTGGCGAGATAGAGCGCTTTTTCACCTATTCTCAACTTTGTCTCAGCTTTGTCACTTTTTTATTCCAGGTTTATTACATTTATTGGTTTAACTTATGACATGCATAAGGAAATTCCCAAGTCAAACCACGAAAGAGGTAATCCCATGAGCAACATCTTCTCCATCAAAAGCGATCGCACCCAGCAGTCTGCTAACGTTCACGCTAATGTGCTGGCATCCTTCAATCAAGAACAAAATTCGCCAAAAATCGACTTTACCGCTTACATTCACCCTCTAGCTGCCGTAATTGGTAACGTTTATCTTGGTAAGCGAGTGATGGTAGCTCCCGCAGCATCAGTACGAGGTGATGAAGGACAACCGATCTGGGTAGGAGATGATGTCAACGTACAAGATTGCGTAGTGCTTCATGCTTTAGAAACTCACGTCAATGGTGAAATGGTGCATGAGGCTGTCGTAGAAGTTGAAGGTAACTTCTATGGAGTATACATCAGCGATCGCGTTTCCCTAGCGCATCAATGTCAAGTCCACGGTCCAGCCAGCGTTGGTACTGATACTTTTGTCGGAATGCAATCTTTAGTATTTCGAGCCACAGTCGGCAATAACTGCGTTATCGAACCCAAAGCTTTAGTCATGGGAGTTAATATCGCCGATGGCAGATACGTCCCCGCAGGTTCTCTGATTACTACACAAGAAGCTGCTGACAACTTACCCTTAATTACTAACGAATATCCCCTCAGATTCCTCAATCAAGCCGTGGTTCACGTCAATACGCAGCTAGCCACTGGTTATCAAGGCATTGGTACTGCTGAGCAATTGAAAGCAGCATAGTTAAGAATTCGGAATTCGGAATTCGGAATTAACTATTCACTAACAACTGATAACTTTGTACAGACGTTACGTGTAACGTCTCTAGACTGACACCTCTACACTGACAACTGATAACTACTCACTTCACCATGACACCTAAACTGAAATTAGTTACCACCAAAGGTCAAGCAGCATCGCGTCAACCACTGTCTATGGCTGTTGGCATTCCCAATCAAAAACATATCCCTGCTGGAGCAATAATTACTAGCCAGTCAGATGTAGAAAGTTTACCCATTGTTGCTCAGAGTCACCGCTATCAAAATAGCTACCGTCAAATTAACTCCTGTCAAATTAATTCCTGTCAAAAAGGCAAACACCCTCTGCTAAAACTTGTTGCCTAAACACTCACCCTGCAAGTATGGAGAGGAGGACTGAGGGATGAGTATGCACTGTCCCGAACAGTTACGATCCTTGACGAGTAGCATACTGATGACATTGTTACGCAACCAAGACATCGTTTGCCCCACAGTCACATTTATTACACGAGTTCCCATCCCAGCCGTACTCATTGGCATCCAAAAGCAGTGGTCGATCGCCTATAAAAGAGTTTCAGGTGACAGCGATCGCCTCACGCAGAATTTAGTCCAAAATGTACTCCAAACACCCCAGTTGCAGCATGACTTCTACCTTCTTCAACAAATCCACAGACCCCCTTTCTCAACTCAAAGGAAAAATCTTTGGTACGCCAGAGCGATCGCTAGAACATGCTTATCAAGCCGCGCTGAGCATCAAATCGATTGAAGACCGATATTTTCATGGTGGTAAAGTAACTGTATCAACCGCTAACGAGGCTCAAATTCCTACTAGCGTACAAGCTGATTTTGAGAAGCATTTAAGTATACTCAAACAGCAAATGAAGGAATTTAATACGAGCAGTTCTACGCAAGGAAATTTGGGTCAAGACCACCTGATGCGGCTCTTTTTTACTGAAGGAACTCTGACAAAATACACCCTCGAACCGCAAGCATCAGCGTTAGTTCCCTTTTCAAATAATCTCCCAAGCAATACTTCATCTCAGCTACCCACTCCACCAATTCAAGTCATTGAGGTGAAACAAGCGATCGCCCCGGAAAAATCTAGATCGAGGCAACTCCATCGCAAAAATTCTAGAAATTCAGCTCCAGAAAATGCCGAACCGCAAGTCAAAGCTGGAGTTCTACCGCGTTCTCTTGAGCGAACAATTAATAAGATCAAGAATGAGTTCGATCCAAACGCAGAAGCAGAAGTTGTCAAATCATTTCGGCGATCGCAAAAAAAGACTGTCGTTGCCATTAGGTTACTGGCATTGTTGATTTTGATTCCTTTAATAACTCAGCAAGTGTCCAAACTTTATTTGGTGCAACCAATTGTCGATCGCGTCAGAAACGAAGCAGTTACGCCAGTCTTCTTAAACTCTGAAATGAAAGAAGAGGCACTCAAAGAACTACAAACCTTTGAAGAAGAACTCAAGCTAGAACGTTTGATGGGTGCAGCACCTGCACTAACTTCAGAAGCAATTGAAGAAAAGGTCAAAGATAAAGCAACTGAAATTTCTCAGGAATTTCGTCATCGTAGCAATAACGCTGTTAGTAATGTTTTTGCTGATATCATCGCTGTTTTATCTTTTGCTTTAGTGTTACTATGGCGACGTAAAGATATTATGATGCTCAAGTCATTTATGGATAATATTGTGACTGGCTTGAGTGATAGTGCTAAGGCTTTCTCAATTATTCTGATTACCGATATCTTTGTCGGGTTTCACTCTCCTCATGGTTGGGAAGTTTTGTTAGAAGGACTATCTAGCCATTTAGGAATTGCAGCAAATCGCGGTGTAATCTTTCTATTTATCGCCACAGTTCCGGTCATTCTCGCCACAATTTTTAAGTATTGGGTTTTCCGTTCCCTCAGCCGGATGTCACCATCAACGGTAGCAACTTTGAAAGAGATGAACGATTAAATTTGTGTCATTGGTGCTAGAAAATGCTCGTAGAATGAGGTTGAGTTGATGATTTTTTCCATCAGTAAAAAGGCTCGCAGTCGCCAAAATCGCTCGCAGAAATTTGCTTCAGTCAAGCGATCGCAGTCACATCACCGTAAATCAGTAGCCTTGCGATCGTTTCGCGAAAAGTTTCAAATCTATACCGGAGAGCAATTACACTGGTTGCAAGTTACTCAGAGACTTTTAATTTCTGTCATTCATGGAATTCTACCTTGGGTAATCGCGTGTGGAAGCTACGGCTTACTAATTTCTGTACTCGATCATTATGGAAAGCTGCCTGCTTTCTTTGGTGATAGTAAAATCATTCAAAATGTCGTTATTAGTTTTAACGTCATTCTCAGCCTACTACTAGTGTTCCGTACCAATACAGCTCACGATCGCTTTTGGGAAGGGCGCAAACTTTGGGGTTCAATGGTAAATACTACGCGCAACTTAGCACGAGGAATCTCAATTACCATCGAACAACGAGAACCGCAAGAGCGAGACGAAAAAAGTGCTGCTGTCTATCTAGTGGCTGCCTTTGCTGTAGCGATGAAAATCCATCTGCGGCGAGAACCAATGAATTCAGAATTGGAGCCGATGATGTCACTATTGCAATATCATCAACTGCAAAATGTCAATCACGCTCCCTTAGAAATTGCTTATTGGATGGGAGACTATTTGCAACATCAATTCGAGCGCCAACGCCTAAACATTTTTCAGCTGACATCCTTGCACGAACTATTAGATGATATGGTAGACATTTTAGGTGGCTGCGAGCGCATCCTGAAAACCCCCGTTCCCTTGGTATATACCGTTACTCTCAATGCTTTGCTGTGGATTTATTTCCTGCTTTTACCTTTTCAGCTAGTTGGTGGGATCAAGTGGTGGACTGCACCGATCCTTGCCTTTATGAGTTTTCTCTACTTAGGTATCAATGAAGTAGGGGCAGAAATTGAAGAACCTTTTGGTCGCGATGCCAATGACTTGCCCTTAGATGCTATCTGCGCCACAATTGTTCGTAACCTCGAACATATTATCCAATTTGCTCCCTGCGCCCGCGTGTTGCGCCCCAGTAGTGGCAATGTTCTCGATTTACCGCGAAAAACTGCTTAAATCGTGCCGATACCTTACATTCCGTCCTTCAGTGTATAGTTTTTGACAAGTAAATTCAGTTTTCTTTACCTCTCATCACAGCAATTACCTGTACCATGAACTAGTCCGAGAATTAATTTGAGCAAAGAATTAATTTGAGCGATCGCCACCTAACAACCTTCTGAGAAGTAGGTTCACCCTTGCTAACCTGTTTTTGGAATGCATACCATCATGAGATTGTTACTAGTCGAAGACGATAAACTCATCAATCAATTACTTGCAGAAGCACTCAGCAACCAACATTACGTCGTTGATGTTGCCGCTGATGGTCACGCTGGTTGGGATTTTGTCAAGTCTTTTGATTACGACTTAGTTCTGATTGATGTCATGCTGCCTAAAATGGATGGCATAAGCCTTTGTCGCCAGTTGCGGACTCAAGGCTACCAAATGCCAGTCTTGATGTTAACAGCCAGAGATGCAACCGAAGATCGCGTCAATGGACTCGATGCGGGTGCAGATGACTACGTGATCAAACCATACAAACTGCAAGAATTATCGGCACGTATCCGCGCTCTATTACGCCGAGGTGGTTCGTCCCTACCTCCAGCAATGAAAAGTGGCAATTTATCTTTGGATGTAAACACGCGGGAAGTGACTTATAAAGGCTGTCCTCTCAGACTGACTCCAAAAGAGTATCGCTTATTAGAACTCTTCATGCGAAGCGGCTCTAAGGTTCTCAGTCGTAGTGCAATTTTAGAAAATCTTTGGTCTTTCGACGAACCGCCGGATGAAGATGCAGTTAAAGCTTTGGTCAAACGTTTGCGTCAGAAGCTCAAATTAGCAGGTTCGCCTGGAGATCCCATTGAAACCGCTTATGGTGTAGGTTATCGCCTCAAGCAAGACCCATAAGAAATCGTAGGTCGTAAATTGTAGAGGCGAGTTTTTTGAAGATTGCTGTGGAAAAACAAAGAGTTTTTCACTTAAACCTGCCTGTACTTGATGTCAGAAGTCAATAATTTTTTGATTACGGCAGAAAAGATCCCCCCATCCCCCCTGAAAAAGGTGGGTTATAGGAACTCTTCTGTATTGCAGTTTTAGTGAAATGGTATGACCAATGACGGATGACAACTTTGTCCCAGTTTTATCACCTTTTATGGCTTATTTTATACACTAAGGCGCTAGCAGAAGAGAATAAAAGTCTTAAATACTACTGCGTCCTTTTAGATCTTCAATGCATTGTATCCTCAACGCAGGGTAGTCAACAAATCCCAAGAGTAAGAAAAAAACAAATTGCAGGAACAGGCAATGAATAACAGCATTCTTGAAAAATCAGTTGATGCCCTGCTAACTAGGAGAAATGATGCTCCATTAATTCGGGATTTTACGCCCTCAAAGCAGGTTGAATTGTTTGAAACCTTGAAGCAGTTGCGGTTTAACGGTCAACTGATTCTGACAAACTCCTGCGGTAGAAAATGGATTCTGCACGTTCACCGAGGTTTGATTATCTACGCTACTGGTGGAGAACATCCAGTCAGGCGATGGAGACGGAATCTCGCAACACACTTACCTCAAATAGCAAGCGATCGCTCGCTATCAAACGAATCGTGGGAGAATCAATTAGCCACGACTTCGATTGAAGGTTTGAGCGTCTGCTGGCAGTATCAGTTATTGACTTCATGGCTCGAACGGCAGCAGACAACTCCAGAACAAATGGCAAGATTTGCATGGTCGGTCATTATCGAAGTTTTGTTTGATGTGACTCAAGCAGTACAGGTTGCCTACGAACTCAAGCCCAGTAGCAGTAAGCTGACTCCCGTAGTTGCGATCGATGCCGCTCAAGCGATCGCCGAAGTCGAACGATTGTGGCAAGCTTGGCAAGCAAACAGACTCAATTATTCTCCCAACAGCGCCCCAGTTATTAAACAATCGGCAGAATTGCAACACAGCATCTCTGCTCCAGCTTATCAAGCCTTGAGCCAACTACTAGACGGACAACATACGCTACGGGATATTGCCACTCAGATGCAGCGAGATGTCAACTCGGCACTGCGTTCTCTCCTGCCATATATTCAGTCAGGGTTTGTGGAGTTGATTAATATTCCCGATCTTGCCGCTCCGGTTCTCTCATCACCTACACCTCATGATACTCAAGCACCATCGATCGCTTGTGTAGATGACAGTCCTTGGATCTGTCACATCATGGAAAAAGTGATGACAACAGCTAACTATCGATTTGTTGGCGTAAATGATGCACTGCGGGCGATCGGAGTTTTGCTAGCCATCAAACCAGATCTCATCTTTCTCGATTTGATGATGCCAAATATTAACGGATACGAACTTTGCAGCCGTCTGCGTCAGCTTTCTTGCTTCCAGCACACGCCAATTGTCATCCTCACTGGAAACGATGGCATTATCGATCGCGTCAGAGCCAAAATTGTCGGTTCCTCAGATTTTCTGGGCAAGCCGATCGATCCCGATCGAGTTCTAGGCGCAATTCACAAACATCTCAAACACAGTGTATGAGCAGCAGGGGCAAGAGAGGACAAGAGGACAAGGGAGACAAGGAAGTAATTACTAATTACCAATTACCAACTACCATGAATACCACAGCAAACACCAACAAACTTTGGCTGAGTCTCGTACAGCCAACTCAACAAAAACTGGAATCTATCGAGATTCGTCGCCCGAAAACGGCTCGATTTGTCTGTCGCGTGATTCCAGCAAGTTGTCCCTTCGAGCGAGACATTCGATTCTTCGATCGCAGTCTGCTGCACGTTCCACCCTTATGTAAGCTCAATCCTTTCTACGAGCAGTTGGTGTTGTTGCGAATGAAGAGTCTAACTTATCTGGCGCAAGCATGTAGCCAGGGAATGAAAAACTGTTGCTGAGTTTAGGGACAGGGAGCAGGGAGCAGGAAGCACAGAGCAGTTACTAATCGCTAGTCGCTCGTTGCGAATCGCTAACCGCAAGCTCGCTAATTGCCAATCTTTGGTGAATTCTATGGATATTGCCCTCGTTATAGAAGATTGTTTGACCGAGCGGGAAGCGATCGCCAGCTATTTGCAACAAGGCGGGATCAGCGTCTTGGTTGCTAAGAGCGGAGAAGAAGCCCTGGAAAAAATGAGTGACTGCAAGCCCGACATCATTATTTTAGATGTTGTCTTGCCAGGTCGGAGTGGATTTGAACTCTGCCGTGCTTTAAAGGCTAACCCATCCACCAAAAACACCCCTGTTATCCTCTGTTCGAGAAAAGGGACTGACATGGATAAATTCTGGGGCTTAAAGCAAGGAGCAGACGCTTACTTACCGAAGCCTGTAGCGCCAGAGGAATTTATTCGCACTGTGAAGCAACTGCTATTGGTTTCACACGGTGAAACAACTCTCATGGTTTGAACCTAACGTGTGAGGCGAGACAATTATGGTATCCAAGTCACCAAAGTTAGACTCCCAGGAGGCATCACCAGAAAGAGTAACTTTCACCGATGCTGACGAGCAATTTCTGCGCTTTTACCTCGAACCAGACACAGCAGCCTTGCTTCCCGTGACTCAGTTGCTAGAAATCTTGAAGCTGTCTGCGGAACAGATCGTCCCGATCCCGCACATGCCAAGTTGGGTCATGGGAGTTTACAACTGGCGGGGTGAAATTCTCTGGATGGTCGATTTAGCTGAATTAGTCGGGCTGACTGTTGGCGATCGCTACCAAACCAGCAACATTCCAACTTATACAGCAGTTGTCTTGCAAGCTAACCTCTGCGATCGCCTACCCGCACCGACAGCAGAAACCCAAACAATTGGTTTAGTCATAGAGCGAATTGACGACATCGAATGGTGCAATTCAGACACAATCCAACCGCCGCCATTTACTGCTGTTTCCAGTTCCTTCGCTCCCTTCGTGCGCGGATATCAGTTAAATGGCGATAGCGAAATGACAGCAATTTTATCGGTCAAAGCGATCGCTGCTGCTGTCAGTTGTCAGTTATCAGTGTAGAGACGTTACATGTAACGTCTGTACAAAGTTATCAGTGCGTGGTGCGTGGTGCGTAGCTAATTTCTCCTTCAGCTCCCTCTGCTCCTCTGCTCCCTCTGCTCTCTTCTCTACAGCCATGAGGTAAATTTCATGTCGCAGTCAACTCTCAAACTCGATCCGCCAAACCCCGATCGCGATCGCATCTCGCCTCAGTGGGAGCGAGTTTCGGCAGTAGCGCCAGATTCAACTGCAATACCGAGCCAATCGCCATCAGCCCCATCGCCATTAATACAGAAAAACGCGCCTTGGCAATCTTCACTATCTAGGGGTTTGCGGTTCTGGAAAGGTTTGAGTTTGCAACATAAAGCAACAATTTTGGCGATCGCAATTGGTGCTATTCCAGTCGCAACTGTTGGCGGCGTTGCCTACACCATAGCCAATAGTTCCCTAGAGCAGCAAATTATTGCCGAGCAGGAAAACCGCACGCTTGATGTTCGGCGCGGCATTGGCATGGCGACGCAGCAAATAATCGATGATGCCGAGACAATCGGTAATTCTCCCATGTTGGCAAATTCTAAGCTGAGGGCAGCGGCGACTGAAGGACAGAAAATTGCGTTGTTAGATAGCTTTGTTGAGGCACGTAGCGGTAGATATGACAGTATCGTCGTGTTCGACCTCAAAGGAAATTTAATCTTTCAATCCAAGTCAACGCAGCCGTTTAAGCGCACGGACAACTATAGCGATCGCGAATATTTTCGACGGGCGATCGCGACTGGAACTCCCGCAGTTAACAATCCTAAAATTGCGCCTACCTCCGGCAAAATTAGTTTAGAAGTTGCAGCTCCAATTAAAGATATAGAAACAAATAAGCTCGTAGGAGTTGTTCGCTTGCGGATGCCGTTGACTCATCTGAACGAAACCTTTGAGTATATTGAAGCGCAAGGATGGGAATACAAACTGATTGGAGCTGACGGGAATGTGTTTGCGGCTGATGAAATTGGGCTGGTCGGGCATTACCTGGCAGAAGATTTTCGCGATCTGCCGCAGTTGCGTGCCAAGGTTTTAGCGCTTGCCTCTACAGATCGACCCAGGCACGAAGACAAGTTAATTTCAACTCAAGTCGCGTGGGACAAAAACGATGGTGAGAATGCACTGATGAGCTTCACGCCGATCGGTCAGTTGGATGGATTACCAGAACCAGGTTGGGGATTGGTGGTTTCTCGTCCGGTCGATCGCGCCTTTGCACCTTTACTGGAACTACGCCGAGTTCTCTGGTTGGGAACTGGAGTAGCCGCTCTATCGATCGCCGCGATCGCTACAGTCTTGGCTAAGCGGGCGACTCATCCAATTCTAAATGCTGCTAGGGCTGTGGCTCAAATTGGTTTAGGTAAGTTAGATACTCGCGTGGCAGTCCGTGGCACGGCTGAAATGGCTGTTTTAGAAACTAGCATCAACAGCATGGCGAAGCAGCTAGAGGAACTCGTACAGCTCAAAGCAGCAGAAGCAAGGCGATCGCAATTGCTCAAAGATATTACCGTGAAGATCGGTAGTGTTATCGACTGCCCAGCTATTCTCAACACCGCCGTAGCCGAGACTCGCAGCGCTTTACTCGCCGACCGCGCGATCGTCTATTGGTTTGATGGCGATCGCAATGGTAGCGTCGTTGTCGAAGCAGCCAGCGCAGGTATAACTCGCATACTGGGTAAAAACATAGCCAACTATGCCCTAGAGCAATACGCACAATACCAGAAAGGACAAGTCGAAGTAGTTTCTCAGATCCGACCGGCAGATACGAGCGATGAGTACTGGCAACAGCTAACAGCACTTGCCGTCAAATCCAGTCTAGCTGCACCAATTTTACTCGGCGATCGCTGTGTGGGTTTACTTGTCGTGCATCAGTGTAACGTTCCGCGTCACTGGCAGAAAGTAGAGGTTGATTTCTTTGCCCAGATTGCCACTCAAATAGGATTGGCGTTAGAGCGTGCCGATCTTTTGGAACAACAGAAAAATGCCAAAGAACAGTTGCAAAGACGAGCGTTGGATTTGCTAATTGAAGTCGATCCAATTAGTCAAGGCGACCTGACGATCCGTGCCAGAGTCACAGAAGATGAAATCGGCACGATCGCTGACTCCTATAACTCCACAGTCGAAAGCTTGCAAGAAATTGCGGTACAGGCACAAACAGCCGCCAAACAAGTCGATGCAGCAATTAGCAGTAACGAGCCGTTAATCCAAGCCCTCTCGCAAGGAGCTTGGCAGCAATCGACAGAGATTGTCACTGCTTTGGAACGCATTCAAGCGATGGCTGATTCTGCCCATACTGTTGCGGATAACGCCAAACGCGCAGAAATAGATGTGCGCCAAGCGATGGAGACAGTCGCATCTGGGGATATAGCAATGGATCGTGCCGTAGATGGAATGCTGACAATTCGGGGAACTGTGGCTGAAACCGTCAAGAAGATCAAATGTTTGGGAGAGTCATCGCAAAAGATTTACAAAGTGGTAAATTTGATCGCTCACTTTGCCGAGCGGACTAGCTTGCTCGCCATGAATGCTTCCATTGAAGCAGCGCGAGCAGGGGAAGAAGGACGCGGTTTTGCGGCTGTTGCCGATGAAGTGCGATCGCTAGCCCGACAATCAGCCAAAGCAACGGCAGAAATTGAAAAGCTAGTCTCGGGAATTCAACGGGAAACCAATGAAGTTGCTACAGCAATGGCAATCGGCACAGAACAGGTAGCGGTTGGGACTCAACTCGTCAACGATACCCGCCAGAGTTTAAACCACATTACCACCGCCAGCGATCGCATTCATCAACTCGTAGGAGCAATTGCCCAAGCTGCGATCGAGCAATCTCAAGACTCAGAAGCAGCCACGACAACCATCGCCACAGTCGCCACGATCGCCGAAACTACCTCCCTAACTGCAACCGAAGTCTCCGCTTCCTTCCAACAATTGTCAACCGTAGCGCGATCGCTCCAAGCCAGCGTCGGTCAATTCAAAGTTAGTTAGTGGTGCGTGGTGCATGGTGCGTGGTGCGCGACTTAATTGCGACTTGCGACTTGTCTTGCTCGCTCAGCTCTCTTCTCCTCTGCTCCCTGCTCCCTGCTCCCTTGTCTTCCTTGTCCCCTTGTCTTCTTCCCTCTAGCCATGCTAATTACTCCCGACATTCGCGACCAAGCTTATCGTCTGTTTATTGAAGAAGTGCCAGAGCTGCTACAGGAGATTGAAGCAGGTTTGCTTAGTCTGAAGCAAGAGCGCACGCACGAACGCATTCACGATTTGATGCGTGCAGCTCACTCTCTTAAAGGTGGTGCAGCTTGCTTGGATTTAGAGCCAATTAAAATTGTTGCCCACCGTTTAGAAGATGTTTTTCGGGCTTTGTATAACCGCTCTGTAGCAATAGATTCAGAGTTAGAAGGTTTATTACTGCAAGCTTACGATTGTCTGCGCGTCCCCCTACTGCAACAAATTACCATCGGCAGCATTGACTGTGCGGCAACATTAGCAGTAGCCGAACCCGTATTTAATCAAATAGAAGAACGTTTAGGAGATGCTTTAGCTCAGATCGATCGCTATATGCCCATGTCCTCAGAACTTGGGGTCGATTTGGTCGCTTCAATCTTTGAAACTGATGTCGTGCAAGGGCTAGAACGATTGGCGGCTGTGGTTACCAACCCCCAAGATTTCGAGGTGGCTGGAGAATTACGGGCGCAGGCAGAAGTCTTTGCTGGATTTGCGGAGCTGTTGAATTTACCAGGATTTGGGGCGATCGCCCAAACAGCCTTAACTGCACTAAATACTCATCCCGATCGCGCTAGAGAAATTATCCAAGTTGCCCTAGCTGATTTTCACAATAGCAGAGCTGCCGTACTAGCAGGCGATCGCACGACTGGAGGGAGTCCGTCTGCTGCCCTTTGTGCCTTAACAGAACAGAGCGTCGATTTGGTTCCTCACCCAGAGTCAGAATTCTCGCCTTTATTAGACGAGCTGTTATTTGGCGACGAGACAGCACCAATAGAAGCAGTGGCGATCGACCCTGATATCATTTTCGTCACTGAAACTGAAGATGATTCCAATGGCGCGATCGAATCAGATGCTCATTCCCTAACTATTTCCCCTGCGGCAAATATATCGCCGATTCAGTCCTTATCCCACTCGACTGAAATTTCTCAGAGCAACATAGAGGGCGATCGCTCTAAAGTAGGAAGCATTAATTCTTATGCAGATGAACCACAGATAGCAACTGCCGTTTCTACCCGGGTAGAATTAAGCCGATTAGAGCGGATGCATAAGTTATTGGGTGAATTAGTCGTCAATCGCAACTCCATTGCGCTCCAAACCGAGCAAACCCAAAACTCATCCCAAGAGTTGCTCCGCCGTTTTGCTCACTTTCAAGAACTGATCGGTCAGCTAGAGAGGAGAGCTGAGGGAGACAAGGGAGCAGGGAGCAGGGACGAGCAGGGAGCAGGGGAGAAGAGAGCTGAGGGAGAAAAACTACCCATTACCAATTACCCATTACCAACTACCAACTACCAATTACCAATTACAACTGACTTCGATCCTCTAGAAATGGATCGTTATGGAGCGGTTCACCCTCTATTACAAAGAATTCTAGAAGAAATTGTCCAATTGGAAGAGGCTGTAGAGGATATTGCTTTATTTGCCGAGCAATCGAGCCAAATATTAGAGCGGAAACAACAAGTTTTTTCCCAACTCCAAGATGAGTTAATGCGAGCGCGAATGCTCCCTTTGGGTGAAGTTCTCAAGCGGTTCTCTCGGATGCTGCGGGATATGTCTCATACTTACTCCAAGCCTGTCAATTTGAAGCTGAGAGGGACAGAGGTACAGGTAGAAAAGGCAATTTTGGAAAAACTCTACGACCCGCTGTTGCATTTACTCCGCAATGCCTTTGCTCATGGCATCGAATCGCCTGAGATCCGCCAACAGCAAGGTAAGCCGGAAAACGGAGAAATTTTGATTTGTGCTTATTACAAAGGCAATCAAACAATTATCGAAGTTAGAGATGACGGTCGGGGTCTAAACTTGGGGCAAATTCGCAGCCGGGTTGTAGAGTTGGGTTGGTTGTCGCCAATAGAAGCAGCCAGCGCCTCTAAGGAGCAGTTGCTAGAATTTATCTTCGAGCCAGGATTTTCTACCACTCACCACGTTAGCGAACTTTCCGGTCGTGGCATGGGTTTGGATGTTGTTCGTTCTCAACTGCGATCGCTGCGCGGTTCTGTAAGCGTCAGTTCCTTCCCTGGTGAGGGTACGACTTTTATTTTACGCTTGCCTCTCACGTTGACGATCGCGAATTTGGTTGTTTGCTCTACGGGGAAAACTACTGTAGCGTTGCCATCTGACAGCATTGAAAATATTGTCACTACGCCAAGCGATCGCATCAATCGCACGGGGACTCAGCAGCTGTTGCGCTGGCGAGAACACATCATACCAATCCATCGGTTGGCGGATCTTTTAGAATACAATCGTCCAATGTTAGAAGTTGCTAACAGCCAATCTCCAATTACAACTACGGTGGAAGAACGGGAGTTGCCAATGCTTCTACTACGTTGGGAGGGTGAATTATTAGCGCTAGAAGTCGATTGCTTGTTGGCAGAACAAGAATTAGCAATTAAACCTTTTGGATCGCTCGTTTCGCCTCCCAAGTATACCTATGGCTGCACTTTACTAGGAAATGGTAGTTTAGTTCCTGTCATTAATGGAGTTAGCCTTTTAGAACACGTTTTAGAACGGCAACAAAATACAATTCAGACAACTGAAAGTCAATCAAAAGACAAAGAACAAAACATCAATAATTTGTGGCGCGATCGAGCAGCAATTGTTCATAAAACCGAACGTCCTACGATTTTAGTTGTAGATGACTCAACTACGATGCGCCAAACGCTAACACTTTCGTTGCAAAAGGCTGGATATCGAGTTTTATCAGCGCGGGATGGATTAGAAGCACTAGAAAAATTACAGCAGTCTCCCACGGTACAATTAGTACTTTGCGATATTGAAATGCCGAATATGAACGGCTTTGAATTTCTCTGTCAGTGGCGACAAGAGCCGCAATTTGCCAAAATTCCCGTGGCGATGTTGACATCACGTAGTAATGACAAACATCGCCGTTTAGCAACTCAATTAGGTGCTAGCGCCTACTTCACTAAACCGTATATAGAACTTGAGTTTTTGCAAGCACTCAAGAATATTTTCGAGCAGAACATAGAAGAACAAACGACTTTGCAGCATATCGCCTAGTTGTTTGTGACTAGTCTTTTAATTTTTGTCTTTTGACTTCATCCTGTGTATGTTCATTTTTCAGGTAGGTCTAATCTATGCATATCACATATTTAATTTTTTGGACTATAAGCTTCGGCTTTACTTGGATTGGTTGCAAAACGACCGAAGAAATTCATCGACTTGCTATCTGCTTAGCTGGCTCAATTCTACTAATTTGGGGATTTGCGATCGCCCCTGAATCAATGCATTGGTTAGTTGAGATCCTTTCGATAAGTCTGTGCGGATTTTTATCGATAATGGAAAGACAAATTCCTAGTTAAAACATTTCAGTTAATACATTTTAACCCCAAGGAAAAAGTAAATATGCCTGACTACACTTCATTATTAAGATGCTCGTTTTGCGGCAAACCCCATACTCAAGTCGATAAGCTAATTTCTGGTACGGGCGTTAACATTTGTAGTGAATGCATCGAACAATGTCAAGAAGTCTTAGATACTTCTCCACCTCAACCTAGTACCCCAAAAACTACTAATTCTAACAACTACCGCATCCCCAAACCAAGGGAAATAAAACAGTACTTGGACAACCATGTTATCGGTCAGGAACAAGCGAAGAAAGTTCTTTCAGTAGCAGTTTACAATCACTATAAGCGTTTGTCCAGCGATCGCAATGATGTGGCATTGCAAAAGTCAAATATTCTTTTGGTTGGACCAACGGGGAGCGGTAAAACACTCCTAGCTCAAACTCTAGCACAAATCATAGACGTACCTTTTGCTGTTGTGGATGCAACAACTTTCACAGAAGCAGGTTACGTCGGAGATGATGTAGAAAACATCCTACTGCGATTGTTGCAAGTGGCAGATATGGATGCAGAAACAGCACAACAAGGAATTATTTATATTGATGAAATTGATAAAATTGCCCGCAAAAGTGAAAACCCCTCGATTACTCGTGATGTATCGGGCGAAGGAGTGCAGCAAGCACTGTTAAAAATATTAGAAGGAACGATCGCTAACGTACCACCACAAGGAGGGCGCAAACACCCCTATCAAGATAGCATCCAAGTTGATACCAAAAATATTCTGTTTATCTGCGGCGGCGCTTTTGTCGGAGTAGAAAAACTAGTCGAACAACGGATGGGAAAAAAATCTGTGGGGTTCGGGCGATCGCCAGAAAGATCTACAGCAAGGCAAACAGATTATTTATTAAACCATCTGGGACCGGAAGATTTAGTGAAATTCGGTCTGATTCCAGAACTAATCGGACGATTGCCAGTCGTTACAGTGCTGGAACCTTTAGGCGAAGAAGGACTGATAGCGATTTTAACTGAGCCGCAAAATGCGCTTTTGAAACAGTATCAAAAGCTATTACAAATGGATAACGTTCAACTTGAGTTTGAATTAGATGCTGTCCGCGCGATCGCCCAAGAAGCATATCGGCGTAAAACTGGTGCAAGAGCCTTGAGGGGAATTGTAGAAGAGCTAATGCTAGATATCATGTACGAACTTCCCTCTCGCCCAGATTTGGATCGCTGCACCATCTGTAAAGCAATGGTAGAAAAACACTCTACTGCCGATCTTCTCATTCATCCTACAGCCTTCTTCCAGCCAGAAACAGCTTAATTGGTCATTGGTTGTTGGTTAAGGGATGACTGATAACCTTGCAGAGACGTTACATGTAACGTCTCTACATTGCTCGTGCGCTCGTGCGCTCCCTCATAACTGATAACTGACAACTGATTTTGTCCTAAGTTTGTTACTTTTTTCTGTTTTATTTGAATTACTAAGCAATTTAGTATTAGTTGATAATAAATCTTCATCAAAAATACTGGCTTTGTCAATGTTGCAATGTCGATTATTCTGCTGCATCCTTTCTTGAAGCCTATGGCTTCTATCTTTAGGTATGGTTCCTCAAACAAAGTTCAAATATTCCTATAAACGTATATTATTTGCTTACTTAGCAGCAACGGCAGCTATTTTAGGAGGGTTTTCCCTGACGACGTACAACTCAATTGGTAATGCTCTGAAAAAACAATCGGACGATCGCCTCTTGACTTTGGCACAAGCTACAATTCCGAGTTTTGAGATCGTGAAATCTCAAAATCAACAAAACCTACATGAGCTTCCTTGGCGCAAAATTTTTGCTGCTAAAACTCAAAGTTGGGAATGGTTCGACGCTGATGGTAAATTACTTTTGAGTCAAGGAAATCGCTTTCCTTCTCTTCCACTCTCCCGAAATGTCTTCCATTCTCGCTGGCAACCAATCGCGCCTATTTTCCAACAACAGAGAGACTTACGGACTGCCACCATTGCTGTCTATGTCAGCGATCCGAAGCTAAAAACGCTACATCTAGAAGGATATATTCGGGTAAGCGAATCCACACAGCCATTAGAAATGATTTTGGCTCGGCTGCGGCTCTGGCTTGGCTGTCAGGGAATCGCTATTTTATTTATCTTTAGTATCAGTGGCGTTCACCTCAGTCAGTGGAACTCCCAGCCGCTACAACAAAGCTTTCGACAGCTCAAACAGACTGTTACGAATATCTCTCATTATCTCCGCCATCCGTTGACGCGAATTACCCTAGCGATCGCACTGCTAGCAGGAGAAGCAGAATCAGCCATACCACTCGATCGGCAAAAATTAACGATCGTTGCTAACGCTACTGACGAACTAGAGCATCTAGTAGAAGATTTACTGATTTTGACTCGGAGCGAGGTAGCACTTTTACCAACTGAGTTAGAGACAGTAAATATTCGCTTAGAAGAATTGCTTTTACCTATATTAGAGCAGTTCGATGCCCGTGCTACGTCACAAGGTATTGCTTTTCAAGCTCAATTGCTACCTGGTTTATCTGTGCGGGGAGATCCAATTCATTTGAGCCGTTTATTCTCAAACTTACTGGAGAACGCGATCGCTTATACGGAAAAAGGAGGTAGTATTTCTCTCACAGTACGCAAGTCTAAACGTAAAGCGATCGTTTCAGTTGAAGATACAGGTATTGGTATTCCACCAGAGCATCATGCTTCCATATTTCAGTGGTTTTGGCGCTCCGAACAAGCGCAACAACAGCAAAAGGGCTTGGGATTAGGTTTGGCAATTGCTCAAGCAATTGTGAAGCAGCACGGGGGCGAAATAGCTGTTAAAAGCCAGGTTAACGTTGGTAGTTGTTTTCAGGTCAGTCTACCCTTATTTTAGGCATTAATTAAGAGTAGAAAACTTTTATTTCCTACTCTCTTTTAACACAGTAATGGAAGCTACTAGATATGTAATGTTTATACAACCCAAAATTCAAAATCAGATCAGCCGCACCCGCAACCAGTGTGACCGCAGCCACTACCATCGGGATGACCGCTAGCACAGGCTTCGCTACAGTAAGCCTTGCCCTCTTTTTGAATCGCGTCCTCTAGGGAAACAACGCACAAGCAATTGTCACAAGCACATTTCATTGAAGTTACTGTCGTCATAGTCTTAATCCTATTCACCTCTCCCATCAAGATAACATATGAACATACGTTCAGGTATTTTTTCAAAAAAGTTCACCTAAGCTGTTATCCAGGGAAGGAACTATTTCCTTAAAATCGAACCAACGCAAGCCAGATATTGCTTTTGACTTTTATCGATAATTGGTAAACTGTAGAGCCACGGGATAATCTTCTTGCTTCAAGCGTCCCATTACAGCTTGCAAGTCATCTTTAGATTTCGCCGACACCCGTACAGCATCACCTTGAATTGAAGCTTGCACTTTTTTAAACTCATCGCGGATCAATTTAGAGATTTGTTTGCTGATTTCTTGACTGATGCCCTTCTTGAGCTTAATTTCTTGCCGGACGCGATTACCACTAGCAGATTCCACTTTGCCGAAATCGAAAATTTTCTGAGATAATTGACGCTTTGCAGCTTTTTCGCGCAAAATGGTGTGTACCGATTCCAGAGTGAATTCGCTGTCAGTGCTGACAGTAATCGTATCTTCACCTAACTCTACCGTCGTTTGAGTATCTTTGAGATCGTAACGGCTTTTAATATCGCGGCTAGTCTGATCGACAGCATTAACTAGTTCTTGGCGATCGAAGTCGCTGACAATATCGAAGGAAAAAGTAGAAGCCATAAGAATGAGGGGCTAGAGGCTATAGAAAGACAAGGAAGAGGGGGGAGACAAGAAAGACAAGGGAGAGGGGGGAGACAAGGGAGAAAGAAATTTAAAATCTCCACACCCTACACCCTACACCCCACTTACAACTAGTCACCAGCCACTAGCCACTAATAACTGGTCACTGATAACTAGTTGCTTGAAGGATGCTAGTAACAAACAAGATACCAGAGCAAAGACTGCCGATCGCAAACATCAGCGATCGCGCTAAGGGGATGTTAGCTATGTAGAATATCGAGTAAAACAATCGCACTACCACAAAGGCGATCGCCGCTCCCACAGCCAAGGTAGAATCAACTCCCGTAACATATGCCATTAACGCGGCTGGCGCAAAAATGGTGAAATTCTCAAATGAATTTTGGTGCGCCCAAGCTGCTCGTTGTGCGTAGGGTGGTAGCTTGTCAAACATAGCGCGAGGAGCTGCCATATCGTAGCCAGCTTGCACTCGCCCGTAACCGACAAGCAGAAACGGTAAATAAACCAGTACTGCTGCTACTGCAATACAAAAGAGAAAAATTGCTGAAGTAGGGAGTTGTGAGTTCATCTCGATCAGTCAAGGTAGAACAGCGTCACGATCTTCCTTTGATCTTCTGCCTCTTGGCAAGTTTGCAAAAGCGTGCGGCTATCGTGGAAAGCAAAGCAGATTAGCTGTTGGCAACGAGAAACGATCTCTTGGTTGCATACAGCACTAGCTTCTGCCAAAGACATTTGGTCGTTTTTGGCGTTTTCTACTAAATGCATCACCTTTTCTAATTGCTGGCGCGATTCCAGGGGTTGACGCTCTAGACTTTGCGGCAGAATTACAGTCAACATATTCGCATCGGCACGCATCGCACCGCGAATAGCAGCTGAATTTGTCCCCGTCGCACCGGAAGTTAAAATCCGATTGCCCGACAGAACCAGAGCGTAGCTCATCATTTCGATTAAGTGCTGATGAGTCAGGGGGACGTGACGCGACCCCAGTAAAGCAATTCGTTTTGCGCCCGTTTGCTGAATCGTTGCCAACTCTTGGGCAAGGGTATCGACATCGGATACATTGATAGACTGGCTCTGCTCGATCAAGGACGTAGGTTCGGATACACAACCTAGTTATTCTAGCAGAGAACAGTTATCAGTTATCAGGGAAGAATGGTAATTGGTAATTGATAATTGGCAGTTATCAGTGGCGAGTAGCAGGAGGTTAGTTAATTGTGAATTGCAAATTGCGTTCATGTAGCTTGCTTTCCCGTAGGGGAAACACCTTGTTGAATACTAGGGGTAGTGTAAAAGTGCGAATGGCGAATTGTCCCCTGCTATTTAAGTAGCTGTATTGCTCGATCGATCCAAGACAGCCAGTGAGTTTCGTAGCTAATACCATTCAGGAGAGTGAGGTATTGAAACTTTTCGATTTCGGATAGTATTTGCGGATTGCTAAAGTACTTTTGCTCTATAGCTTTGTATACTGCCAGCTTTTCCTGATGCGCTTTTTGATGACGCTTTAACTCGAGCGCGATCGCTTGGGGAGCAAGATAACCTGCAAAAATTTTGACTAATAAATCGTCCTTAATCGCTGAAGGATCGGAAGCTTCGGTCATCCAAGCCTTCAGATGTTGCTTGCCTAGTTCTGTGATGCAATAGAGCTTCTTGTCTGGTTTTCCTGTCTGAAGTATGGTTTCGGCTGCAATCCAGCCTTGTTGTTCTAATTTGGATAATTCTCGATAAATCTGCTGGTGGCTGGCTGCCCAGAAGTATCCAACCGAGCCATCAAATTGTTGCGCTAGATCGTATCCGCTGAGAGAACGATCGAGCAGACATGCCAGGATCGCGTGTGCTAAAGCCATAATATTTCTTTACTTTATATATGCAAAAAAGTGCATACAATAATAGTATATTCAACTAATTGCATATTAACCGATCTGCAATGGCAGTAGAGACGTTACATGTAACGTCTCTACTGGTCAAAATTACTCGCTCGACCATTAATCAATGAGGTGATTCTCGTATGAGTTATTCAATCTATCAAGTCGAGTTACCAGAAAACCCCGAAGCGATCGCCTTTGTGAACGGTTTCTTAGCGCGCGATCGCGCAGGCTTTATTTGGATGTGGAAACATCTCTTGTGGATTAAGAACGCCACAGCAACGGCTGAAGGCTGCGTGCAAGTTAAAGCTGGGATTTGCGCTGCTAATGAAGTTTTGATGGTAAGTTACTGGCGATCGCCGCAAAGCTTGCAAGTATTTTTCAAAGGAAAATTTCATCGCCAGATGATGCAATTTGTTGCCAAACATCCTGAGAGTTTGTGTTTATATAACGAGACATATCAACCTATAGCAAGTGGTAAATACTCGCACGAACCGCAGGGAATGGCAACTATTTATGGATGATGAGATCTAAGGCAAAGCAACAGCAGGGCTGAGGTCGAGTTGAGATAATAAGCGATTAAAGTCAAAATGTTCTGTCATTAACTGACGGATGCATTCAACTTTGAAGGGTTCGTGCAGGCGCACTTGTCCAAACGTGCGATCGACGATCTCTACTGTAGTTAACGTATCGAGATCGACCGAGAGGATGGGAATTTCGAGTTCTTCTGCTTTACTAAGGATAAAAGTTGGTGCGGGAAGCTTGCCCGTTAGAATTAAGCATTGAGTAGAACTTTCCAAAGCTGCTAATTGAATTTCAACCCGATCGCCTCCCGTGACGACAGCCATATTTCGCCGCTGTCCGAAATATCTCAACGCTGAGTTGACGTTCATAGCTCCAATTGCTAAACTTTCCACCATCAGATCGAGGCGATCGGCACGGCAAAGGACATCTGCTTTTAACTGATTGACTAATTCTCTAACGCTAACACTTCTGAGTAAGCGGTTGCTAGGCAGCATTCCTAAAACTGGAATACTACGTTTTTCTAGATAAGGACTGACTTCTGCCGCTACAGTTTCCATCCGATCGGGAGGAATATCATTCAGTAGCACGCCAATTAAGCGATCGCCCAAGCGCCGTCGCGCCGAGATCAATGGTTCCACAGAAAATGCCGATTTGTAGCGAGACACCAGTAGAATTGAAGCATTGATAATTTCAGCCACTTGCAGCATTCGCAGCTCGAACAAACTGCCCTCTTCCAGAGTTCCCGGTCCTTCCAAGACTGTCAGATCGCCTGCCGGAAGTTGCAGATATTGCTTCAGGCGTTCGCGGTAGTCGATGTTGTCTTCTCCTCGCAAGCGTTTGCCAATGGCATTTTCGTCCAAGGACAAGATCGTAGGAAATACCCGCTGTGGTGGGAGTTTCAGCAGTTTAGTCACAAACTCAACATCAGCATCAGCGATCGCGGCTGTGGCATCTTCACTAAAACAGCTACCCAAAGGTTTGCCGTAGGCAAGATCCAGCCCTATTTGTTGCAATCGATGAGATAGACCTAATACAGTGGCAGACTTACCACTGTAAGTCTCAGTTGAACCAATTAGCAAAAACTTAGCAGCCTTCGACACCCACCCACTCCTAATCCCAGCCAGGGAAACAAATCAACTTTTATACTATTTTAATTAAGTAGAACTAAATGAAAAATGTATTTTTGCTAAAGCAATCAAAAGCGGCAAGCGATCGCATTTGACAGTGAGCAGTAACCAGTGACCAGCGACCAGTTATCTAACAACCAACACTACCGATCCGATCGCGCTTTTGCACCTCTATATTTAATATCCCGTCGCAGGACGTATTTTTGCGCGAATTGAGGAATATCACCTCGATGTCCCATCGAAGATAACCGTGTCACCTGCTGCTAACACCATTTCATGCTGAGGGTGAATAATCATCGTGCCATCTGGTTTACGCAGTGCTACAACGAGAAAACTATCTTTACCTCGTACTTCCATGTCGCTCACGACTTTACCCGCAAATGGAGAATCGGACGAGATCGTCAACTCATCCATATAAGTGAAGTTGTATACAGTATTGCTTTAGATTTTTCTTCCCCCAACTCCCGACTCCCGACTCCCGACTCCCGATTTTCCGTGACAACCCACTAGAGGTATATCGGTGCTAGGATTGCGACAGAATCAGAATAGCGATTAAAAAGGACAAAAAACTAAATGGTAGAGATGGATAGGTCAATATCCTTCGATGGAAGGGATATTCGACTTAGAGTAGGTATGTTAGCCCCTCAAGCTGGGGGAGCAGTGTTAATTCAATCAGGCGATACGGCAGTTTTAGTTACTGCAACCCGAAGTACAGCCAGAGAAGGCATTGATTTTCTTCCCCTGACGGTAGATTATGAAGAAAGACTCTACGCTGTCGGTCGAATTCCAGGTGGTTTTTTGCGGCGTGAAGGTCGCCCGCCAGAAAAGGCGATTCTGACGAGCCGCTTGATCGATCGCCCCTTGCGTCCGCTGTTTCCTGGTTGGCTGCGGGACGATCTGCAAGTCGTGGCGACGACTCTGGCAATGGATGAGTTAGTCCCGCCGGACGTGCTAGCGGTAACGGGTGCATCAATGGCGGTGATGCTGGCGCAAATTCCTTTTAATGGACCAATGGCAGCCGTGCGCGTCGGCTTGGTAGGGGATGATTTTATTATTAATCCTACCTATGCTGAAATTAAAGCCGGAGATTTGGATCTAGTAGTAGCAGGCACTCCAGACGGCGTGATTATGGTAGAGGCTGGAGCTAACCAGCTATCAGAACAGGATATGGTTGAGGCGATCGATTTCGGCTACGAAGCCGTGCGAGATTTGATCGCTGCTCAACAAGACTTTCTCAAAGAGTTAGGGGTCGAACCGCCACAAGTCACACCGCCAGAAATAGATTCTACTTTAACAGACTTCATTCGCGATCGCGCCCAAACTCAAATCAAACAAATTCTCTCGCAGTTTGATCTTGACAAAAACAGCCGCGATGCTGCCCTAGACGAGGTAAAAGCATCTGTTGCCGAAGCGATCGCCGAACTGCCAGAAGAAGATCCGGTAAAGGTGATTACGACTACCGAAACCAAAGCACTGGGTAACACTTTCAAAGATTTGACCAAGCAATTGATGCGACGGCAAATTGTTGAAGATGGCGTGCGGGTTGACGGACGCAAACTAGACGAAGTACGCCCTGTTTCCTGTAGAGTTGATGTTTTACCCAAGCGGGTTCACGGTAGCGGTTTATTCAATCGCGGTCTAACGCAGGTTCTGTCTGCCTGTACTTTAGGGACACCAGGCGATGCTCAAAACTTGTCTGACGATCTGCAAGAAGACCTAGAAAAACGCTATATCCATCACTACAACTTTCCGCCCTTCTCGGTTGGGGAAACAAAACCTCTGCGCGCCCCAGGTCGACGGGAAATCGGTCACGGAGCGCTAGCAGAACGTGCCATCCTGCCCATTTTACCACCCAAAGCTGATTTTCCCTACGTCATTCGCGTGGTGTCAGAAGTCCTTTCTTCTAACGGTTCTACGTCGATGGGTTCGGTCTGCGGTTCCACTCTTTCCCTGATGGATGCAGGCGTTCCGATTCTCAAACCCGTGAGTGGGGCGGCGATGGGACTGATTAAAGAAGGTTCCGAAGTCCGCGTCCTGACTGATATTCAGGGGATTGAAGACTTCTTGGGCGATATGGACTTTAAAGTGGCTGGGACGGATACAGGAATTACAGCCCTGCAAATGGACATGAAAATTTCTGGGCTGCCCCTGGAAACGATCAAGCAAGCCATTGACCAAGCGCGTCCCGCACGGATGCACATCTTGGAAAAAATGCTGCAGGCGATCGACCAGCCGCGCAGCGAAATGTCAGCCTTTGCCCCGCGTCTGCTGACAATTAAGATCGAGCAAGATCTGATCGGCATGATTATCGGACCTGGTGGCAAAACAATTAAAGGGATCACCGAAGAAACTGGAGCCAAAATCGATATTGAAGACGATGGCACGGTGACTATCTCTGCGGTGGATGAGAGCAAAGCGAAAAAAGCTCGTAACATCATTCAGGGAATGACCCGCAAGCTACAAGAAGGAGAAGTCTACGCTGGTCGCGTGACTCGAATTATTCCCATTGGGGCGTTTGTGGAATTTTTGCCTGGAAAAGAAGGCATGATCCACATTTCTCAACTGGCTGACTATCGTGTAGGAAAAGTTGAAGACGAAGTCACAGTTGGTGATGAAGTGATTGTCAAAGTCAGAGAGATCGATGGCAAAGGTCGGATCAATCTGACTCGCTTGGGCATTCATCCCGACCAAGCAGCCGCAGCGCGAGAAGCAGCTGTGAAGTAGATCGGGGAACGCGGCTTCATTGGCGACGAGTTTGCCAACCGTCCGCTTCAGGAGGCAGGAGACAGGAGACAGAATAATTTGCCGTTATTTGTCTGTGTTTCCTTGCTCTTGCTCTAACGGTTTTTGTACAAGAGAATAAAGTGCGATCGCCTCATTTGCTCTCGCCTCAATTCACCACCGGGGATTTGTCACGATCAATGCCTCTGCTGCTGAAGCTTCTAGTGGCATAGAGAAAAAATATCCCTGTCCGTATCCACAGTTCAACTCTCTCAACCGGGCTAATTGCTCTGCTGTTTCTACTCCTTCTGCTGTCACGTCTACGTCAAGCTTTTGGGCAAGCGTCACGATTGTTTCAGTGATTTCTAGACTGACCGCACTAGTCCCGATATTGCTAACAAAAGAGCGATCGATTTTCAACATATCGATCGCAAAGCGGTGAAGACGACCTAAAGATGAATAGCCAGTGCCAAAGTCATCAACGAGCAACCGAATTCCCATCGCTCCGAGTTGCGAGAGCATGACACTTGCCGCTTCATCATTCTGCATAATCGCATTTTCTGTAATCTCTAGCTGTAGACTAGAAGCGTCTAGATGAGTCTCCTGTAGGACTCGATCGATGTGCTGTAGCAGCTCAGCTTGCCCAAACTGAGGAGTACCAAGATTGACGTTAATGGTTAAGGATTGGATTGCTCTTGAGGAATCACTCGCGGCGCTTTCCTCGTCAGCTGGGCTAGATAAGAATTGCTCTTGCCACTGTTGGAGCTGGTGACAAGCTTCCCGCAACACCCACCGATCTAGAGCAAGACCTAGCCCGATTTCTTCTGCAATGGACATGAACTCGGTTGGGTAAACAAGACCTCGATTTGGATGCTGCCAGCGGATTAGCGCCTCAAAGCCTACAATTCTACCAGTTTGCAGCGATATTATTGGCTGATAGTGAATCCGAAACTCCTGACGCTCAATCGCTCGTCGCAGCTCCGTTTCCATCTGCAAGCGTGCGATGGCGCGATGGCGCATCTCTGGGTTGAAGATCTCGTATCGCGCTTTACCTAAGCTCTTGGCTCGGTACATAGCGATGTCAGCGTCGCGCAGTAGGTCTTCTGGCTGGGTGTTACTTGTCGTTCTCAGGACAATGCCAATACTTGCTGTAGTAAATACCTCTTGCCCGCCTAAATTGAAGGGCAATGTCAGTTGGGCTTGTATCCGTTCTGCGACTTGGATAGTGTCGCTGATGTCATCAATACCCTCAAGCAAGATTGTGAATTCATCTCCCCCAAGTCTCGCCGCCATATCTGTAGGACGTATGCAAGCTTCTAGTCTTCTAGCAATAGCAATGAGAAATTCGTCCCCAAGTGTATGCCCAAGACTATCATTGATGACCTTAAAACGATCTAAGTCAAGGAAGAGGACAGCAAAAAGATAATCTTCATCTCGTTTACTATGTTCCACCGCACGCTCTAGGCGATTCATGAATAAAGATCGATTGGGTAGACCTGTGAGGGCATCGTGAAACACATTGTGCAGCAGTTGCTCCTCTGCGTGCTTGCGCTCTGTAATATCTCGACAAATTACGTGCAACTCCGTAGGCATTCCGTCTTCGTCGAATAGCAGTTGGCTGCGTTCGCGAACCCATACAACCGACCCATCTTTACGAATTTTTCGTAGTTCATTTTCACAAGTGACCAACCTTTCCCTCAAAACTCTATCCAACCATTGTTGAGCCAATTGCCAATCTGGTTGGTAAATCGTCAGCCAAATCGGTCTGCCGATCAACTCTTGTTTGCGGTAGCCTAGAAAATCAGCACCAATCTGATTGATCGATTTAATAATTCCATTAACCGCGATCGAGGCATAGGAATCGGGAGCAGAATCGTACAAATTTTGATATTGTTGCTGACTCTCTCGCAGTGACGCTTCTACTCGCTGACGTTCTGTAACCGCAGCACCCACAAGCAAACCCGTGTATGAAACTGTCATCAAGCAAAACTGTAAGGCTAATGTATTATTCCCAGAGCGAATGTAAACCAGGAGCGTGACACCAATATTGATGATTAAAACTGCCAGCACTGCTCGCTCGAATCCGTGCCGCACTGCAATCCAAATCAACGGCAAAAACACAAAATAGCTGTACTCTAAAGATAATCCTGGTGGAAATCCATAACCGAGCCAGATGGCGAAAATTAAAGCAGTCAGATCTATGCTATACTCTAGCACCGCTTGACTCCTCAACCGACCTGAGCCGATCTGCTGCGTCGGTCTTTCTGAAGTATCCTGCCACTTAGCCTCAGATGCTAGGCGTAACAAAAGCAAAAGCGGCGGCGCTAACATTGCAATGCCAGTAGCCTCTCCAGCCCATTCGCGGATGACTTGCACCGTCCATTGAGACCAAGAAAGACTGCCAGCTGCTGCTAACGTCGTTACATATAGCCCAGAAACTACAAGCGATGTGATAAAGGTGACAATAGCAAATCTAAAAACGTCGCGAAAACGGCGGAGGTATGGATCGATGTGTAACTTGTGCAACAACAAAGCACTAGCTAGACTGTAGCCTAGCATTATCCAGATAGCACAGAGCAACACGTAGAACGGAGCAATATTTAGCGGACTCACCACTAACATATGTAGCAACGGGATGAGCAGCAACTCAGGGGTATAGCGCAGACCAAACCCCAACAAAAGCACGAAGTGAAGTCCGGTTGATGGCTCCCAAGGGCTGATCGCCGCCGCCGTGTCAAAGACAGCGGCTAATTCTTCTAGACCTAGCCCAGCTAAAACGTAAACCGCCACAAGCAGTAGAGTACGCAGACTTGAGGGGAGATGTCGCAGCCATCTGAATAGTCTTGGGAAAATGTGCCAGTTGTTACGCCCTGTTCTCACTACCTCACCCGCTTTCCACTACTTAGATAGTGTAGGGTTCTGTTGGTTAACTTGAATCTAGCTACTTACGTAGAAACGCTTCAAAACCGCAGCTAGATGATGTGGTAGACATCTTAGACTTATTGCAAATGCACCTTCTTGAGTTTTATCTGCAACAGGTCTATTGTAGGATGGTTGAAGTCTGAGGCAGTTCTTCTCGCCGTTGCTATGATTCTCACCCGCGCCTATCTCGAATCAGGGCTGCTACAAAAAGCGATCGCTCAATCTAGTTTGGGAAAACACCTGCTGAGCGAGGCGGAGTTGCAGGCATCTATTCAACAAACTTTAGCGCGACAAAAACCCAATTCTGATATTTGGTTGTTTGCTTACGGTTCTCTGATTTGGAACCCAATTTTTCATTTTGCTGAATATCGCACTGGTACGATTTACGGTTTGCATCGCCGCTTTTGTCTCTGGACTCCCCTCGGTCGCGGTACGCCGGCTAATCCTGGTTTGGTTTTGGGACTCGATCGCGGTGGTAGTTGTCGCGGTATTGCCTACAGAATCGCTGCGGCTAATGTCATGTCGGAATTAACAATCGTCTGGCGGCGAGAAATGATTGTTGGTTCCTACGTTCCTACTTGGGTCAAGTTTTATCACGATAAGCAAGTTGTAGAGGCGATCGCGTTTGTTGTGAATCGGCATCGTTCGGGTTACGCGGGTAATATTTCTTTTGACGCTACTGTTGATACTCTTGCCACTGCTAAGGGAGAACTCGGTTCTAGTGCTGATTATTTGTTTCAAACTGTGGACGGATTGAATAGTGTCGGAATTCATGACAAGCCGCTTTTATGTTTGCGCGATCGCGTGATTGCTAAGCAACAAGGGATTTAATGTCGCGCAAAGTCGCTAAGGCGCAAAGCGATCGTGAAGTGATTTTCGTATGAGTACAATTGCCCAAACCGATCGCCTCACGATTCGTAGCTGGATTCCTGAAGAGGATGCAGAATCGGCTTTTCAAATTTATAGCGATCCAGAAGTGACGCGATTTCTGATGACGAAAACTAATTGTGTTGAAGACGCAGTTAAACTACTGGAGCGATGGGTATCGTTATCGACTCAACTCAATGGTGGAGGTTTTTGGGCGGTTGTCAATCAGGAAAATCAAGAAATTCTCGGTACAATTATTCTCATTCCCTTGCGAGATGAGTCAGAACAATGGACGCAAGATTATGAAATTGGTTGGCATTTGAAAAAATCTGCTTGGGGGAATGGATATGCTACGGAAGCAGCAAGGGCAATTCTTGACTATGGATTTAATATTTTAAAATTACCCATAATCTACTCAGTTACTAGACCCGAAAATACAGCTTCAATCCGCGTGATGCAAAGATTGAACATGATACCAATTGGACGGACTCATAAATACTACAAGATGGAACTTGAGATGTTTAAATTGGGCAAACTCACATAACAGATACTTAGCGCTGGAACTAGTAATGGTGAAGCCAGGAGACAGAAGACAGAAGACAGAAGTAGTTTTTCTCCCCCAGCTCTCTTCTCTCCCTCAGCTGGGCGACTCTCTCTTCCCTGCTCGTGCGCTCCCTGAGAACTGAATAATCAGTTAAATTAAAAGACTGTTGCAGCAAAGGAGAGAAGAGAATGTCGTCTGTAAAACCGACAATCTTAGTTACTGGTGGAGCGGGATATATTGGTTCCCATGCAGTATTAGCACTCAAACGGGCTGGATACGGTGTAGTCGTTCTCGATAACCTTGTGTACGGACATCGCGATCTGGTCGAACAGGTTTTACAGGTGGATTTGATTGTTGGTGATATTAACGATCGCCCCTTACTAGACGAATTATTTGCTAAGCACGACATCGCCGCTGTCATGCACTTTTCTGCTTATGCATATGTGGGCGAATCTGTCACGACTCCAGATAAATATTATCGTAATAACGTCGTTGCCACGCTCACCTTATTAGAGGCAATGCAGGCTGCATCAATCGATAAATTTGTCTTCTCTTCAACTTGCGCTACCTACGGCGTACCTAAAACAGTACCGATTCCCGAAGACCATCCCCAAAGTCCAATTAATCCCTACGGTGCGACTAAATTGATGGTAGAGCGAATTTTAGCTGACTTTGATGTTGCCTATGGCTTCAAGTCTGTCTGTTTTCGCTATTTTAATGCTGCTGGTGCAGATCCAACTGGATTGTTAGGAGAAGACCACGATCCAGAAACTCATTTAATTCCTTTGATACTGCAAACAGCTTTAGGTAAACGCCAGTCTGTCTCAATTTTTGGGACTGATTACGATACTCCTGACGGAACTTGTATTCGCGATTACATCCACGTTAGCGATTTAGCCGACGCTCATATTCTGGGCGTGGAATATCTGTTACAAGGTGGAGATTCAACAACTTTCAATTTAGGTAACGGTAACGGTTTCTCAGTTAGAGAAGTCATTGATGCTGCCAAGCAAGTCACGGGAAGAGAAATTAAAGTTGTAGAAAGCGATCGCCGCGCTGGAGATCCGCCTGCACTCGTCGGTAGTGGTGAAAAAGCCAGAAAAATTCTGGGCTGGAACCCTCAATATCCAGAGATAGATAAAATTATCAGTCATGCTTGGAACTGGCATCAAAAACGACACGGATAATAACTGAATAGCGTCATCGAGATGAATTATTTGTTACATTGAGAGCGATCGCCGGAGCGAGTTGTCGAGACAATCTCAGCGATCGCTTTCACCAATTCATCAGGATCTACAGGCTTAGGCAAATGCAACTGAAATCCTGCGGCGAGTGCCTTTTGTTGGTCGTATTCTCCAGCATAAGCAGTTAGGGCAATTGCAGGAATTGACAGCGATCGAGGCTGCACCATACTTCTAACTTTTTCTAACAGCATGTAACCATCCATCAGCGGCATTCCAATATCGCTCAAAATGATATCCGGCATTTGTTGAGACAAAGCCACTAGTGCATCTTCTGCCGAACTCACGACTGTCGCTTCTGCCCCATGCTGTTGTAACACGCAAGTCACATACTCTCGCATATCTGGATCGTCGTCTACTGCTAATACGCGCACGCCTTGTAGTGGTAATTGCTGAGTATTGGATGGCGAGTGATGCATCTCTCGACTCCCGACTCCCGACTCCCGACTCCCTTCCAACACAGGTAATGTCACAGTAAACGTAGCTCCCTGTCCTTCCCCCAGACTATCTACGCCAACCGTACCACCGTGTAATTCTACTAAGTGACGGACGATCGCCAGTCCCAAGCCCAATCCCCCAAAAGTCCGAGTTGTACTGCTATCGGCTTGGCGAAAGTAATCGAATACATAAGGCAGAAAATCAGGACTAATGCCTTTTCCAGTGTCAGAAACTTGGATTTGGACAGATTTTTGGGAGTCGGGAGTGGGAGAGTGGGAGTCGGGATTCGGAAGTTGAAGTGAAATCTCTACCCGTCCGCCAGCAGGAGTAAATTTAACCGCATTAGATATCAGATTCCATACCACCTGTTGCAATCGTCCTGAGTCCCCTAGAACTAGGGGAGTCGGGAGTGGGAGAGTGGGAGTCGGGAAGTTTTGGATTTTAGATTTTGGATTTTGGATTGTAATTGCTGCTTCCTTGTCTCCCTTGTCCCCCTTGTCTTTCCCTGCTCCCTGCTCCCTGCTCCCCGCTCCCTCAAAAACTAAATGAATCTGCTTCGCTTCAGCACTTAGTTGCACCGTTTCTATTGCAGCTCGGATCGTACTAACGAGATCTACCGGGACGAATTTTAATGCCAGTTTGCCTCGGAGAATGCGGGAGACATCAAGCAGATCGTCTACAAGTTGGGCTTGGAGTTTAGCATTGCGCTCGATAGTTTCTAAGGCGCGGTTTCTGGCTGCTTCATTATATTGACGCGATCGCAATAATTTTGCCCAACCGAGGATCGGGTTGAGGGGCGATCGCAATTCGTGGGATAGTACGGCTAAAAATTCATCTTTAATCCGATTTGCGGATTCTGCTACCTCTCTTGCCACTTTTTCAGCAGCGTACAACCGCGATCGCTCCAGAGCTTGGGCGCATTGCCGCGCTAGAGTCATCATAAAGGCACGTTCTGCCACATCGAAATCGCGGGGCTGGTTGAAACTTAGCCCTAAAGAACCGATCGTTCGCCCTTCGATTGTCAATGGTAAGCTGGCAATTGCTTGAGAACCAGAAGCAATATATGTATCTGCGAGACTCGGATAAAGCTGTTGATATTCAGCAGGCGATCGCGCGATGACCATTTCTCCGGTGCGGATTGTATCGGTGAGGGGAAGTGGTGTCGTTAGCGGAACGCGCCGATAGGGGGCAATTTCTGCTTCCTGGTAGCCAATCGAGCAGACAATCTCTACCGTTTTACCATTTTTATGCAGCAAACCGATCCAGCCTCTTGTGGCATTGAAGGCAGATAGTCCTTGATGCAGTAAAATTTCTCTGACTTGCTCTGTCGTCAATGCTTGAGCTAGAGCCGCAGTCAAATTTTGTAATTGGTAAACTCGTTGGATATTTAACTCTGCGAGTTGACGTGCTGCTTGCTCTTGCTGCAACAGGCGATCGCGCTCTAGTTCGGCACGTTTGCGATCGGTAATATCACTGACTAAAGAGACAAACCCCTCTACCTGTCCTCGACTGTCGAACTGAGGAATATAGACTGCTTCGATATAGCGCACTCCACCATCTTGATAGGGAACTTGACTTTCGTATCTAACTGCTCGTCCTGCTAGTGCTTGCTCTACATAAGGGCGAATCTTCTCGTAAGCAGCTTCGCCTAAGACTTGCCGTATATGCCTGCCACAAATTTCTGTAGCGGGATGACCGAACCATTGTTCGTAGGTACGATTCACAAAGCGATAGCGCTGGTTAAGATCGACATAGGCAATCAGCGCGGGTACGGTGTTGGTAATTAGGCTTAATTCAGCTTCCCGTTGACTCAGTGATGTTTGAGTTTGTTTGAGTTGAGTGATATCGACTACAGTTGCACCTACACCCAATGTCTGTCCGTTTGCCAGACAAACGGGATAAAAATTGACCAGAGAATGGCGATAAACTCCTGGAGAATTTGTTTCACCGCTAAGTTCTTGATTAAGCAGTGGCTCTCCCGTTTGCATCACTTGCCGCAAAACTGGTTCTAGCGTATCGCCCCACCCTGGTAGCACTTCTCGCACGCTGCGATGGAAGTGGTCTTTGAGGGGGATGCCATTAATGTCTGCCAAAGCTTGGTTGACGTGGACGTAGCGGAGATCGGTGTCTAAAAAAGCTAAACCGATAGGAGAACTAGCTAACCAAGTATCGATCAATGCCAGGGTTGCTTCTTGTCGCTGCATTGCTTGCCTTAACTGGCGATGCAAGCGAGAGTTTTCCATTGCCAACCCGACGCGCCGTCCCAGTTCCTCCGCTAAGGTTAAATCTTCGTTACAGTAATGACGCTGAGAAGTTGTCAGCATCAGCGACAGTACGCCAAACACTTCTCTGCCTGCAATCAACGGGACGCAAATCGCAGATTTAATCCCTAGTTGCCGAAAAAATTTCAACTGCTCGGCATCTCGCGCCATAGCTACATAGTTGGCATCTGTGACTTCAGGAATTAATTCCGCTCGCCCTGTATGAAAAACTCTGGTAATTGGGTGTGCTTGGTCATTTAAATCTAAGGGATAGGCAGTTGTAAGTTGACGCACCAAGTCTGCTTGTGCGGGATCTGTAGCTTGAACGGCAACCAAAGGATTAATCGCCAAGTCTGCGGGGAGAATATCGACAGTGCAGAGGTCGGCAAATTCGGGAATAGTTAGTTCTACAACCGATCGCAACGTTGTTTCATAATCGAGGGAAGATGTGAGTACGGTGTTGGCACGATCTAAAAAAGCCAATCTTTGTTGCATTGCCTCTGCTTGAGCTTTGGCTTTCTGTTCTCGCTGTCGGTCGATCTCTGCTCTGTGCTTTGCTATGCGTAACTCCTCGCACAGATAGCTAATCATGACTCCTTGTAAAGCAAACAAGCCCATCCTCAGCAAGTCGGGCAGGTTAATTGTGAATGCATAATTCGGCTCGTGGAAGAAATAATTACTGAATAGAATCGATAAGACAGTTGCTACTATTCCAGGTTTTAACCCTCCATACCAAGCCGCGATCGCTACTGCCCCATAAAACAGCAAAAACGGAGTTTTTGTCATTCCCAACCAATTGTCTAGCCCCAGCATGAGCGTCAGAGCTAGCATTACGACAAGGATGGCAACCCCGTAGGAAGCAATCTGGGAGCGGGTAACTTTTGGCATGGAATGCTTAGAGGTATCTATTGCATACCTTAGTTAGCTGCTATCTTCTACCATATGACAGATAAATGTCTTCCTCTATTCTTCTTGAGATAGATTTTAGGCTGCACAGAGCAGATAAAATTCGGATCTAATTTCTGAGGATGCCAAATTCATCTCTGGCACAACACTTAAAGTGGATGAAGCTGACTCAGCAGCAATTTAGACTATCCCCTTCTATTAGGCTTTTTAGTAAACCAATCTGTCTTAGCTAGTGCCAACTGATCGTCAGAAAGAGTCGCACCAGTTAGGTTAGCACCGCACAAATTTGCGCCTCTAAGGTTAGCATTGCTCAGATAAGCACCGCTCAAATCTGCACCGCGTAAATCGGCTCCCGACAAATCGGTATAACTCATGTATGCTTTGGTCAATACGGCATTTCTCAGATTGGCTTGACTGAGACAAGCTTGCCCAAAATCACCGTTACACAAAACTGCTTCTTGCAAGTTTGCGCGATCGAGCCTGGAAGCGTAACATTTAATACCTGCAAGATTTTTTCTCCGTAAATCGATCGCACTCAAGTCTTGAGAGGTAAAATCTCTTCTGCCATTGATGTATGCATTCAGTAAACTACCAGAGTCTAGACGCTCCGCTTCTTTGGATTTTAATTTGGTTGGGCTAGGGGTTTTTACGGTTGTTACAGCATTTGCTCTAGCAGCAACTGGCTGTTGGCGAGTCATTTGAGTATTTACACCAGTCGTAGCACCCAACTCGCGCCGCGCCCGAATATTCTGAGCTAATGCTGCTACGTACTGCTGATGGGAATTCAAGCCAGAATAAACTGGTTGCGAAGGTTGAGATGGTTGGGAAGCAGGGGTACTCGTGGGGCGCGAGCGAATTTGTGTAGCCATCCCAGACGAGATGCTGTCGAAGTATGGTTCCATCTCCAAAGCTTTCAGGACTTCATCAGCCGATTGATAGCGGTGGCGCACGGAAGCCTCAACCATCTTCCGCAGAACGGTAGTTAGGTGCTGACTAATTCTGACTTCTTGCTCCCAGAGCATTTCACCTGTAGAAGGGTGATAGTCAAAATCTTTAGGAGATTTTCCAGTTAAGAGAAAAATACAGGTGATGCCCACAGCATAAACATCGCTGGCGTAGACTGGGCGCATTGCAATTTGTTCTGGTGGTGCAAAGCCATTCGTTCCCACAGAAAAAGCAGTCAGGGTGGTATTTTCGATTTGGCTGCTATAGGTTTTGCTAACTTGATTCTTGACCGCACCAAAATCAATCAATACCAGTCTGCCGTCTTCACTGCGGCGGATCAAGTTATTGGGCTTGATGTCTCGATGGATAACTTGTTGCGAGTGAATATATTTTAAAATGCCTAAGATTTCACTTAAAAATTGCTTGACTCCAGCTTCGCTCATTGCACCTTTACGTTTGATCTCTTGCTGGATGGTTAAACCGTTGACGAATTCTTGAACTAGATAAAATTCTCGATCGGTTTCAAAATAGTCTAATAATCTTGGTACTTGGGGATGATTGCCAATTTTGCCAAGGGTTTGTGCTTCTCTGGCGAACAATTCCCGCGCCATTGTCAAAATCTCAGGTGTGTTGATTGAGGGGCGCAGTTGTTTAATGACGCACCAGGGTTGTCCGGGTAAACTATCATCTTGAGCTAAGAAGGTTGCACCAAAGCCACCTTGGGCTAGTGCTTGCGTCACGCGGTAGCGATCGCGCAGTTTTTGCAGGGGCGACCCACAAGACTGACACTGTGCGACAGAATTTGGGTTTTCTGGAGACTGGCAAGTTGGATTTAAGCAGTAGCTCATAACAGACTCGACATTGTACAATGGACGTAAACAGAGTTGTTACACTCTGAATCAATTATTCAAATAAAAATTGACTTTTACTAGGTGAGTCTTGCGGAGAATCGTTGAAGAATTGCTAAAGTTATCGGCAGCAATATCGGGTAATTGTGAGTTTTGTTTAAACATCAATTAGCCAGCTATTGGACTAGGGGGTAAAAGCACGTAGGTTTTGGATCGAGAATTTTGTAAGATAGATGAGCTGCGATTGAAACAAGCAAACACACTCCATGCGTATCTCTTTGAACTGGCTGCGGGAAATAGTCGATATCACGATGACTCCAGAGGAGTTGGCTCATACGCTCACTATGGCTGGCTTCGAGGTGGAAGAGATCGAAGACCGTCGTACTTGGGCTGATGGTGTCGTCATCGGCAAAGTATTGGAGTGTCAGCGCCACCCAAACGCCGATAAATTGAGCGTCACGAAGGTCGATGTTGGCAAAGGCGAACCTTTAAATATTGTGTGTGGCGCACCGAATGTACGTGCAGATATCTATGTAGCAGTTGCTACCGTTGGCACTTACTTACCTAAAATTGACGTGAAAATTCGCGCTGCCAATCTGCGGGGAGTGCGTTCCGAAGGCATGATTTGCTCTCTGGCAGAAATAGGACTATCGAAAGAATCTGCTGGTATCCATATTTTTGATGAAGTAGGGACGCACAGCCGTGCGCCCCTACAGTTGGGTGATGACGTTCGCCCCCTTCTAGGTTTAGACGACACAATTTTAGACTTGACAGCAACGGCAAATCGTGCTGATGCGTTGTGCATGGTAGGGATTGCACGAGAAGTGGCGGCTTTAACTGGAGCAACGCTGAGATTACCACAACCAGATGCTTTGTCGATTCCGACAACAGAGGGATTAGCGATCGCCGTTCTCCAACCGCAAGCTTGTCCGGCTTATATCGGTACTGCGATTGAAGGGATAAAAATTGCACCTTCTCCCGAATGGTTGCAACAGCGCTTGCAAGCAGCAGGAATGCGACCGATTAATAACGTGGTCGATGCGACCAACTACATTATGTTGGAGTGGGGACAACCGCTACACGCATTCGATCGCGATCGCTTATTAGCAGTAAGGGCGCACAGCAGTGCGCCCCTACCTATCACCATTGGCGTTCGCTTTGCTGAATCGGGAGAAAGTTTAAAAACTTTAGACGGACAAAGCCGCAACCTGACAAGCCAAACTCTGCTGATTACTGCCAACGACAAACCTGTAGCTTTAGCTGGAGTCATGGGAGGAGAAGCAACGGAAGTTGGCGACACAACTCAAAATCTATTATTAGAAGCAGCGTTATTTGATTCTGTGGCGATCCGTCGTTCAGCGCGCAGTTTGGGTTTGCGTACAGAAGCTTCGGCAAGGTACGAGCGCGGCGTGAATTATGCCGAGTTAGAATTAGCCTGTCGTCGCGCCATTAGTTTAATTCAGCAAATAGCTGGGGGTACAGCGGTAAGTCAGCAAATTGCCGATCGCAGACCCGACATGGGTACGCTGTCGCGATCGATCCAACTGCGCCTCGATCGCGTCAATCAAATTTTAGGCTTAGTCGATTTGGGCGATACAGATGGAGAATTGCAGCCAGATGAAATGCAACAAATCTTGACGGCGTTGGGTTGTCAAGTCACACCAGACGCAGAAAAAGAGCGAGTCTGGATCGTTACCGTGCCACCTTATCGCTATCGCGATTTAGAGCGAGAGATCGATTTAATTGAAGAAATTGCCCGCGTTTACGGTTACGATAAATTCTGCACCACGTTACCAGAAGCAACAGAATTTGGCTTTCTTTCGGTCGAACAACAGCTAACGCGGCAAATCCGAGAAGCGATGCGGTCGGCAGGATTAACAGAATTGATCCACTATTCTTTAGTGAAACCAGGGGAAGATCGGCAGGTGGTGCTAGCTAACCCTTTATTTGCCGAATATGCAGCCCTACGGACGGATTTGATTACTGGTTTAGTTGATGCCTTCCAATACAATTTGGAACAGGGAAATGGGGCGCTCAATGGTTTTGAAATTGGACGAATCTTCACTCAAGATGAAGCTGGAATCGATGAAATGGAGGCGATTGGAGGGATTTTAGGTGGCGATCCAATGCAAGGTAAATGGGTCAGCGCCGGACGCGATCGCCCCATGAGTTGGTATGAGGCAAAGGGTCTATTAGAAAGCGTATTTCAGCGTTTGGGATTGTCGATTGAATATCAACCCAGCCGACAAGATCCGCGCTTGCACCCAGGGCGCACGGCTTCTTTGTGGTTGCAGGGAAATCGCTTAGGTGTATTCGGACAGTTGCATCCTCAGTTACGGCAAGAAAGAGGTTTAGCGGATGAGGTTTATGTTTTCCAACTCGATTTAGATTTACTATTTGATGCTTTAGATGTAGAGGAAATGCTCGTTCCTCGCTTCAAACCTTATTCTACTTACCCAGCCACCGACAGAGATATTGCTTTTTTTGCTCCTGTAGATGTCTCGGTAGCAGAATTAGAACGGGCGATCGCTCATGCAGGTGGTCAGCTGTTAGAATCGGTAGAATTATTTGATGAATATAAAGGTCAAGGTGTCCCCGCAGGACAAAGAAGTTTGGCTTTTCGATTAGTTTATCGAGCCAGCGATCGCACTTTGACCGATGCAGAAGTAGAACCCATACATCAAAAGGTAAGAGAATTTCTCGTAGAGAAGTTTAGTCTAGATTTGAGAAGTTAATCGTAGGGGCGCACAGCCGTGCGCCCGTTTTGAAGTTAATCGTAGGGGCGCACAGCCGTGCGCCCGTTTTGAAGTTATTCGTCAGAGATTCTTTATGTCATCTCTTAAGGCTTTTCGTAGTTCGTTTCTAGATTTTATTGCCGATCCATTCTATATATCTGAATTAGAAAGCGTACGCTATATTCCTGATGGATTGTTAGTTTTAGAAGATGGCAAAATTAAAGAACTAGGAACCTACAATAGCCTCAAGCACAAATACCAAGAGACTTCAATAACTGCTTATCCTGGGATGCTGATAATGCCAGGATTTATTGACACTCACGTTCACTTTCCCCAACTAGAAATCATCGCCGCCTACGGGGAACAATTACTAACGTGGTTGAATAAATATACATTTCCTACTGAAGGTAAGTTTAAAGATAAAGCCTATGCTCAAAAAGTAGCTGCTATCTTTCTCGATGAATTATTGAAAAATGGTACAACAACAGCGTTAGTATTTGCTACCGTTCATTCTGAATCTGTAGATGCTTTTTTTGAGGAAGCTAACCGCCGCCATCTGCGAACGATCGCTGGTAAAGTGATGATGGATCGTAACGCTCCAGATTTTCTCACCGATACCGCAGAAACATCATATCAAGAAACAAAAGCACTCATTCAGAAATGGCATAAAAAAGACCGCTTGCTTTATGCTGTAACTCCTCGCTTCGCCATAACTTCAACTAACGAGCAATTACAAATCGCTGGAAGACTCTTAAAAGAATTTCCCGATGTTTATTTGCATACCCACATATCAGAAAATGTAGATGAAGTTGCATTTGTCAAACAATTATTTCCAGAAAGTCAGGGTTATTTGAACGTGTACGATCGCGCCGGATTAGTAGGCGATCGCTCTGTGTTTGCTCACGGAGTCCACTTAACTGATGCAGAGTTTCAAAGATTATCTCAAGCAAATGCCGCGATCGCATTTTGTCCGACATCAAATTTATTCTTAGGTAGCGGACTATTTAGAATTGAAACAGCTAAATCGAAAAATTATCCTGTGAAAGTTGGTTTGGGTACAGATGTGGGTGGTGGAACGAGTTTATCTATCCTACAAACTGCAAATGAAGCATACAAAATCGCTCAATTACGGCAACAAAAACTTTCCCCCTTTCAGGCACTATTTTTAGCGACTTTGGGAGGGGCAAAGGCACTAAATTTAGAAGATAAAATTGGTAATTTTGACCCTGGCAAAGAAGCAGATTTTATTGTCTTAGATCCGCGTGCTACACCATTGACGGCATTTCGTAATTCTGACACAACTCCAGCATCTTTAGAAGAATTAGCAGAAAGAATATTTACCTTAGTCATTATGGGAGACGATCGCGCTATACATGCTACTTATATTATGGGAGGATTGGTAATGGGTAATGGGTAATGGGTAATAGGTAATTGGTCATTTGTATTTTCACTAGCCACTAGTAACTAGCGACTGATTTAGTGACTTCTAAATAAATATATTCTAGTCGCACAGGTTGACGAGAAATAGCATTAAGAGGAATGCCTTCAAAGAGGAAGATAATTTCTTTTAAATCTAAAGATTCTGGGAGCCAAAAAGCAAGATCTTTACCATAGTAACGGTAGTTAAAACCTAATTCTATCGCCCGGGCAATCGCTTTTTCCGCTTCAGATGTCTGCACGATAATAATTTCTTCAGCAGATATGTATTGACGTAGTTGAGCTATACTACCTTCAGCGATTATTTGACCATTTTTCAAAATTCCAATTCTATGACAAAGACGTTCGGCTTCGTCTAATAAATGGGTGGTGAGTAAAATAGTAGTCCCTTGACGTTGGAGTTGTAAAATTAATTCCCAAATCTCATAACGCGCCTCTACATCTAAACCTGTGGTTGGTTCGTCTAGAATAACTAATTTGGGTTGATGAACTAAAGCGATCGCCATATTCAATCGCCGTTTCATGCCTCCACTGAGTTTTTCTACAGGAGTTTTTGCCCAGTCTAATAAGTTGACAGCAGCTAAACAAGACTGAATTTGCTGCTTTCTTTGCTTAACTGAAATACCGTAAAGCTGGGCAAAAAAATTAAGATTTTCCGTGCAAGTTAAGGTTTTGTAGAGTAAATTTTCTTGGGGGACAATACCAATAATTTTCTTAGTAGCATCAGAAACTGCTCGATCGCCAATCTTAACTTCTCCGCTATCTGCTTGTAGAAGATTACAAATAATATTTATTACAGTTGTTTTTCCTGCTCCATTTGCCCCTAATAAACCATAAATTTCTCCCGGTAAGATATGCAAAGTTAGGTCTTGCAATATTCGTCTTTTTCCGTAAGATTTATTAAGCTTCTGGATTCTTAACATGAGCAATCTTAGGAGCGAACAGTAAAGTAGGGTGGATAATCCCAACCCTACTTAATCTTGCAGAAAAAGTGGGCAGAGTTCACACTATCAAATTAGATGAAAAAAGTAAATATCGATCCGATCGATTGTATTTATATTGTAATTATAGAAGCAGTTGCCCATTAAGCGTCGATTGGAACGCTGCATCTCTATACTTGCTTCTTGTCTCTTTTGGTACTTACCTGTATTCGACAGACAGTATAAAATTGCAATTCATATACTTTACTTGTCATCCTTTTTGAGTGGTGGGTGAAGAAAGGGTGTAGGGTGTGGAGTGTGGGATGTAGGGTGTAGGGTGTAGGGTGTAGTGTTTTTTCTCCCTTGTCTCCCTTGTCTCCCTTGTCTCCCTTGTCTCCCTTGTCTCCCTTGTCTCCCCTGCTCCCCTGCTCCCCTGTCCCTCACGCAAGCATATGACTCAACCCCTTTGGCAACGGACAATTAGACCTTTTGGTGCAGCTGCCTTGCATGGTATTGCCAGTTATGGCGATCGCCTGTTAGCCATTGATAAGGTCAAAGGGTATTTGCTGCAAATCGATCCAGTTAGTGACAACACCACGATTTTGAATTGGCAAACCGCAGAAGAGTTTGTTGACGTAACGGGAATTGCGGTATGGGAAGACACTCTGTGGTGTACGCGGGACGATACGGTTTACTATTGCCAGTGGGGAGAATTTAAACTCAAACCTTTTGTTACCTTACCTTACACTGCCGATGGGGTTACAGTGTGGCGATCGACGATTTACATCACTTGTCAAAAAGCAGGTTATATCTTAATTTTTGACAGCAATACAGGAGTACAAATTACCAGATTTTTTGCTCCAGGGGTAGGGATAGAAAACATTACAGTTAAGGAAGAACATTTGTGGATATGCGATCGCACGGAACAGACAGTGTATTGTCTCGATCGCGCTACAGGAGACATTCAATTTAGCGTCTTAACTCCGTTTGAATGCCCTATGGGGTTGACTTTTTATACCCAGCCACAAACTAATGAGACATTACTATACGTCGCTTATGCATCAGAAGAGGCATATATCAGGGATAATCCTAATTTAGATCCGTCGCACGAATTAACCTATCGCGATCGCACCTTTATCCATCCGCTGCAATACCACTACAATTCCCAAGGACACTACGCTCTTTCCAACGGTTACGCGATCGAAATGGTCTATGCTGAGGAACTATCGCCGCTAGACCAAGTAGACTTAGAACAGGTAGAGTGGCGAATTGCCTTGCCTGCATCCACCGACCGTCAAAAAGTCGTCCACGTTGAACCGATTGGTCTGCCTTTTACAGAAGAAATCCAAGACGGACAGCGAGTCGCAGTATTTAAATTCGACCATTTAACAACAGGCGATCGCCATGTTTTCGGTTGGAAAGCGATCGTCGAAGTCCGCAGCATCAAGTATCGCATTGCCCCTAGAGAAGTAGAAAATATTCCCCCTCTTCCACCAGAATTTGCCCAGCGTTATTTGGTAGATGATGATGAATTAGCAATGGAATCATTCATCGTCCGTCGTGCTGCTCGCGAGGCGATCGGTAGCGAAACCAATATTCTGCGCCAGATGTACAGTATCCGCAATTACGTCTACGACCAACTATCCTATGGGATTAAACCTCACATCGACACGCCCGACATCGTTCTCGATCGCGGTGTTGGTTCTTGTGGCGAATATGTTGGTGTTTTACTGGCTTTGATGCGCTTAAATGGAATTGCTTGTCGTACAATCGGACGCTACAAGTGTCCTCCCTATGCCGAACACCAGCAAGTCCCCCTGCAACCGGATTTTAACCACGTTTGGGTAGAATTTTACTTACCAGGACTAGACTTATGGTTGCCGATGGAATCAAACCCCGACGACGTAGTAGAACAAGGTCCCTACCCTGCGAGATTTTTTATGGGTTTAGCCTGGTATCACATTGAAATTGGCAAAGGTATTTCCTTTGAAACCGTGAAAAGCAATGGCGTACCGTTAAATAAAGAAGAAATCTCAATTGGCGACTTAGCAATTAATCATATTCGGTTTACAATTTTGCATGAATTACCGCCTGTGGAGAAGTCGGAAGCCGGAAAATGAGGAAAAAAGGAGAACAAGGGAGATGAAGATTAGCAGGATGTATTTAAGTACATCCTGCTAATTTTTTACAGATTCAATATGACTTCTAGTAATATTGAAAGTATTTAGAAAGATTTGCTAGCGGTTTTAACTTTACGCTTAGACTTGCGATTGCTTTGACTATATTTATCATCAATATCGTAGCAAATATCATCATCAAAATCAATATCTCCATAGCAAGTTTCGTCATCAAAATCAATATCGTTGACTATGTGGTTTGATTTAGCAGCAACAATTCCAGTGAAAATTTTTTTCACCCAGTTCAGTAAAATCATATTTTTTTGCGTTCTCCTTAATACAGAGACAAATTATTTGATTACTCAAAAGTCTGACTGGGAAATCTTTTAGTTATGTTTTCCTGACAGTCAGCAACGTTTCTAACTGTATCAATGCAACATTAAAAAATAATTTACGTTACTTTAAGAAACAATTATTAGATTAAATTTTCTTTCCAGTGTAAATCATGTTTAAAAGACTCTTATTTGTAAAATCAGAACCTTGCTATAAATAATTATTTTAGATAGCCAAATCAGTTATATTTACTTTTATATAGCAATCCTATTTGATTCGTGAAAAAATTTAAGTATAGTAGGGTGTGTTATCGTACCGCGTAACGCACGCCTATACGAATAAGTGGTGCGTTACGCCATCATGCTAACGCACCCTACGTAGATTTCAAAAATCAAATATGAGTCCTATATATATTCTGTCAAAAATGAAAATAACAAAAATAAAATACGATTTTATAACGTATCTATTTTGTATTTCCGACTCACTAATTTGTTTGATCAAGGTAACGAATAAGGTTTAGAAAAGAGTTGTAGTCAGTAATCGGCTTAGCCACGAACTCGTCAGCTTGGGAAGCAGCAAGCAGAAACTGGCGTTCGCCTGCCAAAGCGTAAGCTGTCACGAGAATAATCGGAATTTGGGCTGTTTGCACTTGATTTTTTAACACGCGCGAAATATCAGCACCACTGACAGCTTGACCTTGCCACTGTGCGTCTGGCAAATTAATATCCATGATCACCAAATCGACTGCTTGCGTCTGACAGCGCCGGAAGATTTCTGCTGGATCGTCAGTAATGTAAACGTAATGACCCCCCAGACGTTGCAAGAGTTTGGCAGTACTACGAGCCAATGTGTAATCGTCATCAACTAAGAGAATATTCAAGCAGGCTACGAGAAAAAAATTAGAGCGCGATCGCAATTATATACAGTTATCAGTTATCAACGGAGAGTGATAATGGGTAATAGGTAGTTGGTAGTTGCTCCCTTGTCCCCCTTGTCCCCCCTGCTCCCTACTCCCTACTCCCTACTCCCTTGTCTCACAGGAAGAGTAAAACTAACTTTCGTGCCTTGTCCTAAACCCGCACTCTCTAGACTGATTTTTCCTCCCATCAGTTCTACTAAACGCTGACAGACGGTTAAGCCTAAACCCGTACCTCCATAGCGCCGTTTTACCGAACCGTCTGCTTGGACAAAAGGCTCAAATAATACTTCTGCTTGGCTTGGTTCGATCCCAATTCCAGTATCTGTCACCGAAATTTCAATTGCTGGTTCGTCAGTTTTGGTAATTGCCCGAATGCAAACTTGTCCGGTTTCGGTAAATTTAAAGGCATTAGCCAAGAGGTTAGTCAGGACTTGTCGCAATCGGAATTTATCGGCATAAATCCGCTCGACTTGACAATCAATGTTTAAGGGAATACCCTTGCAATTACTCTCAATTTGAAATAAACGTTGCAGTTCTGTCAACAGAGGCATTAACTCAAATTCTTCCGAATGCATCACCAATCTTCCGGCTTCAATTTTTGCCAGATCGAGAATATCGTTAATTAAAGTGACGAGATTTTCTGCTGATTGATAGGCAATTTGAATGTATTCTTTTAACTCTACTTCGTTGTAGTAAAGCCCTTCTTTGAGCAATTTCAAATAATTAAGCGTGGCTGCTAAAGGCGTGCGTAATTCATGACTAGTGGAGGAGAGAAAATCTGATTTGAGGCGATTGGCTTCTTCTGCCAGGGTGCGGGCAATATTCAGTTCTTGATTACGTCTTTCTAACAATTGCCTCTGCTGTCGTTCGTATTCATGCAATCGGTGCTGCATGACGGCAAGTGAGAGATGATTGGCTAGAGCTTGGACTAATTCTATTTCCGAACTCGTCCATTCTTTGCTTTGTCCTCGTTTCAATTCTCGCCAAGCCTCAAAAGAATTCCTCACTCTGGAAATACGTTCGTCAGGATCGAATCTTCCCGCCCAGGTAATATCAGTATCGATCGCATCGCGAAAAATGGTCAGGCAACCCAAGATTTCACTACCATAATGCAAGGGCATAACAAATAGGCTGCGGATATTCGTAGTTTGAAAGGCAGGAGCAACTTCTAGTAACTCCGGTGCTTGATAAAGATTGGCGATCGCTACATAGCCGTGCTGGGGGTTTCTACCAACATCAGCCATCAACTGTTGCCAAAATGGAGCGTTCTCTAACATCCCTTGAGGTTGGACTCTATCGGTATAAATTTCTGTAATTTGTGCTTGCCCTGTAGGACAAAAATATAGTCTGCCACCAGAACCATCAACACTGTTGACAATACTTTCAAGCGCAATTTGTAAAATTGTTTGAATTGAGTGGGGAGAGTGAAGCAGAGTTGAAATTTTGTTAATTAATTCTTGGCGAATAGCTCTTTCGCGTGCTTGCATCAATAGTTGAGATTGAGAAATTGCGATCGCGAGGTGTTCTACCACGAGTCGCACCACGTCTAATTGTTCCTGACGAAAAGTTTTTGGTTGCGCGTGGTGACAAGCTAGCAATCCCCACAACTGGCGATCGTGCAGGATAGGAATGACTAAGGAAGATTGCACCCCCATAGTTGTAAGATATTCAACGTGGCAAGGATCGACGGGGCGTTGAAGAATTTCTGTAACGGTTCTTTGCTGAACTTCCTCTACCGTCAAATCTCCTATAGTTTGGGGAGATTTCAAATAGCTGAGGCTAATCTGTTGTTGGGGAACGTCCACAATCGATCGCGCCCCAATTTTAACAAACATCTCCCGTGCGTGGGCAGGAACATCATCTGCGGGAAAATGTAACCCTAGCAAAGACGGTAGGCGCTTTGCCGCGATCGCTTCAGCAATCACTTGTCCCGTTCCGTCAGGGTGAAATTTATAAACTTTGACTCTATCTATTTGTAAAAATGCCCGAATCTCCTGCACGGCAACAGAGAGAATCTGCTGTAGTTCCAAAGATTGATGGATGCGATTCGTAATCCGATTTACCAGAGAATTTCGATTCAGTCCCAACCTATTTTGATGTTTTTTATGTCGCATATTCACGCACCACGCACCACGACGCGGCTTCATTGCGCGGGAAACCCGCGCAACCGCCCGCAACACCCCACGCACCACTTTCTTACCCATTTACCAATAATTCTTGCAATTGCCGTGAAATCTCATCTAACCCTGCATCTTTAGCTAAGAAAGCATCAGCTTCTTTACAGAAAATCTCGCCACTATTCAATTCGTTTTTTCCAATAAATGCAGTCACTAACACAAGAATGGGAGGTTCTAGTAAAACTTCTCTGATGTAACGAATAAATTTCCGTCCGTCAATTTCTCCGTAAGCATCGGGAGGCAGAGACAGATCGACCATAATTAAGTCATACTGCCGCACATCTTGAATTAAATCTTCGATTAGCGAGTTGGCATCATTGAAAACAGACACTTCAAAGGTATTTTTCAAAAAACGCTGAAGTGCCATGCACCAATTGCGATCGTCATCTAGTACTGCGATTCGGCACATGAAAAGGGAAACCCATAAAAGTTGATAAATCTTTACTAAACGCAGGCAAATTTTGACTAACTTCTTTTAGCTTAAAACTAGATAACCACTTGTTAGTTAAAAAAATAATTAAGCTAGAGGCGATCGCTTCTTGCATAATTGTCTGTGGCTTGCCTGAAAGTGCTGTCACTGGCTTTCCAGTTTCGTCTAAGCCGTAGGAGTCAGCATCTACCTTCACTCCCATAGCATGAGGCACAGCACCAGCGTTAGAGGTAGCAGTCAGCTGATTTTCATGTGTCTCAAATAGACAACGAGATCGCACATCCTAGCCTAGTTTCAGCTTAGCATCGGCATCGAAATTGAGAAACGAGCGGCTAACTAAATCATCAGGTAGGCAATGCCCACTCTACATTTAAATTTGATTTCTACTTTGTTGAACTATATTTTTTTGTTTAATATACTAACTATCATTGAAAAAATAGTAAACAATAAAGGAATACTAGCTATGAATGTAGCAATCCATAAAATAGCAGAAGTGTTGAATGTTAAGAAATCGCCATAAAAAAGCAGCCCAAAATGTGATAACTTTTGAGCTGAATAGAAATAATAAATGTTAACGATTGATGATACC
>NZ_JACJQX010000034.1:0-81991 GCF_014696895.1 Chroococcidiopsis sp. [FACHB-1243] | reverse complement strand
GGTATCATCAATCGTTAACATTTATTATTTCTATTCAGCTCAAAAGTTATCACATTTTGGGCTGCTTTTTTATGGCGATTTCTTAACATTCAACACTTCTGCCCAAGATGCTAATAGATCGTTTTCATTTTTGACTTGTCCTTGCAAACTACTTAAGTGAGACATGAAAAATTGTTTAATATTTGTCATGGTTCTGCTTGCATAGGTTGCTAAGTGAATAATAGAGCAAGATCGCTTTGACTAGCAACTAGCTCAAGAGTGAAAAGCACTATAAAATACTTGTATCCATTAAAACAATAATTACCGAGTCAAAAATAGAACTTGAATCTTTAGTAATATCTGTTTATGGCAATTTAATCTCAAATAATATTTATCAACTGTCTATAGAAATATTCCCTTTTTCACGAATAACAAATGCTTGTCTTAAGGTGGGCAATGCCCACCCTACTCACTCACTAACTTTAAAAAAGAGGATTGTTAGAAACTTGACACTCAGTCCATGCTGAATACAAGTCTTCTTCTATGACTCCTCGCTTACCAATAATTTCAGCATCATGCACTAATACTTTAAGCGTTGTTACATAAACGCCATTGAGTATCTGGTGTCCGTAACCAATTACCCTACCTATCTGTCCCGTATTCTGATGAACTACATACTCTCCTACGTCGAACATAATTTTCTCGCTCGATCGAAGTACATAGGTACTCTATCATAGCCGCGATCGCCACAAGTTGTTGACCAGTTAATTTCAGTCTTATAGACGATCTCACTAATACTTATGAGAGACTTTGATGTAAATTTGCTGTGTTTATTTGAATACAAAAGAAAGCAATTATTTTTAAAAAATGATTTATGTGCGGTTTCCCTAAGTACAGCAAGAATGACAAGTTTCGCTAGGGCTATAAGCAAAAATACTAGTGTATTTCATCACGCTTTAACTTAAAATTTCCCTCTCTCTGGTTAGAGGAAGAAGCGCCAAAAAGTAGTTAATTTAGTTATAAGCCGTTAGGAAGAAGCAAGTAACAATACTGGAACAGTACAGATTGTTTTGTATTGCTAACACAGATATTTATTTTTTTGAATTGCTATTGACTTAGCAGTTCAAAATTTTTAGTGATATAGAAAAGCTAAAAATATTTATTAGAAATTGGGATTTACGATGTTTTCTTGCATCAAAAATCCCAAATTTAAAATTAGATCGCTCAAGTGGGTCTAGAAGCGTAGATTAGTACGTCCTGAGTTTTTACCAATCAATCGAATATTTAATGCTAACAGTTCTACCTCTAGCAGCAGAATAAGCCGAATCGTTAGCTTGAATTTGGGAAACAATCGGGAAATATTGATTATCGAACAAGTTTTCCACTCCAATTTGTAAAGTTCCAGCATCTCCCAGTTGAATGCTGCTGATGTAGTCTACAGTCAAGTAACTTTCTACTTCCCTTCTGCCAAAAGCAACGCTGTCACCAAACACATCGCGATCGCCAGAAAATAATGCTTGAAACCGATTGCGCCAACCTGGGGAAGTTTCATTCTCGACATAAGCTACAACTTTTAAAGGCGGAATCCGAAAACCATCCAAAGCTGTATACTCTCCATCATCAGCCAGATCGATTTCACCCCCTTGTAAAGTGACAGAACCGCCAAGTTGCCAGCGATCGCTTGGTTGCACGTCTACAGCAGCTTCTACACCATAAATCCGTTCTGGGGCGCGCAGTACGGTTCCTGGTGCGGTAAAAGTCGTACCTAATTCCGACTCATTGTAGAAAGCAGATAAAGACCCTTGGATCGTCTCCCATTGTCCGCGCAAACCAATTTCGTAACTATCAACTTGCTGTGGTTCTGGATTAAGCGACTCGACATCAAATCCTGGTTGAGCATTTCTTAAAACTAAGCCGATATCTGCTAGCGAGAAACCTTGGGCGAAATTCGCAAATACGTTTATCTCTTCTGTCAGGAAAAATACTGTACCAATGTTGAACAGCGTCGCGTCAAAATTGAGATCGCCCCCAGGAATTACCGTATCGGGATTGGCTAAAGTCGTGAAGTCATCCACGCTGACATCGGCATTTTCGTAGCGCACACCGCCATTGACGATAAAGCTATCGCTCACATCCCAGGTTAACTGGGCAAATAAACCCAAACTATTGAGTTCTAGCGGCGGTGTCCAAGTCCGTTCGCCTGTAGGGAGAAAATCTAGACCTCCACTGGCTTCAAAAGCGGCGCGATCGAAGGTTGTCACTGGTTGCACGGTATCTTCGTTAAAGTAGTCTACACCCCACAACAGCCTTGCTGCCCCTTTGTTAAATAAAGGCGTTTCAATTTGCAAGCGTCCGCCAAACCTTTCCGATTCCACCCGCGACTGATAAATCTGATTGCCCAAGTTCCTAAAATTTCTGCCATCAAAGGGAAAAAACTCAGTTAAATAATCTCGGTAGTACAGTTGAGCCTGCACGTTGCTACCCAACAGGTTTTCGTGGCTGTACTGCAAATTCAGCAGCGTGTTCCGAGTACCTGGAAGCTCGTCTAAGTTCAATCCTTCTAGAGTGCGAGCTTTTTGTCTGCCTGGTAACAAGTTGACACTGGGATCGGTAGTAAAGTCCGTATCTTGAGTATCATCAAAGTGGTTGAACGTCAACTGGAGACGCTGTTGTTCGTCTAAATTTACGCCCAACTTACCAAAAAAGTTGAGTGTTTCCGCATCAGAAAAACCACCTTGAGCATTCGGATCGGGAGGAATGCGATCGCCCTCGGCATCCAAAAAACCGCCTGTAGTCGTCAGCGAACCACTTATGGCAAAATCGAGATTATCCTCAGTGCCAGAAATCGCATGTTGCAGGTTATAACCTAAACTATCGCCTGATAAATCTCCCAAAGCTCCACTTATGCCAATTTGAGTCTGAGAAGCTAACCTCTCCTCGCTTGGCGTGCGCGTGATGATATTGATGACACCACCCGTTCCACCATCACCATAAATCGCCGAAGGACCCCTTACCACTTCAATTCGTTCGATCGCCGAAGGATCGATCGTGCGCAAATCGCGCTGCGCATTTCGCGAAGTCGATTGCGGAATGCCATCAATTAAAACTTGCACGTTGCGTCCCCGTAGAGTTTGCCCAAAGTTACTGCTGCTTTGAGTTGGAACTGCTAAGCCAGGAACCAACTTACCGAGAATTTCTCCTACATTTTGGGACAGTCTTGTTTGTTGTTCAATTTGTTCGCGGTTAATTATCGTCACCGATCGCGGTACGTCCTGCGGTTCTTCTGCCGTCCGCGTTGCCGTCACAGTAATTTCCTGTGCTGGCTCGCCTTCTGTAATCGTCTCTGTTTCTGTTGGGGTTGGCGCTGTTGGTGCGGCGATTGCAGGCGCAACGGTGACAACCAAGCCGTTTTGACTTGGTACAACTTCTGCTGTGGGTGCTGCCGTCTCTCCCACGAGTTGAACTCTGACACGATTAGCATCAATCTGAGTCACTGTAACGAGACTGATTCCCTGGGCTGGGTTTTCTGCCCGATAATCTCCCTCTGGTAACGCCAGCCTTGCTTGAGGGAGATCGGCGATCCAATTATTATCGTCAACCGTAGGTGTAGCCACTGGCAATTGTTGCCCGCCTGCCGTTTCTAGGATAAGTTCTAGCCCTTGAGGAGTCGAATTCAGTCGTACACCCGTTACCTCAATTGCCTTCTCTGCACCGCTACGCTGCTCTTGGGGTACATTTTGAGTATAAGTGGATACTGATGTAAGTTGCGCTTGAGCGATCGCGGGAACGAACGTGGCGATCGCGCCTACTAAGCTTAGTACAGATAGTAATTGCAAATTTGACACAATAACTCCTCACTCACAAATCATCATGTGACTTGCTAATTTACTTCTTTCGAGAGATGCAAGATTCGATTTTGCGTTATTCTGAAGTAAATACTTGCTTTTTTGCTAGTAAATTTACTGAAACTAATTTTCAATAATACTACTCAAGCAATAAAAATCAGCAAGAAATTTTCTCAATAAATAGAGATAATCTCATAGAAAGTATAAAATTCCCCCCTTTTTAAGGGGGGTTAGGGGGGATCGAGATCTCAAACTTCCAGCGCGTAACTCTCAATCGCGTTTTAAACGAGCCAACAAATTCTGCCAATTAGCAGCAAAAGCACCGTAGTTGGGATCGGCTTTGACTTCAAAAGTCAAGTTACCATCCTGGGGTTGCTCCACGACTCGAACGCAGAGTTCAGCAATTGAATCGCGGCTGACTTTACCTTTAATATTATCCCCTTGGTCGAAAACCAAAGGCTGTATTTCAGGTTCTTCTGTCAGGGCGCACGGTCTGATAATTGTATAAGGAACGCCACTTTCTCTCACAGCTTCCTCACCACGCCATTTCCAAGTTAAAATTCCTCCCAATTGGTCATTTAAACGTACGGCTGGCGGTTCTTCCTCTAAATTAATTCCTGGACGATTGGGACGAGTGACACCAGCGGAACTGACTAGAATAAATTGGGGTTTTGCACTACCATACGCGCCAATTGACTCGACTTGCAACGCGAAACCACCAGGAGAAAACTGCGGATTGAGTTCGCCATTGTATTCAAATTTGCTCAACATTAATTGCAACGAGCGAATTTTGGTAGTATCAATCGCTGGAGCATCTGATATTGTTTTTGCCCGAAATACTGCTGTTAATTGGTTAAATGGAATTCGTACCGTTATCCACTCATTGGCTACAGTATCAAAAGAATACGAATAAGCCATTCCATCCCAACTCGATTCCGTGCGCAGGAAAAATTTGTAGCGCTTACCGTCTCCCCTGACTCGCAGCGTTACGCCTTCGTAGCCAGATAAATCTAGTGGCGAAGTAAAATTTTTCGTTCTAACAGAAGCAAAGCCGCCGGAGTTAGCTGTAGAAACATTACCTGTAAATAAAGCCGTCCCTTCCACAAACCGAATCTCGCTTTGACTGACACCACCCATGACGACATCATCCACAGCACCCCAAATCTGTTGTAGTTGGGGAGTTGGCTGAGTAAAATCAAAGACGATTTTTTCACCACTGGGGTTTTGACTCCAATATTGAGCTGCCGCTTGGACTAAATTTTTTACCCCTAAATATTCCACCCGTTCTGGAGTATCGCCGACGATTTCGGGTTGGTAGAATTTAACGCCTTGATTATATTTTTCTCTGTCTGGGGTATCGCCGCCAACTGGTTGTACTCGCACTGCCGTACAGCAAATGACAGCACGGACGTTTGCCATCATCTCTGGTGTTAGAGTTTCCGATTTGGTAATGTCGCCGACATAGGTTTCTACATTGTTGCCCAAAATCGAACTTGCTTTATCTTTATCTCGAACGAGCGATCGCACCTGATATCCTCTTTCTAACAGCCGTTGTACGACTCGCTTACCTACGCCACCCGTTGCGCCAGCGACTAGGATAACTCCCACTTGCTTACCTCCAGATAAATAATTTTCGGGTTTGTCAGCCATACCTGGGAGTATCTGTTTTAACCAACTCCAGCCAGGAATCGCCTCGAAATAGGCTAAAGTGCGGATGAATCTACCTGCATCCCAGCCAGTACGATTTTTTTCTGTCATAGCTTGTTCCTAGTCAGATCGCGAGCAGCTATCTCTATTTTGGTAACAAATCGCGCCGAGATGATTAAGCCTTTGGTACAAATCTTGAATGGAGTAGGGCGATCGCGGTATTTATATGAGGATAAAGATTTAAGAGTTTAATTATGCCTATAGACATTCAAGAACAAAATTGGAATAACTTTTGCGCTCACCATTTACATGATTGGCATGGAATTTGGACGAGTTATTCTGCTCAAGGAGAGGTCAAAGATTCGTTTCAAAGTTTGAGAAGTTTTCGTGCCAACTTAGAAAAAACTCAAATTACACATACAAATCGATATATTTATGCAGATGGGAAAATCGAGGAAAAAACTTGGCAGTTACAAAAGCCATTTCTTAGATCGATTTTTTTTCCTCAAGGTGCTGGGGCTTTTCATGCTGAGAAACTAGTAGCTGACTCTTTTTTTGCAGTAGAATTCTTTTTCATTCACAAAAACTTACGGCATAGCGCGATCGCGGCTTATACTGATGGTACTAACTTAACTAAAATATTGAGTATTCGCGAAGACTCTACAGGCTTTCCCAGTCAACATTGGTCTACCAATCTTGATTTAGTATCGGAAAGAAGTCTGAGTGAAAATTGGACGGGAACTTCAGTTACGATGACACCCGATTTAAAAGTTTCACCTGCGGTTCCAGCTAACTTAAATTGGCAGATAGAAGGGAATGAATCGTTCTTTTTTCCCGACGAGATTTCTTTAAGTTGTCCCAGACAAGTTGAGGTGGGAAAACCAATTGTAATCGCTACTACTTGGTTGGTTAATTCAAGTTATCTGCAACAGATTACAATTCACTATGACGAAATCGGAGCATTTCAAAGCTTAAACTTTGCAGAATTTACCCATGTCTAGTCCTAAATCAAAACTTCTGGGTGAATAAAACTGTATCCTGCGGTTTTGAGTTTCCGATTCGATACCCTGGCATTGTAAGGACGGGTTTCTGACAATTCAGGATTCCACGTTACTTCAGAAAGGTTATAGCGATCGCATAAATTTTGCAACAAATCGCGAGATAATGGGGGTTCATCGCCTACCAAATTATAAATTCCCTCTAATTGCCTTTCTGCGGCAAAGGCGATCGCGCCGACAATATCATCAAGGTGAATCCAATTCGTATAGGTTTGCCCGTTCCCTGGACGAGTTGTACCAAATGCACGACTGAAGATTTTTGTCAATTCACGCCCTTCACCGTAAATTCCTCCCAAGCGTAAGATACAGACTTTCAATTTGTCACTCGCAGCGCAGAGCAATACTTCTTCTGTCTCTGCCAAAACTTGTCCGTTTTGATTTGCTGGCGTTAAAGGTGATTCTTCGTCTACCCATGCCCCATTTTTATCGCCGTAAACAGAATAACTCCCCGTATAAATAATTTGTTTAACAGCAGCTTGTGGCAAAACTTGAATTAAATTCTTGGCAGTTTGTAGGTAAGTAGATTCGTAGCTATCAGCTGCAAAAAATTTAGGTGCAATGCTCACAATGACAATATCTCGATCTTGGATGGCTGACAAAAGAGTAGCTACATCATCTCCTTTAGCTATGACAACTTGCTGAGCAAATTGTTCTAACTCGCTCATTCGTGCCTGAGTTGTCGTGGTTGCGGTAATCTGATACTTACCATCCTGCTGCCAGTGACGCGCGATCGCCTTACCGACATAACCACAGCCTATAATTGCTACCTTCACAGTTTGCATTCAATCTCTCTAAAAAGTCAAAAGTCAAAAGTCAAAAGTCAAAGTACTGAAATTAAGCGCGTTCAAATTCAAACTGACATGAATCAATTTCAACCTCCTGGCTTTGGAAAACAGGCGATCGCCACCTCTTTAGGATCGATGACTTACTACACCCAAGTAGCCGCACCTTGGCTATCCTCATCCAGTCATGAATTACCTCGCCTAGTCTTTCTACACTGCTTTGGTGGCGGTGCATCAGCTTACGAATGGTCTAAAGTTTACCCTGCATTTGCCAGCGAATACCAGATTCTTGCAGCCGACTTAATTGGTTGGGGCGAATCAGCGCATCCCGTGCGAGAATATCAAATTGCCGACTATCTCACTACAATCGCTGAATTTATTCAAGCTTGCCATCCTCCCATCAGGGTAGTTGCCTCTTCTTTAACAGCAGCATTAGTAATTCGCCTTGCCGTTCAGCGTCCCGAATTATTTCAATCTCTCTTGCTCATCTGTCCCTCTGGGTTTGACGACTTCGGCGAAGGTGCGGGACGCAGACTACCGCTACAGTTAATTAGTACGCCCTTACTCGATCGCCTAATTTATGCCATAGGTGCAGAAAACGAAGTCTCTGTGCGTAACTTTCTCCAACAATTTCTCTTTGCCAAACCAGAACGAGTCACGCCAGAAATGGTAGCAGCCTATCTCACTTCTGCTCAAAAACCCAACGCCGAATACGCTGCCCTTGCTTTTCTCAAGGCTAATCTTTATTTTGACTTGGCTTTGTACGTACCGCAGCTAACCGTCCCCACAGCGATTTTGTGGGGAGAGCAAGCACAATTTACCAAAATAGGCTCAGGAAGACGCTTAGCAAAGCTGAATCCCCGATCGATTATTGCATTTGAGGCGATCGCCCATGCTGGTGTTTTACCACATTTAGAAACCCCAGAAATCGCGATCGGCTTGTTACAGAAGTATTTGTAGGAGTGATGCGTGGAGTGGAGGGACAAGGGGGACAAGGGGGACAAGGGGAGCAGGTGGGCTTCAGGTGCAACAACCACCCATTACCTATTACCCATTACCCATTACCAACTACCAACTACCAACTACCACATGCAATATTTATTTACAGAGTCAACAAAATATTATAGAGATATGCCTATTTATAAAATTGCTTCCCCCCAATTAGGGAAAAACAGGAAAAGAGGCTTGCTAAAGTCAATAGCCAGACAAAGGAGAGTCAGCAGCTTGTGCTTGAAAGGTTGAAACAGGATCTAAAAAATGACCTGATTGCAGGATTATTGGTCGTCATTCCCTTAGCTACGACAATCTGGCTAACGATCGCCGTTGCTAGTTGGACGATCGAATTTCTGACGCGGATTCCCAAACAACTGAATCCGTTAGATGAAATGAATCCCTTCCTGGTGAATCTCATCAACTTAGCAGTAGGTCTAACAGTACCGCTGCTGTGCATTTTAGCAATCGGCTTAATGGCACGCAATATCGCCGGACGCTGGCTGCTCGATTTCGGAGAACAATTATTACAAGCCATTCCCTTAGCTGGAGCAGTTTACAAAACCTTAAAACAATTGCTCGAAACCCTGCTCAAAGATTCTAATGGGAAGTTTCGGCGCGTTATTCTAATAGAGTATCCTCGGCGGGGTATATGGGCGATCGCCTTTGTCACTGGGATTATGAGTCATGAAATTCAATCTCACATGAATCGCCCCATGCTGAGCGTATTTATTCCCACAACCCCCAACCCAACCACCGGATGGTATGCCATTGTTCCAGCAGACGAAGCGATCGACCTATCCATGTCCGTTGAAGATGCCTTTAAAGTCATTATCTCTGGTGGTATTGTTTCCCCCAATGCGCCCTTACCCCCACTTTTGCTAGATCGCCAAGGACAAGCGATTAATCAGTGAATAAAGGGAGCAGGGAGCAGGGAGCAGGGAGCAGAGGGGCAACAACCCCACACCCCACACCTCACACTCTACAACCTATTCATCACGCACCACGCACCACTCCCTTATGAAAGCACGAAGTATTGCTCGCGAATTGGCTCTGCTTAGTTTGAGCCAACTGCCTAATTCCTCAGAAAAATTGGAAGCGCAACAACTATCTAATTTGTTAGTTGCAGCCGTCAGAACTTTGACAACGGAAGTAGAAGATGCTCTAGAGACGGCTTCTGGAGAAGTTCAGCGGGCAAACGATCGCCTCTTGACGAGCGAAACCCGTGCTAACGATGTCCAAACAGCCAGAGCTATGTTGCAGGATGGGATTCAATTGACTCAAAGTGCAATTAATCGCCTTGCTACAGCCATGCAACTACCAGAAATGATTCAATCAGCCACGGCAGCAGAACCAAATTTTGATGTCCGTCGTTACGCTCTAACACTTGTGAATACAGTCAATCAAAACCGAGCTGAAATTGATGAAATTTTAGAACAGGCTTTAGTAGACTGGCAATTAAATCGACTAGCGCGGATCGATCGCGATATCCTACGGATTGCAGTAGCCGAAATTGAATTTTTAGGTTTTCAAGATCGGGTTAGTGTCGCGATCGATGAAGCAGTAGAACTCGCAAAGCGGTACAGTGGAGACGAAGGATACAAATTTATCAACGGCGTTTTGCGCCGCGTCACCGATCGCTTAAAACAAAAAGAAGTCGGAAGTCGGAAGTCGGAAGTCAAGAGTCAACAGTGACTGCTCGTGCGCTCCCTGCTCCCTGCTCCCTGTTCCCTGTTCCCCGTTCCCTGTTCCCTGTTCCCTGATAACTGACAATGCCTTTTAACTGGTTCCGCCGCAAACACGATGAATCTTCTACTCCACAAGAGGAGCAACCTGCTACTCCAGCACCGGAGCAACCAGCAGACGTATCCCAGGAACAACCGGCTCAAGATGCAGCAGTAGATTATCTCAGCTTTGCTAAAGCAGCCTATAAAAGTATTCAAGAAAGGCAGCAGCAAGCTCCAGAAAAGAGAGCTGAGGAAGCTGAGGGAGCTGAGGAAGCTGCTGAGTTAGCGGCATCCGAAGCAGAAGCTTTAGACACACAAGTAGAGCGACTTGTCAAGACGGAAGAGCCAGTTACGGCAGAAACAGCCACGCTAGCAGAACCGATCTCGACTGAGGAAATAGCTGGAACAGAAGCATCGGCGATCGCAGAGGAAACTACTACAGCAGAAACACCAATAGAAGCAACTGTACCAGAGGAAATTGCAGTAGAGGAAATTGCGGCAGAGGAAACAATACCAGAGGAAACAGCGAGCGTACCTTTTTGGGCAAGAGCAGAAACAGAGCGTCAGGCAAGGTTGGAGAGGCTAAAGGCAACTGCGATCGAGGAACCAGAATCAGAAGTTTTACAGCCAGTGACGGCAACAGAAGTTACTGCAACTACAGCCGATACTGACTTGGCTCCTGACTTTGCTTTTGATGAAGGATTTTTGTGGTCGGCGGAGGTTCTGGCGGCGCAAGGACGGCGACCAGAAGATATTTCGCTCGAAGAAATTACTTGGTTGAAAAAGCTGCGGCAGGGTTTAGGCAAAACGCGCCGTAACATTGTCAACCAGTTAAAATCAATTGTCGGTCAAGGACCGCTGAACCAAGCAGCGGTGATGGAAATTGAAGCTCTGCTGCTGCAAGCGGATGTTGGAGTGGAAGCGACGGACTATATTATTGAAGCCTTGCAAAATCAGATCAAGCAAGCAGCTTTACCCCCAGATGCCGCGATCGCTTATCTGAAAAAGATTCTCCGAGATATGCTCGATCGCCCCCTGCAAAATTGCAGCCCTGTTTTTGTTCCAGAAAAAGATAAACTCAATATTTGGTTAATTACCGGAGTCAATGGGGCAGGTAAAACCACAACTATCGGCAAACTCGCACATATTGCTCACAAATCCGGCTACAACTGCTTAATTGGGGCAGCAGATACCTTCCGCGCCGCTGCCGTAGAACAAGTGAAGGTATGGGGCGCAAGGAGCAATGTCGAAGTGATTGCCAACCCTGGTAAAAATACCGATCCAGCTGCAGTGGTATTTGATGCGATCGCTGCCGCACAAGCACGCAACACAGAATTACTACTCGTCGATACAGCTGGAAGATTGCAAAACAAGAAAAACTTGATGGACGAACTCAGTAAAATTCGCCGCATTGTTGATAAAAAAGCCTCCGATGCCCGTGTAGAATCTTTACTCGTCCTCGATGCTACCCTGGGACAAAACGGCTTGCGACAGGCAGAAGTGTTTGCCCAAGCAGCTCAACTCAGTGGTGTAGTCTTAACTAAACTTGATGGCACGGCTAAGGGTGGCGTGGCTCTAGCAGTCGTGCAGCAACTCAATCTCCCAATTCGCTTCATCGGCGCTGGAGAAGGCATCGAAGATCTGCGTCCTTTTTCTAGCTACGAATTTGTAGAAGCACTGATCGGAACCTGACTAGGGCTAGGGGAAGAAAGAGAAAACTAAGGGACAAGGAAGACAAGGGGGACAAGGAAGAATTCACCTGTTCATTCCCTACTCCCTGCTCCCTACTCCCTCTAAATTCAGTAATACTTCGACAGCAATTGTATTGAATTTTAAGTTAAGATATCTCAACTTAACCTATCGATCTTGCCTATGTGTAAAAGTCAATAAAATGCAGCAACTAACTTAGTTTTAGTAAAATCCAAAATTAAAATTAAAATTTTTCGGTAACTTTGCTGTCAAAGAATCTATACTAACAGGAGCAAAAGGGGGTAAAACACACTTTTTTTAGTGTAGCTGTAGGTATATCCTTCAAAAGACATTGCTAAACTACTTAGCTATTGGTTCTAGAACTCTTACTGCCTAACTTGATGGCTCACGACTACTCTCTAACATAATAAAACTAAACCCGTGTCTGTGCCTCAACCGCCCTTCCAACCCACCGATCGAACTAGCAGCGCCGCTACTGATGTTAACCCAGTTGTAGCGCTCAAAGAACTAGTGGCGCGCCTGTATCGGGAACAGAATAAGGTACAAGATTTGCTGAGTTCCTTGGGATTTGCCCTCAGGAGCTTCAATAATTTGAATCAGTTTCTCGAACTGATTCCGTTAATAGCAACACGGGTAACGGATGCGGACGGCGGGGTATTATTCCTCTACAAATCCAACGGTCAGGTGAGCTTGGAAAAGCTACACTGCCAAGATATTCACCAACGCAAACAAATCCGTAAAGCTTTAGAAACCGCCACGAGTGCCGTCACCACTGCACTTACAACAGCCCAAATCGTTCCTGCTACGGCAACTTTAGATGCTCAAGTCAGTCATCACTTAGGATCGCAAATACAGTTATTTGGTACGACAATTTTGGTCAAGCAGGCAGAACGAGGAAGACTATACGTCTTTAGCAGCGATCCCGAATATACTTGGACGGAAACCAGACAGAAGTTAGTCCGACTTGTTGCCGACCAAACAGCAGTAGCAATTGAAAATGACGAACTAAAAGTAGAACTACGCAAAAAAGAGCGTCTAGACCGCGAGTTAGAAATTGGAGCAGAAATTCAATTACGACTTTTACCTCGCCAATGTCCTAACGTCCCTGGGGTATCTCTAGCGGCGAGATGTCAGCCAGCAAACCGCGTTGGCGGAGATTACTACGACTTCATCCCGATCGAGCGCGACTTGAATCAAGCGGACGGTAAAAGTAGCAACCCTGATAGTTGCTGGGGCTTAGTAATTGGTGATGTGATGGGCAAAGGGGTTCCAGCCGGACTCATCATGACTATGACGCGGGGAATGTTGCGTGCTGAGGCATTAAACGAACATTCTCCAGCTCGAATCTTGCAGCATTTGAATCGGGTCATGTATACCGATTTAGAAAATTCCCATCGTTTTGTCACTTTATTCTATTCAGAATACAACCCACAGACGCGCAGGCTGACTTACAGTAATGCAGCCCATCATCCGCCCTTATTATGGCAAGCAGCTACAAAAACAGTGAAGCGCCTAGATACTTTAGAGGGCATGTTGATCGGGCTTGAAGCTCATAGCAATTACGAAGATGCTCAAGTTCAGTTAGAACCAGGAGACACAATTATTTACTATACAGACGGGTTTACTGATGCTGCTAATCAAAGAGGCGATCGCTTTGACGAAGAAAGGCTAGAAGGCGAATTTAAATTTGCTTGTCGTCACTGTCAAGACCCCCAAGCAATTCTCGAATATCTTTTCGCTCAAGTTCACAAATTCATCAGTGGCGCAACTAACCAAAATAAAGACGATATGACTTTGGTAGTGATGCGAATCAACTAGTAGTTGGTAGTTGGTAGTTGGTAATTGGTAGTTGGTAATTGGTAGTTGGTAGTTGCACCTGAAGCTCACCTGCACACAAAGCCCACCTGCTCCCTGCTCCCTGCTCCCTGTTCCCTGATAACTGCTCCCTGCTCCCTGCTCCCTGCTCCCTGCTCCCTGCTGATAACTGCTCCCTGCTCCCTGCTCCCTGATAACTGATAACTGCTCCCTGCTCCCTGATAACTGAACACTGGTCACTACCAATTCTATGTGTTACGACAGTCATGAACTTATGCTGCCTTTAGAAGGCAAATACTCAGCTAGGAGATTGACTCGTTATGGTTGTCGGTTCAGTTCTTCCACTCACTACTTGGTTTTCCCACTACACTCAAGTTTTGAGTTCTATGTCTCAAATACTTTGGCACTTGCCTTGGCATAGTACGCTAGCTCAAAGTATCAAAGATCCAGATCTGTTAGGTCAATGGCAGAAAGCTTTCGATCACTTTATTCAAACAGGGCAAGTATGGGCTTTGCTAATCGGGATTTTTATTGGCTTTTTAGTCAAAAGCATGACTAGCTTTGGTTAACAGCGATCGGTGACCAGTGACCAGTGACCAGTGTAAAGATGTTACATGCAACATTTTTACACTGTGTCAGCAACCGAGATTGTGAATAAGAACCAGGGTCTTTGTTCTTTACAGAAAGCTTGGTTGTGGCTGATAACTGATAACTGTTAACTGGTCTTAGTTACTAGCTGCTGTATCCTCATCTTCCTCAGCCTGTGGTTGAGGTTGATTTCTACGATTCTGCATCCGACCCGTAGTTGCACGTTTACGAAACTTACGGGCATATGCCTGATTCCGTAGCGCCTTTTCTTTTTTTTGGTTACGGCGCTTAGCCATGTTCACCTCATTATTTGTAGACAACAAAACACCACCCCTAGAGTTCCTAGAGGCGATTGGACTCACCGACATCAGCGGTATTTTCCCAGCTTAGCGGATTAATGTCATAAGTATAAACCAATCGGACTGTAGTAGTCAGCTAATTCCAACTTAGCACGCGCGATCGCCACCATTTGCATTAAGAAACATTAATGAATCTCAATAGTTAATCTCGGGAAAAAGCTATAGCTAAATACAGCTCTGGGCATAGTTTTGAGTTGTAGATCGATAAATGATAAGATGAATTTAAACTATATTAAGACATTATCAAAAGCTGGGATAGACTATCTGTCTGGGGTTTCACCAAATTTTTTCAGCATATGAAAATTTATAAATTTTAACTAACGGTTAAATAGTGATTTTTTCTAGTTTTAAGACGATCGCCCAACCCCTACGCCGCTGGTGGCGATTTATTCAAACTGTCATCGGCATCATATTTCGTCATCCCGTCCCAGGCACGAGTATCATTCCCATCTTGCCTGATGGTCGGATCGTTTTGATTCGCCGTCGTGATAATGGGCTGTGGTCGCTACCAGGAGGGATGGTAGATTGGGGTGAAGATGTGGCTACGGCAGTCAAACGAGAATTAGCCGAGGAAACGGGGCTGGATTTAGTCAAAATTCGGCGACTGGTAGGAGTTTATTCCGCACCCGATCGCGATCCGCGCATTCATTCGATTTGTATTGTAGTTGAGGCAGATGTCACAGGCAGGATGAAAGTCCGCGATCCATTAGAAGTGATGGAAGTTCGTGCATTTCCTCCTGGCGCTTTACCTCCCGGTCAACTTGCCCACGACCACAGCCAACAATTACAGGACTATTTTGCCGGATTGACGACTTTAGCCTAACTCATGACACTTTTGCCTCGACTTGAGACTTGAGATATTCCGTATTGACTCCCGACTCTCGCACGAGGGCAATTTTACCTGTACGGGCGACCTCTCGCAGTCCAAACTTTTGTAATAACTGCACGATCGCGACAATTTTACCAGGGTCGCCGACAACTTCTAAGGTGAGGGAGTCTTCAGCCACATCGACCACTCTAGCGCGAAAGATCTGAGCGATTTCAATCACTTCCGAGCGATTAGAGCTGGTAGCACTCACTTTAATCAACATCAATTCCCGCTCGACACAAGGAACTTCAGTGATGTCTTGGACTTTGAGGACGTGGACGAGCTTATATAACTGCTTGGTCAGCTGTTCGATGACGCGATCGTCCCCAGGGACTACCATTGTAATTCGAGAGACTCCGTTTTGCTCCGCTTGACCGACAGCAAGGCTTTCAATGTTAAAGCCACGACGGGCAAATAAACCCGCAATGCGGGTTAGTACCCCCGCTTCATCTTCCACTAGAACTGAAAGGGTGTGTTTCATTTTTAATGGTTGATGGTTGATGGTTGATGGTAAACGCTGGCGCTACAATGCGTGAAGATGGTTGATGGTTGATAGTTGCTACTCACTGCTCTCTACTTTCTGTCCGATCGCTAAAATCAATCTGTTCAGCCTTATATTCTATCTCGATCTATCTCGTCTTTCGCTCTCAACAAATGTTTTCTAGCTGAAAAAAAGGCGCGTGTCGTTGCAGGAGTTACGCGCTTGAAGCTAGACTCGCTCCCCCTAGCCTTCCTCAAAAAGGGAGTTGGGCGATCGCTAAGTAGATAATGAGACTTGCAGCGCAATTGTAGGTTAAAAAGTAGCTAAAAAAATTAAATTTAACTTAATTAAACTTCAATTCGTAGATTTACTCTTAAGATGATCGACTTGTGACTATATCTTCTTTCGGGTAGGTGTGGCGATCGCTACGCAAACTTACACTGAGAGCAGCTAATTACTCAAGGAGAAAAAATTTATGGGTTGGTTACAAAGACTGTTTGGCATGGAAAAACCGCAAAACGCTCAAGTTAATCCTACGCCACAGGCTGCTGCTGCCACTGAATCAGTTCCTCCCGAGCGTCTAGGATTGAATGGAGAATACGATCAGAGTGGTTTAGCTAAGCGTGTTGCTTTGGCATTTGATGAAGACCAAAGCTTAACTGACGTTGATACTCTCTACGTAGCTCAAACGGGCAGTACCGTGGTTTTAAAAGGCAAGGTTCCCAGCCAAGATATTTTGCAAAAAATGGTTTCTGTTGCCAGAAACGTTCAAGGCGCAACTGACGTAACTACCGATCAAGTCAGTATCGGATAAAAACTGATGGCTGATTGTTAATGGTTAATGGCGATACAAACAATTAACCATTAACAACTAATTATTAACTTTGTATAGAGCAAGATCGGGACGGGCAAGGAAAGAGTCGATCCAGTTCAAGACTGCTTGGTTGACTTCTTCAGGACACTCATCATGAGCGAAATGTCCTGCATTTTCTAAAATTAGAAGCTGCACGTTAGGATTGTAAGCAGCAAACTTGGGAGCGAAAGCGGGTGGAATCATGCGGTCTTGCTGTCCCCAAATCAGTAGGATGGGAATGTTTAGATTTGGCAAGATGCTCTTGACTGAAGGATCGAATTGAGAATCCAACATCGCTTTTAGCGTGGCATAGAAAGCTTGTGCCGAACCTCGGTCTTGAGCTGGTCCTAACAAAATATCTACTAATTCATCAGTTACGGCTTCAGAATTAGCATATGCAATGCCTGCCCAACGCTTTACCACTTGGGGGCGGCGGACAATGCGAAAAATGGTTTTAATTAATAGGGGTGAGGTGAAGAGATTTTCGATCGCGGCGATCGCGGGACGTAAAATCTTAGGTATGGCTTCCTGTCGGATAGATAGATCGGGAAGACTGAGCATTACAATACCCTGCACCATATCAGGATGCATAGCTGCCGCTCTCAGCGACACTAGCGAACCGATAGAATTACCAACTAAGACGACTGGATGCTGAATAAACGTGCGCCAGAAATCGTAAACTTGTTCTACCCACAGTTCTACCTTGTAGCTTACTGGAGCTTTTTCCGACGCGCCAAACCCCAACATATCCAGCGCGTAAACTGTGTGCTGTTCACCTAGCACGGCTAAGTTTTGTCGCCAATGACCGATTGACGTGCCAAAGCCATGCAGTAAAATTATTGGTGTTGTCTGAGGCTGGGGTTGTTCTGGGCGAATAAAAGTGTAGCGAGTCTGCCAGCCACGCCAAATCCAGTCTCTTTGACTGCCTACCCGTTGCTGCCAGTGTAATAAGGTATCCACGCTTGTTTTGGTCAAGTTGAATAAAGTTATAAAATCTCTAAATTATTTTAACAATTGAGCTGTTTTGATGGGAGGCGATCGCATCTATCCTGATAAGTTAAGGCGATCTTAACAAATGGATGGCGATCGGAGTTCGCAAATAGAGGAATTTCCCTACCCCTAACTAGCAGAAAAAAGTGCTATCGTGAATTGCAAGTACTAAGAAAGCCTGCTGTTTGCTATGGATTGTAGACTCTACTAGTTACGTTTCCGAAAGCCGATTGTTTGGTGTGAAGGTATACATAGTTGTCTTAGTCTAATAGTTGCTCAAGCTGGATTCATCCCAGTTATCTAACAAACAGTTGCTAATAATCCTATATGCCTGTGATTGAAAAAAGAAGACCCACAAAAGATTTACCCCAAATTAACGAACGCATTCGCTTCCCTAAGATTCGAGTCATCGATACTGATGGCAGTCAGATGGGAATTTTAACCCCCTACGAAGCACTGCAAATTGCTGAGGAAAAAGAGTTAGACCTCGTTCTGCTCAGCGATAAAGCCGATCCGCCTGTGTGCCGAATTATGGACTACGGCAAGTATAAATTCGAGCAGGAGAAGAAGGCGCGGGAAGCTCGGAAGAAGCAGCATACGGCTGACGTGAAAGAAGTGAAGATGCGCTACAAGATTGAGGAACATGACTATCGAGTGCGCGTCAATCAAGCCGAACGCTTCTTGAAAGATGGCGATAAGGTGAAAGCAACTGTGATGTTCCGAGGTCGGGAAATTCAACACAGCGATTTGGCAGAAACCCTACTCAAGCGGATGGCGACGGATCTGCAAGAGGTGGGAGAGCTACAACAAGCGCCGAAAAAAGAAGGGCGCAATATGATGATGTTGATCTCTCCGAAGAAGTAGATCCCCCCAACCCCCCGATAAATTGGGGGGCTTTTGATTTGCGACCGCACGTTAGGATGGTAGATTTGCGTGCGATCGCGATTTTGTTTTAACGTATCTCTTCTGGGATAAATAACAGGCTATTAGCTAGATCTAACCAGTAGGGAAAGCGGATTGAACTACAAATAATTCCTTCTAGTTGGTCTATCTGAAATATTTTTACTAGCTGCCTTCCTTTAGTTACAAATAATGGACTAATCCAACAACTGCTATAGTATGCGACTAACAAAATAAGTAACCAGCCAAAAATCTGAAGTACAATAAAACCTTGCCAAATTAGAAAAAACCCAAATAGAAAAAATATAAAGCTAAAAATTTTAAACGGCATATTTTGAAGAGTTATGAAAAATTATTATATAATTTATTTTGCTATTTCAGATAGAATCGATCGTCTTACCTAGTAGAAAAACGTAAAATTTCACTGTACTAGAATAAAATTCCTAAATCCGTACCTTCCGCGATCGCCAAATTATTAGCTAAACCTGAAAGTATTCCCTACGGTGCGCCAGGAAAGAGGAAGTTGCAAGGGTGAGACAAAATCAAAAAATTCGCGGCATCGATCCTGAATTATTGGGATCGATCTATGGCTTTGTGGGGGTATTTGGCTTTAGCTTAACACTACCAGCAACCCGGGCTGCCGTTACCGATTTTGACCCCAATTTTGTTGGTTTAGGAAGGGCGATTGTCGCAGCATTTTTGGCAATGTTGGTTTTAAGAACGACTCGTCAACCCTTACCTAACCGCCGCCACTGGAAAAGTTTAGCGATTGTCGCTGCGGGGGTGGTTTTAGGATTTCCCTTACTCTCGGCTTGGGCAATGCAACAGCTACCAGCTGCCCACGGCGGAGTCGTTCTAGGACTGATGCCTTTAGCAACAGCATTAGCAGGCGCATGGCGATTAGGAGAACGCCCTAGTTTAGGCTTCTGGATTGCCAGCGTTGCAGGTAGTAGCACCGTCGTCCTATTCGCCATCATTTCGGGTGCAGGACAAATGCACTGGGCAGATTTGGTTTTACTTGGCGCGGGTTTAGCTGCGGCTGTAGGTTATGCCGAAGGGGGACGGTTGGCGAAAGATTTAGGCAGCTGGCAAGTGATTTGTTGGGCATTAGTGTTTACAGCCCCAATATTAGTCACACCAACCGCGATCGCAGTTTACCAGCATGAATTAACTGCCTCCCCTGCTGCTTGGATGGGGTTTGCCTACGTCAGTATTATCAGTCAGTTGCTTGCCTTTTTTCCTTGGTATCGCGGACTAGCTTTAGGTGGTGTCGCCAGAGTCGGACAAGTTCAACTTTTACAACCATTTTTGACAATTTTCGCCTCAGCACTCTTACTTGGTGAGACAATTACACCTCTAACCCTAGTTGCTGCAACTATAGTAGTGATGACAGTGGCATTAGGTAGGAAGTCAAAAGTCAAAAGTTAAAAGTCAAAACCATTACCTATTACCAACTACCAATTACCAACTACCATGAAAGCCCAAGCGATCGTCTCTTTTGGCGAACCAAGTGTCTTCCAAACTATAGAATTACCTAAACCAGAAGTTATTCCTGGTCACGTTTTGATTCGAGTTGCAGCTACCAGCGTTAATCCAGTTGATTTTAAACTGCGACGAGGGGCAATGCCCGCGATCGCGCCTGAATTCCCTGCCGTGTTGCATGGAGATGTTGCGGGAGTAGTAGAAGCAGTGGGGGAAGGAGTTACCACTTTTAAACCTGGGGATGAAGTCTACGGCTGTGCAGGCGGATTTAAAGGTATGGGTGGCGCTTTAGCAGAATATATGCTAGCCGATGCCGATTTACTTGCATTAAAGCCCAAATCGCTTTCAATGAAAGAAGCTGCTGCTTTACCATTAGTCGCAATTACAGCCTGGGAAAGTCTAATTTATCGCGCCAAAATCCAGCCAGGACAAAAAGTACTAGTTCATGCTGCAACTGGAGGAGTCGGTCATATTGGCATTCAATTGGCAAAATGGGCGGGGGCAAAAGTTTATACTACAGTTTCTAATGAAGAAAAAAAGGCGATCGCCCACCACTTAGGAGTCAATACAGTCATCAATTATCGTCAGCAAACCGTAGAAGAATACGTCGCAGCATACACTTCAGGCAAAGGCTTTGATGTAGTTTTCGATACAGTTGGTAAAGACAACCTCGATCGCTCTTTCGCTGCGGCAGCAATGCACGGTACAGTAGTTTCCATCTCTACCCGTTCTACCCACGACCTCAGCCCCCTCCATGCCAAAGGACTAACCTTACACGTCGTTTTCATGCTCCTACGTATGTTATACGGCACGGAACGAGCCGAACATGGCAAAATCCTCTTCAACGTCGCCAAACTCGTAGACCAAGGTACAATCCGCCCCTTACTCGATCCTAAATCCTTTCGTTTCTCTGAGGTCGCAGAAGCCCATCGCTACGCCGAATCAGGTCAAGCAGTCGGGAAAGTCGTATTGGAAGTGTAAGTTTTTAATCCGCAAACCCCACAACCACTTTATTTTCCACAATCAAATCTGGCAGTCCTTCCAGTTTTTCGGCGGCTGAGGGTGGTGCTGCTTCCTTTGGGACAAAAATCGTCAGTCCATCTGGAATGCATTTGACATCAATTGGTGTCTCACCAATGATTTCGCCATCTAAAACAACTTTTTGCGGCGGATCGGTGCTGATCTTGACTCGTTCGGCGCGTAAATATCCTACGTCATCTCGTTCGGCTGCATTCTCATTTAAAGCTGTAGAGAGTAAGTGAAAAGAAGCCGCGATCGCTCCGGCGCGAGTTGTAGAAGAAACTACGGTAACATCTAATAGTCCGTCATCAAATACTACCCCGTCTGGACCTTGAGCTAAGACCGAGGTAGGTGGTGCGGCGTTGGCTACGGTAATTGCAGCAGCCGTGACGTTGATAATTCTGTCTTCTGTCTCAATTTCTGCTGTAAAGCTTTCCAATTCGCGCAACTGTTGCAGTCCAGCCATGACGTAAGCTAGCATTCCAAATCGCTTTTTCGCCTGACGATCTGCTTTTTCTACCGTTTCTGCCTCAAACCCGATGCCAGCTAGCAATACCATTGGGCGATCGTTGCACAAAGCCGCATCAACTTTGCGCGTTACTCCTCCTAAAATCATCTGACAAGCAGCTTCGATTGTGTCTGGTAGTTCTAAAGCTGCGGCAAAAGCGTTAGCCGTACCGCGAGAAATAACACCCAAGGGAATATCTGTTCCCACTACAGCATCAGCCGCCGCTGAGAGAGTACCGTCGCCGCCAGATGCGATAATAACTTTTGCCCCATCTGCGATCGCTTCTCTGGCGATTTCATCCGCGTCCTTTTCTGCCGAAGTCATCCGAATATCTAAGTCAAACTCCGGTTCTAGTAACTCTCTAATTTGCGCTAGATCTTGTTTGGGGTTACTTTGACCAGCCACAGGGTTGAATACTAAGCAAGCTGTCTTTCGGGTCATAAAATCTTCCGATTCGGCACTCAGATAGTTGCGTTTTCTTTTAAACTAGCAGCTGAAACACGCATTTTGTCACTATATCCTAAGTTACAATTAATTTATGACAGACCCTTTAATGTATCAAGAGGATCACTTTGTTGTTCTAGAACCCAACCAGCCAGAACAGTTTCTTACAGCTGCCGAATTGTTGGAAAAACTTAAAGATGTGTTGAGTCAGAGGCAACAGAATTTGCCTCCAGAGTTGCAAAAGTTCAACTCTATTGAAGCTCAAGCCAAGCATTTGATTGATACAAGTTGCGATCTAGATTTAGAACCAGGGCAGTTTTTGCAGTGGTATGCCGTGCGGTTAGAAAAGTGATACTTGTGGTTGTGAAGTGAGGTTGCGATCGCCTTATTTATCTTAATTCATCAAACTCTTCTTTAGCAATATCCAGTTGCTTAAGAATCTCAGAGAACAGCTTCTTCTTGAATCATTTCAAACACAAATGCAAGTTCAGTACGCGCTTCATCTGGTGTTTGTCCCCAAGCATGACAGCCAGAAATTGCTGGTACATAAGCCACAAATGTACCATTATCATTATGACGAATAATAATAGTGTAGTTTTGTAGCAACTTCATAAATCAACTAAAGATAGGAAAATATTTCTAGTTTAGAATAGCGATCGCATTTGTAGGGATAGGGTTGCGATCGTACTTCCATCCACAATTCATCTAGTCAGTTCATTCCGAGTTCTTGAAGTTGTGGTTCAGCGACTTGGTATTTTTCTGAATCTTTAGATTTTCTGAGCTTTTGTTGGTTTTTTGTCACCAGTTTGTCACTACAGTACAGGTAGGCTGGTAATTAAATACAGCGATTCAGAGATTGCACCAAGCCTGAGCGAATAAAATTCGCGCCGATAAAAACAAAGTCCACTGGCGCGGACTGACGGAAGATTTAGGTTTTAACCCTTTTCTTGCGGGTTTTGCTGTGCAAGATCTGAGGCGAGCAAAACCTGTACTAAAGCTAATCAAGTTTAACCCGAGGTGACGACAATGATGCTTGATTTTAACAATGTTCTGTTGGCGATCGCGATCGCTTGTATTGCCAGTACGGTCTTGTGTTGGGGACTTTGTTGGACGCTGCCCAGAACTAAAAGGGCTTAGACACGATCGCTTCCATCCCTTGCGAGTCGAAGCGATCGCCCTTTCATCTCCTGAACGATCGATTTCAACAATCCCATTGGAGGAACTGCAATGAACTGCAAATCCAATTCCAAAACCACTCAACCCACCGTGCAAGCGGATACGGCGACCAACTGGCAGAACTGCGTCGAAGACCTCAGCAATGACCCTCAAGCAGATGTCAGTAGTGGGGCAATACGCTACGTGACCGATGAGGCAGAGTGGCAAAAATCGTGCAGCAATATTCTGCTCTTATGATGGGCTAAAGAAAGCGCAAAGCTGAACTGCGATCGCTTCCTCTCCTCAATCACTGAGGCGATTGCTCCCTTCCTCAACATCAACCTAACAACACAGGAGAAATCCCATGAAATCGACCAACAATGCTCAAACGACTGAAGCTATGGACCAGAAGGCGATCGCTTCCAATTGGCAAGACTGCATCGTGGAAGAATTGAGCGATGAAACGGCATCAGCTTTTCGTGGAGGATGGAAAATAATTACCGCAGCTTCAACCAAGCCTATATCACTAGAGGAATACTACAAACTTGCAGGTTTTTGGGGTGGTTAATTTCCGCTAATTTCTAATACTATTCCACTCAAACTATGTTATGGACGAGGATCTCTTGCCCCCCTTAAAAAGGGGAATTGGGGGGATCTTTCTGTCTTACTCAAAAAGTAAACTAGTATATATAGACGCAAGAAGTCTCGATCGCGCCGAGAACACCGATTCAATGCAAAGTGGCGCGATCGCACCGAAAGCAAACCTCAAGCAATTGGTTTAATGTTGAGCGACAGTTAGCTCATACGGGTGCAGTGTCGCTATTGCAGATTGAGGAAAAAGGGAAGCCTTCAAAGCCGCCCAAGCTATGCTAGAGCGCACCGGAGTGGGACTCAATCCCAGTGCAAATAATGCGACGATTCTGTCTGTACAGTAATTGTAGTATACAAACTTATGATAGCTATAGTTACTTGGATTATCTTCGTTCCATATTCATTGATTTGAACTGGAAAACTGACGACTTCCTCCACTTTTAACAATTTTTTCTCCTATAATTAAAAATCAACAGCTTCTTCCGAAAATTAGAAAAAGCTGATTAGGAACATTTGAGAAGAAAGTGCGATCGCGTTTGTGGTGAAGAGGGTGCGATCGCCTACTCCTTAATAAATAATTATTCACCTTAAAAGGCTTTCGATTTCCTCATTAGTAAAGCCGAATTGCCTAAAAATACGCAGTACATACCCAGGAGACATTTCGCCTGCACCCATATCTATAGGTACGATTCTCTTTTGCTCCTGAAATTCACGAATATATAAGCAATGGTCGCCTTTCCCTTCCCGATAAAATCTACAGCCTCCTTTTTCCAAAATTTTAATTAACTCTCTTGGTTTGAGAGCTGATATATTTTTAGGCATACAATTTTCTTAATTCATAAATTTCAGAAGTCGGTTCTCGATCTTCTACAGTTAAAAATTCATGTAGTTCTTCTATAGAAAGTGGAGCAGTATAAATATTAGTCTCAGTCTCATATACAGCTTGAAACGAATCAATCGCTTCTTTAAGCTTATTTACAGCATCTTCTTGAGAATTTCCCTGTCCTACTATGCCATTTTCCAAGCACAAAGCTACCCAATAACCTGCGCTTTGTCGCAGCACAACTGTGTAAAAATCCATTTGCATATACCTGAGAAAAACAAGGTGGGCATTGCCCACCCTACAATTATGACTTACTAGCAGCTGTAGGCATTCCCAAAATATCCTCAATCCGAGGCATCTCTTCCAAAGGAATCACCCGTCCTTCATCTGCAAAACCTGCAATTTGATCGAAGTTCAAATAGCGATACAAATCGCCTGCAAAAGGATGAATTTTGTGTGCAACAATATCCATGTATTCCTGTACGGAAGGCAGACGACCGAGTAACGCACAAACAGCAGCTAATTCCGCCGAACCAAGATAAACTTGGGCATCTTTACCCATGCGATTATTGAAGTTTCGCGTAGAAGTAGAAAACACCGTCACGCCATCTTCAACCCGCGCCTGATTACCCATACATAAACTGCAACCAGGCATTTCTGTTCTCGCACCAGCCGCACCAAATACACCGTAAACCCCCTCTTCTTTGAGTTGTTTTTCATCCATGCGAGTAGGGGGACAAATCCACAAACGAGTTTTAACAGCGCCAGCACCTTCTAATACTTTCGCGGTTGCCCGATAATGACCGATATTAGTCATACAGGAACCAACAAATACTTCTTGTACCGGATCGTTTTCTACTTCCGATAACAACTTCACGTTATCAGGATCGTTAGGTGCAGCAACAATTGGTTCCTTGATTTCGTTCAAATCAATTTCAATGATTTCGGCATACTCCGCATCAGCATCGCCTTCCATCAATACAGGATTTGCTAACCATTCTTCCATCTTGGCAACGCGCCGCATGATGGTTTTAGCATCCTGATAACCCCGCGCTACCATATTTTTCATCAGCGCGACGTTGGAACGCAAATATTCGGAAACAGTTTCGATACTCAATTTGATGGTACAACCCGCACAAGATCTTTCTGCTGTCGCATCGGTAAGTTCAAAAGCTTGTTCGACTTTTAAATCTGGCAAGCCTTCTATTTCCATAATCCGTCCAGAAAAGATGTTTTTCTTATTCTGCTTGGCTACCGTCAGCAATCCTTTTTGAATCGCAACGTAAGGAATTGCATTGACAATATCCCGCAGCGTTACCCCAGGTTGTAACTCACCTTTGAATCTTACTAACACGGATTCTGGCATATCCAAAGGCATTACACCCAAAGCCGCCGCAAACGCTACCAACCCAGAACCAGCAGGAAAAGAAATTCCTAAGGGAAAGCGGGTGTGAGAATCACCACCAGTCCCGACAGTATCGGGTAATAACATCCGGTTTAGCCAAGAGTGGATAATACCATCCCCAGGACGCAAGGCAACACCAGCGCGAGAAGACATGAAATCGGGGAGTTCGTGGTGAACTTTGACATCTACAGGTTTGGGATAAGCTGCGGTGTGACAGAAACTTTGCATTACCAAGTCAGCACTGAAACCCAAACATGCAAGTTCTTTCAACTCATCGCGGGTCATGGGTCCCGTGGTATCCTGGGAACCAACGGTAGTCATGATCGGTTCACAATAAGTCCCAGGACGAACACCAGGTAAACCGCAGGCTTTACCCACCATCTTTTGCGCTAGAGTGTAACCTTTACCCGTATCAACTGGTTGCTTGGGACGAGTAAAGATAGAACTCGGTTCTAATCCCAATGCCGTACGAGTTTTATCTGTCAGGGTACGTCCGATTAATAACGGGATACGTCCGCCTGCACGCACTTCATCTAAAATCGTATCGGGTTTGAGGGTAAAGGTAGAGATAACTTCGCCTGCTTCGTTGGTAATTTCCCCTTTATATGGATGGATGGTAATTACCATACCCGTTTCCATCTGAGTGACATCGCACTGAATTGGCAATGCACCTGCATCCTCGGCAGTATTGAAGAAAATCGGCGCGATCGCACTTCCTAAAATATACCCTCCTGCCCGCTTGTTGGGAATGCAGGGAATATCATGTCCGATGTGCCACAACACCGAGTTAATTGCCGACTTGCGCGAAGAACCTGTACCGACAACATCGCCAACATAAGCTACAGGATGTCCTTTTTGCTTTAATTGAGCAATGGTTTCTAAGCTACCAGGTTGCCGCGATTCCAGCATCACCAAGGCATGTAAGGGAATATCAGGACGTGTAGTAGCATGGGGTGCAGGAGATAAATCGTCCGTGTTCGTCTCCCCAGGCACTTTAAATACTGTTACGGTGATGGCTTCAGGTAAAGTCGGGCGAGAAGTGAACCACTCGGCATTTGCCCAAGAATCAACTACCTGCTTAGCGTAAGGATTGCCTTCACTTGACAAATCTAGAACATCGTGGTATGACTCATAAACTAGAGCGATCTTACTCAAAGCCTTAGCAGCAGCAGCAGCCAAAGTCGCCTCAGCACTGAGTAGATCGATTAGCGATCGCACGTTATATCCACCTACCATTGTCCCCAATAAGGCGATCGCATCAGTAGGAGAAACCAAGGGACTCGTCACCTCACCCTTAGCCACAGCCGTTAAAAACCCAGCCTTGACATAAGCCGCCGGATCGACACCAGGAGGAATGCGATCGCGCAACAGGTGCAGCAATGTCTCCTCTTCCCCAGCAGGCGGGTGTTTCAGCAATTCACACAAATCCGATGTTTGTACCGCATCCAAGGGTAACGGCGGAATACCTAATGCCCCGCGTTCTGCCACTTGCTGCCGATATTGTTCCAGCATTCTCTACCTCTTTCTCAGAATCTTGCAGTATTTTGACTTCCTATCTCCAGCTTAGTATTGCCATATCAGGGTTAACAGTGCTTAGTTTTACCTGGGTATGTTTCGCTGGGCAATATCTAAATTATGGAAAATCCAGATCTGATATTTTATACGGAAAGACTACGCCCGCAGCCGATAGCCGACACCTCTGACTGTTTCAATTAATTCGCTACCGAGTTTTTTCCGCAGCAGCTTGACGTAGGCATCGACGATATTCGAGCAGGGATCGTAATCGTAGCCCCAGACACGATTCAGCAGTTGTTCGCGGCTCATCACCTGCATTGGATGGCGAAAGAAGACCTCAGCTAAAGTAAATTCTTTGGCAGACATTTCAATTAATTCATTACCCTTGCGAACTTGTCGCGTTAGCAAGTCAAGCACCACCTGACCGACTTGAAGCGTGTTTTTCCTGCTACCCTTGCCATGCGGATGAATGATACTATCCCGTAGCTGCACCCGCACCCGTGCCAAAAGTTCGACAAATTCAAATGGTTTAGTTACGTAATCATTTGCTCCTGCTTCTAAGGCAGCAACCGTATCTTCCACCTCATCTTGGGCAGTCAGAACGATGATTCTTAGCTTCTCTCCGCGCCCTCGAACTTCTTCAAGCACCTGCCAGCCATCTTTGCCAGGAAGTCCCAAATCCAGAATCAGGAGATCGAAATTGTCGCTACGAGCCATAGCTACGGCTTCGTGTCCGTTTTTCGCCAGTGTGATGCTAAAACCGTCAGCGCCCAATCCCTTCTCTAGAAATGCGGCAATGCGAGTTTCGTCTTCCGCAATTAAAATCCGGTTCACGATCGCCCCTCCCGTGGTAGTGGATGTTGAATCGCAACAGCTTGCTGGTAAAAATTAGAATTATTCAGTCGTCCTCGACCCTGAAGCGATGCATTTATTTCCGGTTGTCGCCTAGGTAGAACAACTGTAAATCTAGCACCTTCCCCTAAGCGGCTGAATAATTCCACATGACCGTTGTGTGCTTTGACAAGTGCGTAGACGATCGACAAACCTAGCCCAGAACCTTCAGAACGCCTTTCGCTATTGGAACCACGAGCAAAGCGATCGAAAATCCGCTCTTGGTCTTCTGGATCGATACCTTCTCCCGTATCCCGCACCCAAAATCTAACCTCATTATTTGCGATCGCAGTGCCGAGCGCAATTGTATCTCCTTCCTGCGTGTACTGTGTTGCATTTTGGGCTAAATTCAGGATAACTTGCGAGATTCTTTGGCGATCGCTAAACATTTCTCCCTCTGCCTTTGCTTCCAGTTGCCAGTTGCGGGTGGCAAGTCCCCTAGCTTTGGCAAATAATTCCTCGGTGAATGTCTCCAAGTCGATGCTTTGCCAGCGTAAAAAATTGGGTCTTTCTGCCCGCATCAGTAGCAGCAGATCGTTAACAAAGCGGCTCATGCGTTTGAGTTCGTCCCGCACCAAGGCAATTGTTTCCTGCTGTTCCTGCGGATCGCTGCCGAGTAATTCTAAGTGTCCGCGAATAATTGTGATAGGAGTGCGGAGTTCGTGACTCACATCTTTGATAAAATCCTGTTGGCTGGTAAAAGCTGCTTGGAGGCGATCGAGCATATTATTAAAGGTAAGGGCGAGTTCGGCAATCTCATCCGTACCTCGGACAGTTAGCCGTCTAGATAAGTCCGTTTCAGTGATAGCACGCGCCGTTTCCCTCAGCTGATGTAGGGGCGATAGCAGTCGTCCAGCAGTCAACCAAGCGATCGCCGAAAATAAAACTAGAGCTACCAAAGTCACTTGGACAACTATGATTAATGCTTTCTCGCCCATTTGATAGCGTAAGGTAGCATCATAAATGCCTAATACGACTGCGTTCTGTCCGTCGATTTGAATTGGTTGAACGACACGAATAATATAGCCTTCTCGCACCACTGGACGCTTGGATGGAATAGGCTGCGCCCAACGTGCAATTAGATTTGGGTCTTGTCGTAAGAATTCGGGCAAAACAGTCTGCCGAGAGCGATATAACTGACCGTTGACAACGAGAAATAAATACTCGTATGGATCTTGGACTTGTTTTGCCACAAACCGATCTAGCAAATTTACCCAAGTATCGGCAGTTGGATTAGTTGGCTTTTGTTGGCTTACCAGTTGTTGCAGGAGATCGATATCGCGTTGCAACCGATCGCCTGCCTGCTGTTCTTCCAGATCGCAGAAAATCTTAAAGGTAGCCAAAACAGAAACGAGCGTGATGCAAATAGTTAGGAGAAAGTACCAAATCAGTAGGCGCGATCGAAGTCCAGAAAACGCCAACCACCATTCTCGCAGTCGATTTACCCTTGTCCTTCTAGCTTGACGATTGGTTGCTCTATTTCTCATAGTCCTTGTTATGGCTTTAGCATAGCAGCGCCGAAAGTTGCATTGAAGCGACGACACCAGATCGCCGCAGATTTGAAGTCATCGAGGTTAATCTTGTCTGGAATTGCGTAGCTTTGAGCGCCGCTGAATTCTTGTAAGGGAGCGAGAATTACGTAATCGCCCTGCTTAATCGGATAGGCAGGTGGTTTTGTGGAGCCAATTACATCGCCAGAACGATGCAAAATTACCACCAAATCGGGTCCTAAAGTCGAAGTTTTAAATGTCCGATCCAGTTCCAAAAACCGCTTACCATCTCGATTGATAATACGGACAGTACCGCTAGTTGGATGCTCTCCGTCAACAAAGGAGCCAGAACTGAGTACAGTTGGCTTAGTCGCTTGAGCTGTTTCTGTAACCTGCGTGGTAGCAGCAGAGTGGAAAAATTGATGCGTGGTGGCTGCTTTAGCAAAGCCAAAAATGAGAATTGTAATGACACCAAGACTAGAAGCGATCGCCAAACGAGAGAATTTCATTTGTAAAAGCCTCATAATGTAAGGTAAATTTGCATTGCACCTGCTAGTTTCGGTAACTGCCGTGAACGGTCGATGAAATATTCATGAAAAAGCTTTCATGTTTATTATTCGCGTTTGTCTAAAGCGATCGCAAGTGAGAGTCGTAACATGCCAAGACAGCTTTATCTTTGGCTGGCAATATCGATCTTCGGTGCTTCCAGTTCAGTTACGCGCAGGCTTACTCAACTTGGCTCAATGCATCTAGTTGATGGGCGCAATCCGATTTCGCTCTGCAATGTTTTATTTGTCGGCAATCTTTGCGCCTTGCTGGTATTGGCAATTGTTTATCGTCAGCAGTTGACTCTAACTCGGCTGCAACAGCTTTCTAGGCGGGAATGGGTAGGAGCGATCGCTGTAGCAATTCTAGCAGGCGCGATCGCCCCTAGTTTCATCTTTGCAGCACTTTCATTGACTACCGTGAATAATGTCGTACTCGTGGGACGGTTAGAACCACCGCTCGTTCTGGCACTGTCTATTTGGTTGCTGCATGAGCGCGTCAACAGTTGGGAGATAATAGGCGCGATCGTCTCATTTACGGGCGTTGTCTTGTCAATCGTCCTGCAACCTCCTCAACCTGGAATGATTATGGCAGGTTTTAGGGTGGGAGCAGGTGAGATTTTAACAGCTTTGGGGGCGATCGCTTTAGCCGTTTCCACAATTGTGAGTAAATCCTGGCTTTCTCAATTGCCTCTGGGACTCTACAGCACGATTCGGACAGCTTTAGGTACAGTCGTTTTCTTTGTTTTTGCTCTCCTGCTTTACGGCAAGCATCATTTTATCGATGCATTCTCTCCGTTTTTATGGCAGTGGATGTTGGTATACGGTACAGTCATTGTTGTGCTGGGTCAAGCCTTTTGGATTCAAGGATTGAGGACATCTACCGTTCCCGAAGTTTCGCTAGCTAGCTCGTTTACCCCGATCGCGGGTATTCTATCTGCCTATTTAATTTTAGGAGAAATTCCGACTTTGGCTCAGTATATTGGAGGTAGTATTGTTTTGCTTGGAATCTGCTTGAGTCAGATTGGGAGTTGGCGCAAAGGACTGTCAGAAATAAAAGTGCGGTCTACTCAGACTGCACGGGAAATTGAAGACAGGATCGGATTCAAGGGGATGTAATTACGCTCGGTTAAACAAACCAGTCAATCCCAGTAATTAGGTAAAAACCACCCGCTAGGATCAGCGCCCCACTGCCGAAACGAATCACCCAATCCGATTGACCTAAAAGGATGCGACTTTGTTTAACCAATCCCGTGTAGAGACTGGCAAGAAAAATTATCGCCGTGTATCCCAAACCATAACTAACTAATGCAGCGACGCTAGTAATTTGCGAACCAGTAGCAGCAGCGGCAGCAATGACAGCAAATAACACCGGACTAGCACAGGGAGAACCAATCAAAGCAAAAGTCACTCCCACACCATAGGGTCCTGCTGCTGACACCGAAGTATTGATTTGTGGCAAGGGTAAGTGAATTATCCCGCCATAACTTAAGCCCATGACTAAAATCATCGCACCGACTACAACACTGAAATAGCCGCGATATTCGACGTAGACAGCCGAAGCTAGAGCTGCAAACAATCCAAACAAACTAAATACCGTGACTACACCCAGCACGAACATTCCCGCTTTAGCCAAAGCTGCCCGACGAGAGGTAATTTTGAGCGTACCAATGTAGCTGAGATTGACGGGCAAGAGGGATAAAATACAGGGCGAAATACTGGCAAGTAATCCACCAACAAATGATAGGGGTATTAGCACTAGAGGATTTGCTGTATTCTGTTTTTCTAACCATTGCTGGTAAGGTGTTTGAATTTGGGAGACAATTTCAGTTAGCCGGACATACCAACCTGAGAAATGGGGGGCAGCGATCGCTAACACAAGTGCTGCTAAAAATAGCAAACCGTAAAATAACTTTTTGGAACTTAGAATAGCTTTCCAAGAAGATTGGGGGATGGAAGGGCGATCGGGGATAACTGGAACGATTGCCCTCTTTTCTGAGTTCATGCGTCTGGATTTCATGACTTAGTTCTCCAAGTTATAGCTGATAGCTTGCGATCGAAAGAAAGGAGTAAAGCATTTGGACGAGTATTTGTTATTCGTAATTCGAGGTGCTATCCAAATGCTGGAACTACACGTACGTGCTAAAGAGCTTGCTGCACCATATCCGCGTATTGCTTTTTGGGCTTCAAGCCGACCAGTCTTCCTAATTCTTGCTGATGTTTAAACATCACTACTGTGGGCGCACTTCTGACTTCTAAATTCATTGCCATTTCCGTTGCTTCAGTCATGTCAATTTCTACCAAATGCAAGCTGCCAGACTGCTCGCGAACGAGTTTTTCCAGTACGGGTTTTAGGGTGATACAGCTACTACAGTGAGGCGCTACAAATTTCACCAAAATAGGTTTATCGGATTGTTGTAGCAACTCAAAAGCAGACTGTCCCGTGTGAAATATGTTATTGAGTGACTGAGACACGATCGCTACCTCCATTTAATAATTTCTTGAATGCTGCACGTTGCTAACAGTTACTTACTAGCGGTGAGGCGTTCGACGGCTCGCTCGATCCCATCGACATAATCTTGTCGGTCGAAGTTATAACGAAACTGCGTCAACACTTGACCGTTGCTAGGATTGATAATAGAAACCGTTGAAGTTTGAGCGCGGTGCGCTGCCAAGAAGTCGCTCAACCCCAGTTGCCTAGCTTTTTCTGTTGCTGCTTGAGATGTGGCGCGATCGGTGACATCGAACACGACAAAGTTTGCTTTACCGTTAAACTCCTGTTGTAGTGAATTTGTAATCGGTTGCAGCCTTTGGCAAGCCGGACACCAATCAGCATAAATTTTGACGACAGTAGGTTTTCCTTGCAACTGTTGAGCTAATGGGTTCGGCTCTGGTGCTGAGGCAACTGCTGGTAATAGCTGCGCTGTAGGGAGCGAATTTCCACTGAAGGTGGTTAAACCCAAAACAGCGGCTAAACTACCAAGACCTAAACTAAGTAACGCGATCGAGCGACGATGTGTTTTCATATGTCTTCTCCAAAATTCAAGGTTCCATAGCGCGTCTATTCCAGTTATGAAAATTCATCAGGGTTGTTAATGGTTGATTGTTGATGGTAAATAGCAATTAACAATCAACCATCTCAAAACCTTTAACCCCGATTGAGGCTGGCTAAGAAATTAGCAACTGCATTCAAATACCTGGTATTGTTCACCGTTTCAGGCGAAAGTTCTTCAGCCGCGATCGCCGCCTTGACAAGATCCATTGCGGTTATCCGCCTAGTTGCAGCAGCATCCGCCAATCTGCCATGACTGGGAATGCCGCGATCGCGAAATGCTCCTCGCTCTGCCATAGTCACTAGCTCTTTGGGAGAAAGTTGTCTAACGGATTGGGAATTAACGGTTGATTGCGCGATCGTACTTTTTTGCGCGGTATGAGTCTCGGCAAAAGCAGCAGGAACCGATACGGACATCATCAGAACGGACAAGCCAGCTAGTAAAATACCCTTCACGATCGAGCCTCCAAATGATTTAGTAAATTTGCTTTGCTGCAAGGGTTCGTTTCCCTCATGCTTTCTAATTTCGGATGCCGACATGAACGCTATGTGAATGGTTCATGAAAGGTTTTTCACAGTTTTGTCGCTCGTCTGAAAACCCGATCGTCGAGATAGAATAACTGGTGTGCAATTTACAATGACCGATCCTGCGTTTGATAGGCGATCGCCCCACCTTATACATATGTCTCAAACTTACACTGTTCAAATTCACCACCAAGGCGAAACTCACACGATTCAAGTCCCAGAAGACAAAATCATTTTACGGGCTGCTACTGCTGCTGGGCTGGATTTGCCGAGTTCTTGTAATGCAGGCGTGTGTACCACCTGCGCTGGCAAAATTCTAGAGGGAACTGTCGATCAAAGTGATGGAATGGGTGTGAGTCCCGAACTTCAACAACAAGGCTATGTCTTGCTATGTGTTGCCCGTCCCCGTTCCGATTTGAAAATTGAAACGGAGAAAGAAGACGAACTATACGATTTGCAATTTGGACAACCCCAGAAGTGAAGGACAAGGGAGACAAGGAAGACAAGGAAGACAAGGAAGACAAGGGAGAGAATTTGCAATTCACAATTTACAATTAAACCCTGTACCCTTGCTCGACTCCCGACTCCCGCCATTACATGACTACTCAATTTATCACTCTAGAAATTAATCTTCAGCAAACGCCAGCCCAATTACTGCAAGCAATTGAGACACAATTACGCTTGTCTGGAGAACCGTTACGCTGGGCAATTACTAGCGTAGATATCCCTCGCCAAAAAGCAATTGTCGAAGCAGTTGTTATCAGTTGACAATTATCAGAGAGATAATTAAATTTAAGATTCTGCACTAGGTGCTACTCAATTTTGACTCCTCACTTTTAATTGTTTGTTCTGTTACAGGGATCTTCTCAAAAACAGCCCCTACGAATTTTTCACGGTTGTACGAGCGGGTTTTGGAGCGCCATCTTGGTGAATTGGTAAGGATTTTAGCTAAACCCGCCCTTACGAATTTTTGACTTTTAACTTTTGACTTTTGACTTTATATGAATCGTCCCTACACAGCCCTCTTAATCGTCCCTACTGGAATTGGGGCAGCTATTGGTGGTTATGCTGGTGATGCGATGCCCGTTGCTAGAACACTTGCTTCGGTATGCGATCGCCTCATCACTCACCCTAATGTTCTCAATGGCGCACAATTATACTGGTCTTTACCTAATGCTTTCTATGTTGAAGGCTACGGACTTGACAAATTCGCAGCGGGATGCTGGGGTTTACGTCCAATACATCAAAATCGCATAGGTTTAATTCTTGACAAAGGAATGGAATCGGATCTGCGACTGCGACATCTCCAAGCAGCGGATGCAGCTAGGGCAACTTTGGGATTGAATTTGACAGACTATGTTATTACTGATGCACCTTTGAATGTGGAATTGCGGACTGCTGCTTCTGGGGCGAGTTGGGGAACAATTGGCAATCCCGATAGTTTGTTACGGGCGGCGGAAGTATTGATAAGTAAAGCTGGGGCAGAAGCGATCGCAGTTGTTGCCCGTTTCCCCGATGATATTGGTAGCGAAGCATTGCAAAACTATCGTCACGGACAAGGAGTCGATCCGCTAGCGGGTGCGGAAGCAATTATCAGCCATTTAATTGTCAAAACTTTTCAAATTCCCTGCGCCCATTCTCCCGCATTATCACCTTTACCTCTCGATCCCGATTTGTCTCCTCGTTCGGCGGCGGAAGAATTGGGATATACATTTTTGCCTAGCGTTTTAGTTGGGTTAAGTCGCGCCCCTCAATTTGTCGCTAATCCACACCGTGTAGAGACGTTACATGTAACGTCTCTACATGAAGATATTTGGGCAAAGGAAGTCGATGCTGTCATCATCCCCGCCACGGCTTGCGGTAGTAGCGCCGTCCTCAGTTTAAGCCAATTCCAGGCGCAAATTATTACTGTGGCAGAAAATCAAACCACAATGCAAGTGCCACCCGCACCACTGGGAATCAAAGCGATCGCAGTAAACTCGTATTTAGAGGCTATTGGTGTCATCGCTGCCCACAAAGCAGGTGTGAATCCAACTGTCCTTTGTGGGGCGATCGCAAATTTACATTGCTTATCTACCACAGATGACTAGCCGTAGCCCTATACTATCACTAACCCCTAACCGCCCTGCCATTTCCGTGAGTCAGCAGCAAGATCCGAGTCTTCAACCTTTGTCGCGCCTCCAAATTTTAATGTTGATGGGTGTGACTGCTGTAGTATTTTTAATAATCTCAAAACTCTGGTTAAGATTTGGTTCCGTGTCCCTCTTAAGTGTTAGTTGGGATGCCGGATCTATACTTACAGGCATTGGTCTAGGACTCACTATTACTTCTGCTAGCTTTGTAGTTTATCGATTGTGGCCCGCATATCGTCGTAGTTCGGATTTCTATCTAGAATTTGTTCTCAAGCCATTGTTACTACCAGACATTATCTGGGTAGGATTATTACCAGGGCTGAGTGAAGAATTGTTATTTCGAGGTGTCATGCTACCAGCACTCGGTTTAAATGCTACTGGCATTGCCATATCAAGTCTATGCTTTGGTGCTTTACATCTGAGTGGTTCTCAGCAATGGTCTTATGTTGTTTGGGCAACTATAGTAGGTGTATTGCTAGGATTCAGTGCTGTAGTCACGCACAATTTATTAGTTCCAATTGTGGCGCATACATTTACAAATTTAATTTCTAGCTATCTTTGGAAAATAGGGCAATCTAATTCGTAGTAGGGGCGCACAGCTGTGCGCCCCTACCAAACAACCGTACACCTCTATGACTCTTTTCAATCAAAAAAACTTTACAAAATTGTAAGGCTAGTAGTAGGGTGCGTTTTCAAAACGCACCCTACTACTTTGGTAATTGGTAAATTAAAAAACGAGTTTACGACAGTAAAAAGCCTCTGCGTATTTTTCTGGTGCATTCGATTCAATTCCTCGGATTCTTAAAATTGATAAAAAGGTTTCTTCGGTAAACCACTGCTTTTCTATTTGAGACTGAAAACTACTGAGAATTAAGTGGGTTTTATGCTGGCAAATTATTGAATCTAAATGAACGAAAAAATTAGGTATACCTAAATCGCCATCGTACTTGGGAATTTCATATTCTAAAATTAGATGATCTCTGAAGGTATTCCAAGTTAAATCGGAAATTAATCGATGATCTTGATGTATGTCGTTACGGTAATGAGTCAAAATAAGATCGGGCTGGAATTCTTGTTTTAAGATCTCAAAAAGTTCCTTAACTTCAATCGCCATAAAAGGCAAAAATCCATCTCGAAAATTTGCGATCGCAATCTTTTTTACTTCCGCACCTTTCAAAAACTTTTTAGCACTCTCATAAGCCTCTTTTTCCCTTTGCGAATTCGAGCTAAATATCACCCAATAAAATACAAGGTTCTGATATTTTTCTATCAGTTTTAAAATCGTACCTCCACAACCAATTTCAATATCATCGCAGTGCGCTCCCAAACACAGGATATTATAAGGTGAATCGCTTTTCTCCTCAAAGTTGAATTTAAGCATCCAGTCTATCTCCCAATCTGATATGCTAGACTGAATGTTTTCGATTCATTTGTTCCCCAGCAATATTCTGACTGAGTAGATTTCCATACCTGCCAAGGTGCTTTCCCTTGGCAATACAAATCGTCTAACTGCTGCTGTTCTTTGAAGGTATCCATGCACGCCCAAAAACCATCGTATTTATATGCCGTTAGCTGATTCAACTTCATTAATCTTTGAAATGGCTCGCAAACTAACTCCTCACCTTCATTAATGTATTGATAAATCTCTCGTTTAAACAGAAAATATCCTCCGTTAATCCGAATTCCTGCTTCTTTCACATCTTTAATATCGTTGACTAAACCATCTTCTGTAGTAGAAACAAGGTGAAAGCTATGAGAAGGCTTGACACATAAAAAACAAGCTAACCTATCTTTTTGATAAAAATCATCAATGAATCTTGGTAGATTCAGATCGGTCAACCCATCGCTATAATTTGCTAAAAATACCTCTTCACCTTCCAGATACTTTTCTACCGCTTTAAACCTTTGCCCAATACTAGAATGCAAACCTGTATCGACAAAAGTTATTTTCCAATCTTCAATATCGCTATTGGATAGTTGAATAGTTTTTCCACCATTCAACAATGTAAAGTCGTTAGATAAACATTCATTGTAATGTAAAAAATAGTCCTTTATAGCATCAGCTTTATAGCCAAGGCACAGTATAAAATCTTTATGCCCGTAGTAGGCATAATACTTCATAATATGCCATAAAATTGGTCGGTAGCCAATATGAACCATTGGTTTAGGTAAATTTGTAGCAGCTTCTCTCAATCGCGTTCCTAAACCACCGCAAAATAAAACAACTTTCATAATATACTCTCTTTATTTCTGTCGGAGTAGATTTAAACTGAGCCATAAGGTAGCAAATAGTGTAAATCCCAACTACCAATTACCCATTACCAATTACCCATTACCAACTACCTAAGAATAAACAATTACTTCAGGTATGGGGACAACAAATTTACCACCCCAATCACGAATATATGCCATTTGCTCCATAATTTCATCCTGAAGATTCCAAGGTAAAATTAGAAGATAGTCTGGCTTTGTCTCCAAAATTTTGTTGGGGTTAAAGATAGGAATGCGAGTTCCTGGTAATAACTTACCTTGTTTAAAATAACTGCGATCGACTGTATAATCGATAAAATCCGTGCGGATTCCGCAAAAATTCAAGAGCGTGTTGCCTTTACCCGGAGCGCCATAACCGACAACAGATTTGCCTTGCCTGTTCGCTGTAATTAAAAAATCCAATAACTTAAATTTGGTTTCTTTAACCTTTTGAGCAAAAGAGAAATAATGCTCTAGAGTTGTAAATCCAGCCGCTTTCTCTTCAGATCTTAACGCTTTCACCTGTTGACTAATTGATTTTGAAGTGTCTTCAGCATGACTGACATAAATTCTGAGGGAACCCCCGTGAGTTGATAACTGTTCAACATCAAAAATAGTTAGTCCGTGGGTGGCAAAAACTTTCTCAACCGTGAGGAATGAAAGATAAGAAAAATGTTCGTGGTAAATAGTATCAAACTGATTTCCCTCCATCAACCGCATCAAATGGGGGAACTCCATCGTGATAACTCCCTGCGGCTTGAGTAAAATTTTCATTCCAGCCACAAAATCATTCAAATTGGGTACGTGAGCTAACACGTTGTTACCCAACAACAAATCGGCTTGCTTTCCTTGTGCTACTAACTCTCGCGCTATCTGCTCCCCAAAAAACTTGACAAGTGTAGGAATACCTTTTTCCCGCGCTACTTTGGCTACATTTGCTGCTGGCTCGATGCCTAAAACAGGTATCCCTTGAGCCACAAAGTATTGCAACAAATAACCATCATTACTAGCAATTTCGACAACTTGACTCCGTTCGTGCAATCCCCAACGCCCTACCATTTTTTCAGTGTAATCTCGAACGTGTTGCAGCCAGGTGTCAGAATAGGACGAAAAGTATGCATAGTGACTGAAGATGTCACTCGGACTGACATACTCTAGAAGTTGAACTAAGAAACAGCGATCGCATACGTACACATGCAGCGGGTAAAACGGCTCCATCTGGTTGAGCTGAGCAGGTGTTATGTAACTCTCGCACAATGGTGACATTCCTAGATCTACAAAGCTATGTTTCAGCAAGGAGCCACAGAAACGACAGCACGAGCTATTCATTGTTATATTTTGGCTATATTTGGCTATGCCTAAAACTTACTATGTCCGATCGTTCACAACTAGCTGGCACTAGTCGCTAATGCAACTTAAAACTTAATTGCGATTTAAGACTTGGTTTTGAATACTCACTTTCCCTCTAAACTGGATACTACACACTTAATTTGAGCCTGTCAACCCCATATTTGCAAATACCGAGTTCGAGATATTTGTGCAAAATTTGCACAAACTTGAGGATACTTGCAAAAACAGGTTCGGACTCCAGACATGCGATTGAAGTACTATTTTGCAAAAATCTTGACAGTTAATATTCACCACAATTTTCCCACTCTTGTTGACAGGCTAAATTAGCTACAAGCAAGAGACAACAACTAATAGAGAGAAAATATCGACCAATTATCCTGAGTTGACAATATGGCATTGTGTTACAAGTTCCCAAAAAGCTCGATTTTATAGTTGACACTTGTAATTAACTTTGGTAAGAGTGTAACTTATGACGAGGCTTTGATAGAGACCAATTTTTGCAATGATTAGCGATCGCGATCGCGGTCTTTCGCGCTCTGCCACATGGGTGAGGGGCAGTACTTCTGTGCTGTATCTCAACACAAGCGGCAAGAATTAAGTATCGAGATTTAAAAATTTAGAAATTTGAACTACGAGGAGCGGAATCCTGCATGAGTCTGCCGTGTTCTAGCTTCAGTTATGCACCGCTGGCAACCAGGGAAGCAGTCACAGCTCAGGGTAAGTTTTTATACGTTAACGATCGAAAGTTTTTTCTCAAAGGGGTTAGTTACGGTCCTTTTTCTCAAGTAACACACGGCACTCCCTTTCCCGAAAAACAGGTTGTTGAAAAAGACTTTGCCTTGATGGTAGAACTAGGAGCGAACTGTATCCGCACGTATACTGTTCCCCCTGTATGGCTGTTGAATTTGGCAGCAGCTTACGGTCTGAGAATAATGGTCGGTATTCCTTGGGCTGAGCATATCTGTTTTTTGAGTTCCTCTGCTGTCCGAGCAGAGATTCGGGGCGCGATCGCTGATGGCGTGCGAGCCTGTCGCGACAGCCCCGCTACATTTGCTTATCTAGTCGGCAACGAGATCCCTCCAGATGTTGTTCGCTGGCATGGAGCTAAGCAAGTTCGAGCTTTCCTGAGAGATTTGGTTTCGGTTGCCAAAGACGGAGATCCAACCGCACTTGTCAGTTATGCTAACTACCCCTGTACTGAGTATTTAGATATTGACTTCACTGATTTTTTATCCTTCAACGTCTATCTACACAAGGAAAAAGATTTTCGCAGTTACCTAGCGCGGCTGCACAATCTAGCAGAAGATAAACCGCTAGTACTGAGCGAGTTCGGCATCGATTCTATCCGCGAGGGTACAGAGGGACAAGCTCAGATCCTCGATCGCAAGCTGGCATCGAGTTTCAAAACTGGAGCAGCAGGCACAATTGTCTTTTCTTGGACAGACGAGTGGTTTACTGGTGGGTTTGCAATTCAAGACTGGGCGTTCGGTTTAGTCGATCGCGATCGGCATAAAAAGCCTGCGTTCTATAGCGTGCAGCAGTATTACAAATCGCTGCTGCCACCACAACTACCTGAATACCCCAAAGTCTCAGTGGTTGTCTGTACTTACAATGCCGAACGAACTCTAGACAGTTGCCTTGCCTCGCTAGAGCGGCTCAATTACCCTAACTATGAGGTAATTGTGGTCAATGATGGCTCGACAGACGGTAGCTTAGAAATTGCGCGAAAATATGAATATATTCGCTTAATTAACCAAGAAAACAAGGGATTGAGTGTCGCTCGTAACGTCGGTATCGCTGCTGCTGAAGGCGAAATTATTGCCTATACTGATTCTGATTGCGTTGCCGACCCAGACTGGTTAATTTACCTGGTAGATAAATTTCTCAGTTCGGGACTTTCAGCCGTTGGTGGTCCCAACTTACCCCCACCAGAAGATGCTTTGATTCCTGCTTGCGTGGCAGTATCTCCTGGTGGTCCTACCCATGTCTTACTAAACGATGAGGTAGCGGAGCATATTGCTGGTTGTAATATGGCTTTTCGCCGAGAAGCGCTAGCGAAAATTGGCGGTTTCGACCCGTTATTTCACGCTGCTGGTGATGATGTCGATCTGTGCTGGCGCTTACAAGACCAAGGCTATACGATCGGCTTTAGTCCCGCTGCGATCGTCTGGCACTTTCGCCGCAATACCGTAGCCGCTTATTTAAAACAGCAACGAGGCTATGGCAAGGCAGAAGCTCTAGTCTACTTCAAGCACCCCTATCGCTTTAATTTATTGGGACAACCCCGTTGGTTTGGCAGAATTTACGGCGGACTTTACTCCACTTTCCTCATCGGTCAACCGACAATTTACTCTGGAGTGTTCGGTCGCGGCTTCTTTCAGATGCTGTATCAACCGCCAGCCTCTCTATTTGGCTATCTCCCTCTGACCTTAGAGTGGAACCTAGCAATCGCCCTGTTTGGCACTTTATCGCTGTTATCCGGTCACTTCCCTTGGGTTGCCATCGTCATGCTGTTAATTTCCTGGGGTTGGTCTGTGGCTACTGCCGTACAAGCACCAATTAACTCCCGTTTTCAGGGCATAAAAGCGCGTTTGTTAGTAGCAACGTTAATTTACTTAGGTCCACTAGTTCGCAGTCTAGAGCGGTATCGCTGGCGGTTTAAAGGACTGACTCAGATGGATGCGATCGAGTGCGATCGCGTCACGCAAAAACCCGAAGTTGTGTGGCACAAGTCAGCTTTTTACTTGTCGTATTGGACAGAAGCCGGAATGGAGAAAGAAAGTTTGCTGTTAGGGGCAATGGAACTGCTTTTATCTCGCAAGTACTTTATCATCCCCGATCGCGGTTGGAGCAGTTGGGATTTGGAAGTTTACCGAGGCATCTGGTCGAAAGCTCAAATCAAAGTTTGCACGGAAAATCACGGTAGCGGTAAACGGTTGCTGCGAGTACGGTGCGGACTCAAGCTAACGCAGTTCGCTAAAATGACAGCGATCGGCTGTAGCTTAATGGCAGTTGCCGCGATCGCCCTTGGCAGGTCAGAACTAGGCGCGATCGCAATTATATTGAGTACGATTACCGCTACGACAATTCTCTATCAACACTCCCACCTCGGTCGCATTCTCTACCACGTCATGGAAAACGTGGCACAAAGGCTTTATTTGTTACCGACTGACAATAAAGGTGGTGCGTGAGGAGAATTCGGAATTCCGAATTCCGAATTCCAAATTCATTGTGAATTGTGAGTTGTGACTTGTAATTGCTCCCTTGTCCCCCTTGTCCCAATGCGTGAATTTTGAATTTTGGATTTTGTCCTCGGTTCCCGACTCCCGGTTTTTAATGATAATAGTCCTCGCTCGTAAAACCTTACGCTACCTTCTGCCCTATCGCTTTCTATTTTTAGTGGCGATCGCGCAGGTGATTTTGCTGAATGCTTTAGAATTACTCAAACCTTGGCCCCTCAAGCTGATTATCGACAACGTACAAGTCGGCGGTCAGCCGCTCCCGTGGGAATTTTTAAAAGGCTTGTCCCGCGAGCAGCTACTTTTGGCGATCTGTATCGGACTGGTGCTAATTTACCTACTTTGGGGTGGTCTGTCACTATTACATAACTACACCACTATTAGCATTGGTCAGCGCATGGTCAACGATTTGCGCGGCGACCTCTACAGCCACTTGCAGCGCCTTTCTCTAGCATTTCACAATCGCCAGCAGGTAGGAGACTTACTTTACCGCATTGCTACCGATACCTACGCAATTCAAAGCCTGACGATGAACACCGTAATTCCCATCCTCTCAGCAGTGGTATTTTTGGTGGGAATGTTTATTATCATGGTGCAGCTCGATCCGTTACTGACTTTCTTAGCACTGAGCGTTTGTCCGGCTTTGTCGATCGCGCTGTCGCTGCTAAATCGCCCGATTAACAAAGCAGCAACTCAATCTCACCAACAAGAGAGCGTGGTTTATTCGCTGGTGCAGCGAAATATTTCTGCCATGCGAATCATTCAGGCTTTTACCAAAGAAGATGAAGAACACAGCAAGTTCATGGCGGCGAGTCGGGAGAGCTTAGCAGCGCGGTTGCGACTTTACAATCTACAAAGTCTTTACTCTGGGGTAGTAAGTTTAGTTAGCGCCGTGGGTACTGCCTTAGTCGTGTGGGTTGCTGCTAATCAAGTATTGGCTGGTGAATTGACGGTGGGCGAGTTAGTGTTATTTACCTCTTATCTTGCCTCGCTTTACGACCCAATTAATAGTATTAGTCAAACCTACGGAATGACTCAGTGGGCGCAGGTGGGCGTGATGCGAGTGTTTGAAATTTTGGATATCGAGCGAGATCTGCCAGAGGGGACTAAAACATTTCCTACAGTTGGAGCTAAAGGAGAAATTGTCTGGGATAATGTCAGTTTCGATTATTTACCCGACCAGCCGACGTTGAAACAAATTAATTTGCGCGTGCAGGTAGGAAAGAAAGTGGCAATTGTCGGTTCCACGGGAGCGGGAAAATCGACTTTAGTTAGCCTGCTACCACGCTTTTACGATCCGCAAGTCGGTCGAGTCACGATTGATGGAGTTGACGTGCGAGAATTTCAACTGAAATCCTTGCGCCGTCAGATTGGTATGGTGCTTCAGCCGCCGATCGTCTTTCCCCTCAGCTTTCGGGAGAACATCGCCTACGGTCGCCCCGATGCAGCCCTGTCAGAGGTCGTGACTGCTGCGCGTCTTGCTCGAATTCACGATTTAATTGTCAGTACGTCCCAAGGATACGACACGGTAGTAGGGGAGAGGGGAGCGACTCTTTCAGAAGGAGAAAGACAACGCTTGACGATCGCCCGAGCAATTTTACTAGACGCACCGATTTTAATCTTGGACGAACCCACCTCCTCAGTGGATGCCGAAACTGAAGCACTGATTATGGAAGGGTTAGACCGACTTACAGTCGGACGGACAACCTTAATTATTGCCCACCGACTCTCAACCGTGCGTCAAGCTGATTCAATTGTCGTGTTACGAGCCGGACAGATTGTCGAACAAGGTACATTTGCCGAATTGATGAGTCAGCGGAGTGCATTTGCGGCGCTCTACCGTACCCAGTTCAGTTTACAGGGGGAGAAATAAATATGTCGCTGCGGATTGCGATCGCTGGTTTGGCTGGGACGTATCCCTTCGGGGGCATGTTTTGGCACTACTTACAATACTTACTCGGATTGCAACGGCTCGGTCACGATGTCCTATATATAGAAGATACGGGTAAATGGTGTTACGACCCGATTGCGAAAACATTTGTTGAAGACGGGTCGAAAAACGCTGCCTTTTTAGCGCGAGAACTAGCCATTTTAGACGAGAGTTTGAGCGATCGCTGGTTTTTTCGCGATGTAACTGGCAAAACCTACGGTCGTCCTTGGCACGATGTCGTCGAGTTCTGCCGCAGTGCCGACCTGTTACTCCACATTTCTGCTGGGCATTGGATGCGCGAGGAAAACTTTACCAATGCCAAAGTCATATTAATCGATACCGATCCTTTATACACCCAAGCCGGACTGCTGACTGGTTCCCCTGCGGAAGTCGCAGCCCGCGTTGCTTGGTGGCAGGAACATCACGACGTTTTCTTCAGCTTTGGAGAAAATATAGGCGCTACTGATTGTAAAGTTCCCTGCGAATCTTTTGACTGGATACCCACACGCCAACCAATAGTATTAGACTGCTTCGACCGAGCAGCCGTACCAGTCACAGAGCGGCGACCCGTACTAACAACCGTGGCATCGTGGGAACCAAAAGAAAAGGGTCCAATAGTAAATGGCGTTGCTTATACCGGAAAAAGTAGCGAATTCGAGCGCTACATGGATTTACCATCTCACAGTCCGCTACCACTCGAATTAGCTTTAAGTGGTTCCGCTCCAGTCGAGAGGCTGCAAGAATGCGGTTGGATTGTGCGCGATGGCTACGAAGTTTCCCACAACCCTTGGATTTACCGAGATTATCTCGCTCATTCCTTTGGCGAATGGAGTATTGCTAAGAACGCTTACGTTGCTAGTCAAAGCGGTTGGTTTTCTTGTCGCACAGCCAGCTACCTCGCCCTTGGCGTACCAGTCATTTTACAAGATACAGGATTTAGCAAAACTATTCCTACTGGGGAAGGGCTATTGACATTTACGACAACAGCTCAAGCAGCAGAGGCAATTGAGAAATTAAAAACCAACCCGCAGCGACACGCCAAAGCTGCCAGAGAAATCGCTCAAGAGTATTTTGACTCGGATAAGGTGCTGACGAATTTGATTGAAAAAGCAGGGAGCCGGGAGTCGGGAAGACAAGGGGGACAAGGGGGACACGGGAGCAATTAGCAATTAATAATTAGCAATTAACAATTAATAATGACTAAAGTTACTGTAGCTCTAACTACGTATAATCGATCGCCATTACTCAAGCTTAGTTTGGCAAGTGTTTTAGCTCAAGACTATCCAGACTTTCGGGTGATGGTACTCGATAATGCTTCGACTGACGATACTGAAATAGTCGTGCGATCGCTTGCCGAAGGCGACGATCGCGTCACTTACATTCGTAACGAAACTAATATTGGTGGTTTAGGTAATTGGAATCTCGCTATTGAATTAAATACTAGTCCTTATTTAACAATTTTGAGCGATGACGATTTGATGCTGCCAGAGTTGATAAGCGAATCTGTCCGAGCTTTAGACGAGCATCCGCAAGTCGGGTTTTCATTTGCAATGGTGAGGCTGATCGATGCTGCTGGTAATTCTCTAGATTTACAACACACGGGAAATATTTCTGGTGGTTTAGTCAAGGGTCTTGATTTCCTCGAACAGACGATTTCCTGGCAGGGTTGTCCGGTTTATACTTCTAGTCTGTTTTTTCGCGCTTCAGCATTGGCAGTCGTGGGACAGTTTGATAGTCCCCATTCTAAGCATACATTTGACTTGACGACGATCTATCGGCTGGCTACCAAGTTCGACATTTTCTTTTTAGCCCGAGAACTCGCTCAAGTCCGCCTGCACTCAGGACAGATTACCGAAACAGACTGGCGTTTCGATCGCAACGGACCAATTGGTGTCATTGCTGAAATTACCGATGCTGTCGCTTATCTGTTGCAAAGCGATCGCGCTAGGGATGAGAACTATCGCCAATGGCTTGCCGAGCGCTTTCTTGCCCTACACGCACGCCAAAGCGAATACACGCAAATGGCTTTACCCCACATGCAACAAACTTGGGAAGAACGATTGCAATTAGCCAGCCAGGAAATTGCTCGGTTAATCCCCCCAGAAGAAGCCTACATTCTCGTTGATGACGGTCAGTGGCAAGGGGAAGCGATCGCCTCTGCACCAGCAATTCCTTTTCTGGAAAAAGATGGGCAGTACTGGGGCGCACCACCAGACGATCTGACTGCAATTCAAGCACTGGAACGTTGGCAAAGTAAAGGAGTGCAGTTTATTGTTTTCGGTTGGTCGGCGTTTTGGTGGCTCGATTACTATTCTGGACTGGAACGTTATCTGCGATCGCATTGCCGCTGCGTGTTGAAAAATACCCGCCTTGTTGTGTACGGGCTTCAACCATGATGCAAAAGTCAAAATTCAAAATTCAAAAGTCAAAATTCAAAATTTCTCGACTCCCGACTCCTATACGGGCGGGTTTTGACCGAAGATTTACTGTCTCAATCGGGGAGCTATTTGCTAAACTCGCCCCTACAACTCCCGACTCCCGACTCCTGTACGGGCGGGTTTCCAAACCCGTCCCTACCGACTCCCACTCTCCGATTCCCGATCGCGCCAGTTGCCTGCGAATCGTTGTCCTCGGCTACATCGTGCGCGGTCCTTTGGGTGGAATGTCTTGGCATCCTTTGCAATACCTGATGGGTTTGGCAAACTTGGGTCACGATGTTTATTTCATCGAAGATAGCGATGATTATCCCTCTTGCTACGACCCGACGCGCGGTTATATGGATATCAATCCTACTTATGGCTTGAAATATGCCGCGAGTATCTTTGAGCAAGTTGGTTTAGGCGATCGCTGGGCGTATTACGATGCCCATACAAGTTCATGGTTGGGAGGTTGTGCTGACCGGATTGAGGAAATTTGCGCGACTGCCGAGCTGTTACTCAATTTAGATGGAGTCAACCCGCTGCGCCCTTGGCTGCTGCAAATTCCCGCCCGCGCATTAGTTGAAGGAGATTCAGCCTTTACCCAAATTCGCCACCTCACCGATGCTTATGCTTACGAACAAGCGCGACAGCATACAACTTTCTTTTCTTGTGCGGAAAATATCGGTCAGAGCAAATGTACTGTCCCCGATGATGGTTTTCCCTGGCAACCCACGCGCCAACCGATCGTTCTCGCTGCCTGGTCGGTAAAACCTTTAACTGATGCCGCAGCCAAATTTACGACAGTCATGCAATGGGAAAGTTATCCACCACGAGAATACAAAGGCATTCGCTATGGCTTAAAGGCAGATGCTTTTCCCCCTTACATAGATTTGCCAAAGTGGGTAGGATCGATCTTGGAGCTAGCAGTAAGTGGAGGTAATACACCTACTGAGCTACTAGCAACTAAAGGCTGGAGAGTACGAGAGCCGCCCACGCAAACACCCTGGACTTACCAAGAATACATTCAACAATCGAAGGCAGAGTTTAGTATAACTAAAGATGCTTTTGCCGTGACTTACAGTGGTGTGTTTAGCGAACGCAGCGCTTGCTATCTCGCTAGCGGTCGTCCCGTAGTGATTCAAGACACGGGTTTTTCCAATTGGTTGCCTACTGGTGCAGGCGCGATCGCATTTAGTAACTTAGAGGAGGCGATCGCGGGGATTGAAGCAATTAATAGCCGCTACGAATTCCACTGCCAAGCAGCAAGAGCGATCGCCCACGAATATTTCGATGCCTGTCACGTCCTGCCACCTTTACTTGAAGCCGCCATGAAATAAGAGCAGAGGGGCAGAGGAAGCAGAGGAAGCAAAAACTGTCAACCAACAACCCATTACCCATTACCCATTACCCATTACCCATTACCCATTACCCATTACCAACTACCCATACCCTGACAACTGATAACTGATAACTGATAACTGATAACTGATAACTGACACCTGGTCAATCGTGAGTAGAAAACAGGGAAAGCACAAATTTCGTTCTGGTATGCAATGGCTAGCTTGGTCGGCGACTCTAGCCGGAATTTGCTTAGCTAGCGGGCTGGGTTACTTTCTGGTTTTCAATTCCACTGCCCAACCAGTGACGGTACAAACGGTAGTCGTAGAAACAGGAACCGTAGAAAATACAATTGATGAAAGCGGTACTGTGGAACTTCAGGGACAACGAACGATCAAGTCGCCCACTGAAGGCGCTGTCGATCGCGTCTTAGTCCAGCCGGGAAATCAAGTGAAAGCCGATCAAGTACTCGTCATTCTCCGCTATCCCGAGCGCCAAACTGCTTTAGCTAACCAGCAATTAAAAATACTAGAGGCGCAAGCGACTCTAGTACGCAACCGTCAAAAAATCTTAGAGGCTCAGGAACAGTTAATTGCCGATGAAAAAATTCGTAAAAAACTAGATGCCTTGGCACAGGAAGGAGCCGTGGCGCAACAACAAGTCCAAGAGCTAGAGGATAAAGTGCGGCAGAATGAAGCTGACATCCGCAACGCTCAGTTAGAGGCTCAGAATGCGACAATCCAACTTCAAATCGAGCAGCTTCAACGTCAAAGCATTCAGCAAAAACTCCAAGATACATTAGTGCGATCGCCTTTAGATGGAACAGTTTTGGGAGTCAGCGTCAAAAATGGTGATGGAGTTGAGTTGCGTACCGATCTATTGACGGTAGGCGATCCGGCACAAGTGAAAATCAAGCTTTTGCTCTCTCCCTTAAACGCCGCTCAAGTCAGAGTCAATCAAGTGGCTCGTGTCAGCGCGATCGCGCCTAACGCCAAAACGTTTACAGGTAAAATCCAAAGTGTATATCCCCAGGCAGTGACTCCCGAAGAAAGTCAAAAACAAAGCGGTCGCAGTGGTGGTAGTAGTAACAATCAATCGAATCAACCTAGAGTACCTGCAACAGTCAAGCTCGACACCCCAACGCGATCGCTCATTCCTGGCAGCGGCGTAAACGTTGAGATCGTACTAGAGCAGCGGCGCAACGTTTTAGTCTTGAATTCAGACATTATTCAACGCACCGAACAACGTCCTTTTGTTTGGGTAAAAGATAGTCAAAACAAAGCTCAGAAACGATATCTTAAATTGGGTTTAGAAGGATTGCTCACCGCTGAAGTTGCTGCTGGACTGAACTTTGGCGAAAAAGTCATTTTACCCCCCGCCGAAGCCACCCTGACCCCAGGAACGCCAGTGATCGGTCAGCAGTGACCAGTTATCAGGGAGCAGGGAGCAGGGGGAAGAGAGCTGAGGGGGCTGAGGGAGTGAAAAGAGCTGAGGGAGCGCAAGGTGGCTGAGGGAGCTGAGAGAGAAAAACTACCAACTACTAATTACCAACTATCCAATGAGCCTTTCACCAGTCGAACTGCTAATCCTCACCTTTGACTCTTTGCGTAGCAATCCCCTACGTTCTGCTTTGACGGCGTTAGGAGTATTTATGGGTGTGGCAGCGGTCAGTGCTACGCTTCAAGTTGGTAGTATCAGCCGGATTATTATTGCCCAACGATTAGCAGAAAGAGACGCACCTCAGATTATGGTAGGGCTAAATTGGCAAGCAGGCAGCGACTTGAGCGCTCAAATGAGCCTAGCAGATTTGGAATTTTTCCGCCAACGACTCTCTGGCTTACGGGCGAGTAGTGGCGCAGCTTGGGTGGGTTCGGCAGAAACTATATTTCAAACTGAAGAAGCTAGTCCTCAGATGATGGCAGTGACCCCAGATTTTTTACTCACCTTAGGTAGACCGTTGGAAGCAGGACGGTTTTTTACTGCTGCTGATTTCGCCAACTACCGACCTGTGGTCGCGATCGATCGCTTTCTTGCGGATAAGCTATTCAAAGATGGTCAAGCAGTTGGACAACGCCTCTATGCTAACGACCGACCCTACGTAGTGGTGGGAGTCGTACCAACTAAAATGCAGGAAAACGCACCACCTGAAGGTCAATTGTTCGTGCCGCTTCCAATTTATAGTTCTCTTACAGGTAGCCGTGCTGTCGATACAATTCAGTTGCGTCCTCGCCGGATTGAAGACCTTGAAGTTTTTAGCAACCGAGTCCAGCAACTCTTGGCACAACGTTTTCCTGGGCGAAGTTATTGGGCTTGGAACAATGTAGAAGATATCATTCAACAACAAAAAATCATGCAGCTAGCCTCCCAAGCGCTAACTGTAGTGGGTGCAATTTCCCTGCTGGTAGGAGGTGTGGGTATTGCCAATATTACGATCGCTTCAGTGATAGAGCGCACACCAGAAATCGGTTTGCGTCGGGCTTTGGGAGCAACTCAGCAAGATATTATGGCGCAATTTATTTTAGAAGTTGCACTTTTAAGTTTAATCGGTGGGACGATCGCCATAGGGACAGTACATGGAATTGCTGTTGCAGTCGCCAATACATTTACCTTACCTTACCAATTTGAACCCAGCACCGCAAGTCTGGCACTAGCTTCATCTTTACTAGTCGGCATGGGTGCTGGTTTTATTCCTGCTCTCCGTGCCAGCCAACTCGATCCGGTCAAAGCTTTACGCGCGGAATAATCATCAACAAAATTCAAAATTCAAAAATTCAAAAATTCCCTACACCCCGTTCACTAATGACTGACAACTGATAACTCTCAATCAGGAATAATTATATTTTCTAAATTTTGTGCTGCTGCTGGATATTGTGGATTCATTGCTTCTAAAGTATCGGCGATCGCCCGAGCAATAACTAAGTTTCTATACCACTTCTTATTTGCCGGAACGACATACCAAGGAGCATACTCTGTAGAGCAATAATTAATTGCATCTTCATAAGCTTGTTGGTAATCATCCCATAATTTTCGCTCGTTGACATCGTTAATAGAAAATTTCCATCGCTTATCTGGGTCTTCTAGCCGCTTTTCTAATCTACGTTTTTGTTCGTCTTTAGAAATATGTAGAAAAAACTTAATAATACTAACATTATTTAAAATTAGCATTTGTTCAAATTCATTAATGCTGTGATATCTTTTCTGCCAGACTGCTTCCGGCACGAGTTGTTTAACGCGCACGATTAATACATCTTCATAATGAGAACGATTAAAGATATTAATCATGCCTCTTTGCGGTGTCCGCTGATGGTATCGCCACAAAAAATCATGGCTCAATTCCTCTTGGCTGGGATTTTTAAAAGACCAAACTCGACAACCTTGAGGATTGATCCCCTGAAACACGTGTTTAATCGTGCCGTCTTTCCCACCAGTATCCATTGCTTGTAATACGATGAGTAGACTGCGCTGCTGCTCGGCGTACAGGCGTTCTTGTAGCAAACTCAGGCGATCGCGATAATACTCTAGTTCTGCTTCTATCTCTTTCTTGCTCTGATAGCTTTCACAAGTATCTGGGTCGATTTGACTTAATTGAGTTGGTTCGTTGGGAGTGACGCGATAGCGAGGATAATCGGGTTTTGGTGGTAACTCATCTGCTACAACTGTCTCTGGAGACATAGCGTGGGCAACTTTTGCTGTCTCTTTATCTGTAGTTTTGTTAATCTGAGCAGCGGATTTTTTTGCCGATTTTGAATTCGCCATAGTAACACTATCGCCATTTTTTATCGAACTTATTTTTCGATTTTATGGCAAGAATTACAGCAGTGTTTCTCTCAAAAGATAGACTCATGCGTTGCACCCCCTAAGCAGCAATGTACTAAGTTGCGCTTTCATGCAATCAATTACTAATGGAAACACACCTAAATCGATGACTACAGCTTTGAATAACGCATAATTGTTACAGGAACACCGATTTTCGCTGCTAAGTCAGACAAAGCAAACTTAAATTTGAGCGATCGCGGTAATTCTTTCCATGTAACTGCAACAAACCCAAAGCGAGTATAAAACTCTGCTAGTTTACGCCCCAAGCATTCTAAATAAAGCGGCTGAGTTGCTTGTTCAATTAAATATCCCACTAAGTATGTTCCCAAACCTTTACCCCGCCAGTTAGAGGCAACCACTAAACTACCCAATTCTTGCGCCCCAGCAAAAGCCCGTAACTGCCCGCAAGCAACGACTCGTCCGTTGCATTCAACGACTGAAAATTGTTGCCAGCGTAACTGCGTCGGGTCGAGTTTTGCCGATAGCACCGACTTCCGAATCGCCCAAGTATCCTTAGCATTGGCGGGGCGAAGATTGCATCCCGATGGTAGAGTAGACATTCGGTTGAAGTCTAGATTTTTAAAATTAGATGACAACTACATTTTTACAACTAAACCAACAGCACGACGAACGTATGCTTGATACGACTCATTTGTAGGTGGAAATACCAATCCATAAAGCATGATCCCGCTAATGAGGTCGAAGACAAGATCGGCATCTATATCTGTGGCAATTTCCTGTCTACTTTTTGCTTGTGCGATGACAGCAGCAAAGGCTTGGCGACGAGGTTGGAGATATTTCGCCCAATAAACTTGAGCAAACTGGGGATTGTTAGATGCTGTACTGATAATTAAAGCCACAATTTGCCGTCCCAGAGGATCTAAGGTCATCTGGGTAGCACTGGCAATAATTAAATCAATGTCGCTCCAAAAGTTTTTCGTATCTGGGATTTCTACGTCTTCTCTGCGGCTTTCGATCGCATCTGCCACCAGTTCTTCTTTTGAGTTGTAGCGACGGTAAATTGTGGTTTTTCCCACCCCTGCACGGCTAGCGATCGCCTCTATACTCATGCGATCGTAACCTACCTCGGCTAAGAGTTCCAAGGTGGCTCTATGAATAGCGCGATCGGCTTCTACACTACGCGGTCTTCCAGGCTGATTTTTAATTTTTGCATTCATTATTGGTTCATTGCTCTTGGATCGTCATCTGGTGGTATCATCCGCTACCGCTACGCAAATATAAGCAGCATGTCTTAACGATGCATCCACCATTGTGATGCTCTTCGTTTAAATCTGCGATCGCCTTGTGGCGATCGATGGATGTAGTACCCGTAATCTTCAAACCATCAGCTCTCTAAATCAAATGGGATGACTGTTGCTACTGGCGAGGATTAAATTAAGGAACGACTTCTAGTCTACCGAAAGGAGGAAATTTAGTTAACAACTGAGTAACTTGAAAACCCTCTATCCGCAGAACGATCTAGCAGATGAGTTAGTTGGAGTACTGTAAATGCTAAATCGTATAGAGATTGTATCCGATGAAACTGACATATTTGAAGCAACAAGTTTCGACTTTGGGACGTTTTCTGGCAACAACGCTATTTTTTCTGTCTGCGATCGGCTTCGTATGGCACTTTGCTTTGTTCTCAAACCCTGTAGCAATGGCTAGTCCCGCTCCGATTTCAATCGCAGCGGCAGACGCGGGCGATCGAACTAAAGAAGCAGCTGATGATGTGGCTAAAGGCTCCAAGAATTTGATCCGAGATACGGCAAACAAAGTTGAGCGAACTGCCAACAAAAATGCGGCTAAAGTCGATCGAGCTGACGACGAGGGTAGTGGCGTTGAGCGCAAAGCCAAGCGAGATCGGGATCGGATTGAGCAAAGAGCTGAGGAAGATGCCGCTCGGACTGAAAAAGCAGTAGACAACAGCACGAATTTTGTCAAGCGTACTGTTGATAATATCAAGGACGCTTTTAGCAATTAGAGCAGCAATTGGCTCGGTCAGTTGGGATATCGGTGGAGATATGAGGAAGAGGATTTACATTCCCTCATAGTCTGCACGTAGAAGCCTAAATTAGAAAGCCTAAGTCAGAAAGATAATTTGACTTAGGCTTTTTCTTTGGAATGACAAGGGACGAGCGCTAAGTATCGAGACCGAGCGTTTGCATGAGGCAAGTATGATTATTGTATACGATGAAATTTACTGAAGCTTAAGGATTGATTAATCATACTAGCTCTCGAATTACAGTGTTAATCTCAAATGATGGTGTTATGTAACATCGCTTTTCCATATTCGCAAATTATGCCAACAGTTCAAAAAATTGACACTAGCCAATTAGCTCAGTATGGGAGTAATGTAGTTGACGAACATCTGAATCAAGCTAAGCAAATGCTAGCAGTTGCTGGCAATTCTTACATAACCAATGGATCGCTTAACCGATGGAAAGTTACATGGCAAGTTATAAGTTATAAAATTATGACATTTCTCTGGCAGTGGCTTGGTGTATTTGGTATGTCGTTCGGTGCGCTCGTTTTTGGAATTGGCGCTCACAATGCGAAAAATCAGCGCTGGCAGATTTTGTATACGCTCAACTTTTTCGTTTGCGCGATCGCTGCTGGACTGTATTTAATTATGGCTCTCGGTCAAGGAGTAGACTTTATTAACGGTCGTCCCATTTTTTGGGTCAGATATGTTTCCTGGTTTATTTCCACACCTTTATTGCTATTAATTCTCACATATCTCGGTAAAACTAGCATCACAACTACAGCTAGTTTATTGGGGGCAAATGCTTATACAATTGCTGCTGGTTTTGTTGCTACTATTTCACCCTATCCAGTTAATTATATTTGGTATATTGTCAGTTGTGCAGCTTACTGTGCTACTGTATATCTTCTCCTTCACCAATATCGTAGACAAGTAGAACGTACCTTCCCTAGAGTTGTTCCAGCTTTCCACAAATTACTAAAAGTTCACTTGACAATATGGACATTTTACCCAATTATCTGGCTTCTTAGTCCCGCAGGTTTGAATTTCTTAAATATTAGCGTGGAAACAATGTTTGTGACTCTCCTCGATATGGCTTCCAAGGTAGGTTTTGGTTTTCTTTCATTACAAACTATGAGTGCTATAGAGAAAGCGAGACAGCAAGCAAAAACAGCATCTTCTTTAGTTGTATTTCGTTAATTTGTAGCAAAAATATATATAGCGTGCTTCTACTCTCCGTCCCAAGTTTGCAACTGAATATAAACTAAAACTAGCGCTACCAATAACAAAATTGTAGCCGCAGCCGCAGCGTAACCAAAATCGAATTGCCCAAAAGCTTCTTGATAAATGTAATAAACTAAAATATTAGTAGAATTTAAAGGTCCTCCCCCAGTCACGACATAAATTTGCTCGAAACCCCGCAAAGTAAAAATTGCTGTTGTAATCGTAGCGAAGATTAACGTCGGTCTTAATCCTGGTAGAGTAATATACCAAAATTGCTGCCAAGCATTTGCTCCATCTAATTCTGCTGCTTCATAACGACTGGGAGGAATTGCTTGCAATCCAGCTAGAAATACCACCATATTGAAGCCTAGCTGCTTCCAAATACTCAATAAAATGATGACTGGCATTGCCCAAATATTACTACCTAGCCAGGGAATCGGAGAAATTCCAATTGCATTCAACCATGTATTGACTGGTCCATCGGTTTGAAATAGCCAGCGAAATCCTAACCCAGCGGCGACAATAGACACAATTGAAGGGAGAAAATAAGCGCTGCGTAATAATCCTCGCCAAGCTATATTGCGGTTTAATAGTGCTGCCAAGCCCAAAGGAATTACTAAACTGGGAATTACTGTAGCAATGGTAAAATAGCAAGTATTACTAATAACTTGCCAAAAATCAGGATTGAGAATTAGTCGGAAGTAATTGTTAAACCCCACCCAGCGCACGCCAGTAGCAGTAAAACTTCCTGTAGTAAAGCTAAGGTAAAACAGATAAGCAATGGGAAATATTAGGAATATTCCCAGCATCAGCAGCGCTGGTGTTAGAAAAATCCATGCCGCGATCGCATCGTTATCTAGCAGTTGCTTGCGAGAACGCTCAAAAGCCATACTTTGTATTTTAACTTTGTAGGGCTATTTTACTAATTAAAGGGAGCAGTTATCAGTGACCAGTGACCGATCGCTACACCCCTATACCCTACACCCCTTCTTTACTGATAACTGTTCCTAGCAATTTTTAACGCCGGAGTGAGGCGATCGCCAGTCGAATGATGGATAATGACTGAGTTAACACCTTGCTCGATAAAATGCTGTATGACGATCCCAGCAACTACCGCCTCTACTGCCAGCTTAATTTCTCCGGTCGATCCCAGTGATATATGGATACCAGGAGAACCAATTAAACTAGGTATACTTGCTTCGGGAAATGGCAGTAACTTTGAAGCTGTAGCAGAGGCGATCGCCCAAGGTAGACTTAATGCTAGAATTCAAGTTTTAATTTACAACAACCCAGAAGCGAAAGTCGCAGTTCGAGCTGCAAATCGTGACGTACCTGCCGTTTTGCTCAATCATCGTCATTTTCCCAGCCGTGAAGATCTAGATCGTCAAATTGTTCAAACTTTACATCAATATGACATATCGTGGGTTATAATGGCGGGCTGGATGCGAATCGTCACGCCAGTACTCATCAATGCTTTTGTCGAACGAATTATTAACATCCATCCCAGTTTATTGCCCAGCTTTCGTGGCATTCAGGCAGTAGAACAAGCCCTCGCTGCTGGTGTAAAAATAGCAGGTTGTACGGTACATATAGTCGTTCCCGAAGTCGATAGCGGGCGCATTTTGCTCCAAGCAGCCGTACCCGTCTTACCTGACGACACCCCCCAAACTCTACACCAACGAATTCACCAGCAAGAATATCGAATTTTACCCGCCGCGATCGCTCTTGCTGCGAAGCAGGGAGCAGGGAGTAGGGAGCAGGGAGCAGAGTAAGAGAGACGGGAGCTGAGGGAGAATAAAACACCCGTCAACTGTCTTCACGGAGTTTAGCGCAGCGTTTACTGTCAAACAATAACGATTAAACCTCGTGCAAAATTTGCACGAGGTTTATAGATTACCCGTAAGATTCAATCGGTTCGCTACCGTCAGGAGCAGGTGGCACAAATTTTTTCCAACCGAGTAACTGAAAGCCAACATACCATAAATAAAGCGGATTGAGCAGGATATAGCGCCGCCACAAGCGTCTGGGTTCTTGTAGCAGACGAAATAACCACTCCAATCCCAAATCTTGCATTGTTTGCGGTGCTGGCGCTAGCCTACCAGCGTGAAAATCGAAGGCAGCACCCACAGCTAAGATGGGGATACCTAGCATTTGGCGATATTCGTAAGCCCAAACTTCTTGTCGAGGACAACCGAGACCGAGCATTACGGCACTGGCTCCAGAGGCTTTAATCCGAGTCACTAACTCTTTTCGTTCCTCTAAAGAGAGACGGCGAAATTTAGAAGGCTCCATGCCCGCAATTTGAAGCTGGGGAAAGCGTTGCTGCAACTGACAAGCGAATTGCTGTAATACTTCTATTTGGCTACCATAGAGATAGACACTTAGCCCTTTTTCAGCAAAAGCTTGAGCGATTCTGAGCGTAAGCTTGGGACCGCAGACGCGATCGGGTAATCCTTGCTTGTGCAGCCACCACAACGCCCAGCGCACGGGTTGTCCGTCAGGAACTACGAGATCCATACCGTTCAATCGACGGGCGTGAATGGGGTCTAAAAATCCCGTCATCACGCCATGAACGGCTAACGCACTGACCGCATAGGGAGCTTTTCTTTCAGCCGCAACAACAATTTTGTTGACGGCAAATTCGTAATCTATAGCGTGGATGTTAATTCCTAAGATGGAGTGTTTGCCTCGATTAATCACTGTACTTTAACCACCTTTCACAGTTTTGGGTGTAAATCTCCCGCAAAATGTGCGGTACGTCGTATTTAATCGACCAATTTGGATACTTGGCTTTAAACTTCGATAAATCGCTGATGTACCAGATGTGATCGCCACTGCGATTTTCATCGGTGTAAGAGTAGTTCAAGTCTCTGCCAGCAATTTCTTCGCAATCAGCGATCGCCTCTAGCATTGAGCAATTACTTTCTCTACCACCGCCGATGTTGTAAACTTCAGCGATTCCAGGGTTGAGATAGAACTCGTAAAATGCAGCAATCAAGTCCGAGGAGTGAATGTTATCGCGGACTTGTTTGCCTTGATAACCGTAGATCGTGTAGGGATCGCCAGTCACCGTACATTTCATCAAGTAAGCGAGAAAGCCGTGTAATTTTGTTCCCGAATGGCTGGGTCCGGTCAAACAGCCACCCCGAAAGCAAACAGTAGGAATGCCAAAGTAATGACCGTATTCTTGGACTAATACGTCGGCTGCAACCTTAGAAGCTCCGAATAGAGAGTGCTTGCTGCGATCGATACTCATATCTTCAGAGATCCCCAAAGCATACTTATGAGCGGGATCGATCTCCCAGCGGCGGTCTAACTCAACTAGGGGTAAAAAGTTGGGTAAGTCTCCATAAACCTTGTTAGTAGAAGTGAAGATAAATGGGGTTTCTGGGCAATGTTGGCGCGTTGCTTGTAACAAGTTCAACGTACCGTTGGCATTGACCGAGAAATCGGAGAACGGATCGCGTGCAGCCCAGTCGTGAGATGGCTGGGCTGCGGTATGAATGACAAGGGAAATGTCTTGTTTGTAGTACTGAAAAATGACATCCAGGCGATCGCTATCTCGGATATCCACATCATAGTGAGTGTACTCTTTGATCTGAGATTGCAAACGCTTAAGGTTCCATTTTGTGGAAGCTTCCTCTCCAAAAAAAAAGCTACGCATATCGTTATCGATCCCGACGACATGCATACCGAGAGCGCTAAAAAAACGTACTGCTTCCGAACCAATGAGACCAGCAGAGCCAGTAACGATCGCAACACTCATGGCTTATTCTCAAGCTTTTCGTAATTTTTTCTATGCATTCTTGACTATGCCTTCCAGAGCTGCAATGACTGCTGATACTTTTGACAATACATGCGAACACCACGAGCTATACTTGACCAGCCAAGAGCGCTCGCACATGCTAATGCTCAGGCGATCGCAAGTCAAAAATTTGTCTGACATTCGCTCGAATGCCTGCACCTCTGTCGCGAGAAGCTTCAGATTGAAAATCTGCAATCTCTCGCCGACAATTTTGCAATACTCTGGATTGAAAATTGATGTTCTATTACACAGGAGCCTACCAGCTACCGTAGATGAAAACTCCTCAAGACTTCAGCTGCTCTAGGAATTGTTAGAACTGCTTTATTTCTTCGTCTCTCGGTCTAGATTGCCGTACCTAAGTCCGTAATCGTTAATAGACCAACAGATAATTGGAGTCTGCCGCAACTACGATACGAAAGGCGATTTTAATGCAGCCAGAGTCAATATACTCCAACTAAGTGGAATTACGCAACCCATTTTTCTATCCATCTTGCGATCGCTTCATGAAAACGTTTTTGTAGCTGTTGGTGTGACTTGTGCTATGTAGTTGTTGTTGAGCGCGAGGCGCGATCGCACTCAACCTGCAACCAGTATTTAGCCCTAAATGTAATCTATCCCTAAATGTCATGCCTAACTATTTGTTCGAGAGAACGGACAACGGGTAACGGGAAACAGCGATGAAATTGGTGCAGGATAGATCTTCGACCGCAACGTCGTTCGGATATTGTCAACCGTAATTTCACGGATAATTTGTGACAAGTACCCCAAACTTAGTCTAATTTTCCGTAAAATTTCGCAAGCAATTAAGTTGAGAAAAATTCTTAACTTATCGTAACGTTGTCTGCCCGATAAACCTAAACCCCCATAGTTAAGGCATAAAATGGTCGTCGTTAAATTCTTAGTATCGGTTTGTGCTAGCGATCTCTATCCATCGTCGGCTGAAAATTCTAAAATAAATTTAATGTCTATTTTTTCGATTGAATTTTTAACTTATGTGTTTAAAACTTCCTTTTGACGTGACTCAGGTTTGTATCATTTTCTACAACAGAATCTCTAAAAAATATCACAAATAAGCGTCAATAAATTAATCGAAGGTCATGAACTCGGATCGACAAATGCAAGCCAAGCAAATCTAAACAATCTAAACAAATGGAGCTAGAGCCAGGTTTCGATTACAGAGTTTTAAGTGAGAAAAACCGTTCGCTCGTTCAGCAAAGAACTAAAGAGCTGAAGGAGCGCTTGCAGCGTACAGCTCAAGATATATGGGAAATTGGGAAAAAATTAGTTGAGGTGAGAGCAGAACTAAAAGGACATGGCTACTTCGATGCTTGGCTGAGAGCTGAATTCGGGTGGAGTCGGCGCACGGCATACAACTTTATTTATGTATACGAAGCATTTCCTTATGCAAAATTTGCACAGATGATCATCGAGCCATCCGCGCTCTATCGCTTAGCTTCGCCTTCGACTCCCGATGCAATCCGCGACAAATTTATCCAACAGGCTAATGCGGGTAGTAAAGTTACTCATAAAGAAGTTTTGAAAGCCGTTACTGAAGAAAAGCTGAAGCAAATTCCCAATTCTCCCATCGAACATTCGCTCAAATCGGCAGCAGCTCAAGCAGAAGAAGACCCGTCCCTGAATATAGATAAAGAAGTTAAATCAGTCGTCCCAGAAATACAACAACCTCCCTATAAAGCTGCTGCTGATAAAGCTAATCCAGCAATTGTCACCCCACGTTTCCAGCAGTCGCATTGGTACACGCTGGGCATCGATCACCTATTATTTTGCGGCGATACTAACTCACCAGCATTTTTCGATCGCCTACCGGAAGCAGCTTTTGCTTTGGATATTGCGGTAGGTGGTAAGTGGCAGCATGACTGGTTAATGTATAAAGCTCGCTCAGCGTTGATCCTCCATCCCCGCGAAAGAATTGATGGCGAGCGGATTAGGCAGCTACTATTGATGTTTTCGGAACGGGAAGATGCAATAATATTACCCTGCGCGCCCAGTGGAGAGGCGATCGCTACGATCGGTAGGCTCAAGCGGAAATTATTTGCAGGCTATCGAAATCGACAACAGTGCCAACAGGCGATCGCTGATTCGGGATTAAAAGCGCAAAAAGTTGAATTACCCTAGTTGTGATTATTCTAGTTATAATTGTTACCCTGAAAGCCGATCGCATTTATGCTTATAGTGGTATACTGCCAAGAAAGTATCGTTCTCGTTGATAATTAAGTCCCTCATTCGAGTGGCGATCGCGGCACAGTTCAACTAGCCACCTGCCCTATTCCCAGTAGCATTTGCGCCAGATATATCTCCGGTCGCGAAACGTTCGCTCTCAATCAGCAGCAACTTACCATTAGCTTATGGAATCTAGAGTGGAATCTAGAGAAGCCGTAGACATCAACTTGCAAAACTTGCAGTTAGCCATCAAACGACGATGGTTGGCAGCAGCAGGGGTATTTGGCTTTGTCTTAGGACTCTCAACAATCGTAACCCTTTTGCAAGCGCCGCTATACCAAGCAGAAGGAAAGCTCTTGCTCAAAAAGCCCAGCGAGACTTCTAGTCTCAACCCTGAAAAGTATGAGCCGCGCTTGGAACCGCTCAGCGCTGAGAGCAATCCGGTGAGTACCGAGTCGGAAATCGTCAGTTCGATCCCGCTGGCACAGAAAACGATCGCTGCTCTCACCCTTAAAGATGAGGAAGGTAAGCCGCTCAAACCGACAGCACTAATTAGCCAGTTGACACTGAAAAATATTCCCGCTACTGACGTGCTGCAAGTCGCATACGAAAGTAAAGATCCTCAAGAAGCAGCAGCAGTCGTCAATAAATTGATGAGCGCCTATGTAGATTACAACATTCAGAGTAACCGTGCCGAAGCCTCAGCCGCAGAAGATTTTATCGTCAAACAACTGCCGCAGACGGAAAGTACGGTGCGAGCAGCTGAGGCTAGTTTGCGCCGTTTCAAGGAACGGCATCAAATCGTCAGTTTAGAACACGAAGCCATCTCAGCTGTAGAAGTGCTGAAGGAACTGCAAGACCAAATCACGCTTGCAGAAGCAGCACTCGTACAAACTCAAGGTCGAGCGACAAAACTGCAAAAAGAGATTGCTCTCACTTCCCAAGATGTCGTACCAATTAATTCTCTCAAAGAGTCCCCCGGAATACAGAAGACACTGGCAGAATTACAACGGGTAGAAGGCGATTTGGTTGTCCTCCAAACTCGTTTTGAAGATACCTACCCCGAAGTCCAAAAATTACAACAAAAACGGGATGCCCTCAAACAGTTGTTAGAAGGACGCATAGGACAAATGTTGGGCAACTCGAAGCAGGTATCGAATCGCAATTTAGAAGCAGGCGAGTTGCAACAAAAACTGGCTGAAGACTTGGTAAGAGCGGAAGTCGAACGCCTTAGTTTGTCTAATAGATTAAAATTTTTAGCTCAAGCTAGAACGAACTACAGGCAAAGAGCAACAGTTTTACCGCAATTAGAGCAGCAACAACGGGAGTTAGAGCGACAAGTCAGAGCCGCCCAAGCTACCTACGAATTAATGCTGAAAAAACTGCAAGAACTGCGGGTAGAGCAAAACAGAAATATTGGTAACGCTAGCATTATTGAAACAGCATTAGTGCCAGAAACTCCCTTATTGGGTAAAAGAGTGATGACTCTCGGTTTGGGAGGAATCGCCGCACTACTACTGGCGATCGCCACAATGACTTTACTCGAACTGAGCGACGCATCAATCAAAACACTCAGAGAAATTAAGCAGTTGTTTGGTTATACCTTGATTGGTAGCATTCCTCAACTTGGTAAATTCACCAAATTGAAACCTGGACGACAGCAAGATTGTCCAGTTCCCGAGCTAGTGGTGAGAAATAGCTCTCGCTCGTTGGAGGCGGAAGCTTATCGCATGTTACAAGCTAACTTGCGGTTTTTGAATTTAGATCGTCCGCTCAAAGCCGTCGTCGTGACGAGTTCAGTACCCAAAGAAGGCAAATCGACCGTTTGTGCTAATCTAGCCGTCGCGATCGCCCAGCTAGGACGCAGAGTATTATTAATTGATGCCGACCTCCGCTCTCCGATCCAACACCATATTTGGCAGCAAACGAATGTAGAGGGTTTGAGCCACGTCCTCGTTGGCGGAACCGACTTTCAGGCAGCCGTGGCACAAGTTATGCCTAACTTACACGTTCTTACGGCTGGAGTCGTGCCACCTAACCCAATGGCTTTAATCGACTCACAGCGAATGGCTGCATTGGTCAGTTCTTTAAGCGATCGTTACGATTTTGTCATCATCGACGCTCCGCCTTTGGTAGTAGCAGCAGATGCTCTGACTCTAGGGAAAATTACCGATGGAATTTTGTTGGTCGCTAGACTAGGGGTGGTCGATTATACTAATGCAGCTGCGGCAAGAGAGGCTCTCAAATGTTCCTGTCAGACAGTGCTAGGAGTTGTTGCCAATAGCGTTCCGTCCGAAAATCGACCTTACAGTTCCTTCCATAGCGATCGAAGTCTCGACGATCGCGATGCCACAGTAGTCTCTAGTAGGTGAATTGGTAATGGGTAATGGGTAATGGGTAATTGTTAGTGTACAGACATTACATGTAACGTCTGTACAAAGCTCATAATTAGCGCTCTGTAACCTTCGATTTCCGACTTCTACCCTTCGTCAATATGAAAACGCGCGAAATTGTGTTAGAGGCAGGCAAAACTGAAAGTCAGTATTGGCGGGATGTTTGGGACTATCGCGAATTATTATATTTCCTCGCTTGGCGAGATATTTTGGTTCGTTACAAACAAACTGCGATCGGTATTCTCTGGGCGCTGATTCGACCGTTTCTCACTACAATCGTGCTGACAGTAGTTTTTAGTGTTTTGGCTAAATTGCCCTCGGAAGGAAACGTGCCTTACCCGATTATGGTGTTTGCAGCAATGCTACCCTGGCAATTTTTCGCGAATGCCCTGACCGAGTGTAGCAATAGCTTAATTACGAACTCTCAGATTATTTCTAAGATTTATTTTCCTCGCTTAATCGTTCCCGTAAGTGCAGTTGTAGTCTGCTTTATAGATTTTTTAATTTCTGGTATGATTTTACTAGCTTTAATGGCATGGTACAATTTCGTACCTGATTGGCGAATTCTCACACTACCTTTATTTACTGCGATCGCCTTTGCTGGGGCAATAGGTGCTGGTCTGTGGTTAGCAGCCCTAACGGTAGAATATCGAGATTTTCGCCATGTCGTACCATTTCTCGTTCAAGTCGGTCAATACATCTCGCCTGTAGGTTTTAGTAGCAACATCGTTCCCGAACAGTGGCGATTGCTATATTCTCTAAATCCGATGGTAGGGGTGATTGATGGGTTTCGTTGGGCAATTTTAGGGGGAAAAGCTCAACTTTACCTACCAGGACTAATTCTGAGTGTAGGGTTAGTTTTACTCTTACTTGCCAGCAGTATTTGGTATTTTCGACGCACGGAGCGCACTTTCGCAGATGTGATTTAAGTTGTAGGAATAGATCGTGTCACAAACCGTTATACGTGTCGAGCAGTTGGGAAAAAAATATCTGCTAGCGCAGCAAGCAGGTGGATATACTAATTTGCGAGAAAAAATTACTCAGAAAACTAAGTCTTTGACTCAGAAAATATTAACTCCTAAACGCACGCACAAATTTAAACCAACTCGCGAAGAATTTTGGGCGCTCAAGGATGTTTCGTTTGAAGTTAAGCAGGGCGAGTGCGTTGGGATTATTGGTGGGAACGGAGCCGGAAAATCGACACTATTAAAAGTTTTAAGCCGCATTACCGAACCAACCAAGGGTAAAATACGAATTAAAGGTCGAGTTGCCAGCCTTTTAGAAGTAGGAACGGGCTTTCACCCAGAACTGACAGGAAGAGAAAACATTTATCTCAACGGCGCAATTCTGGGAATGAGTAAAGTTGAAATTAAAAGTAAATTTGATGAAATTGTTGCTTTTGCGGAAGTCGAAAAATTTTTAGATACGCCCGTGAAGCGCTATTCTTCCGGTATGTACGTCAGATTAGCGTTTGCCGTTGCCGCTCACCTAGAACCAGAGATTTTAATTATCGATGAAGTCTTAGCAGTAGGAGATATAGCATTTCAAAAGAAGTGTTTGGGTAAAATGGAAAATGTTGCGACTCAAGAAGGTCGAACGGTTTTATTTGTTAGTCATAATATGCAAATGGTTCAAGCTTTGTGTGCTAAAGCTTGCTTACTCAAAGCCGGAAGTATAGCGGCTCAAGGAGATTCAGGTGATGTCATCGAGCAATATCTATTATCCTTGCGATCGCTAACACAACTCAGTTCAACTATATTGGAACAGCGACAGGATCGCTCTGGAGATGGCAGCGCCAAACTAACTTTTATTAATATTGAAGATGGCGATGGAAGTAAAGTCATTTGTTCGATTAGCCGCCTAAAACTCATCATCGGCTACCATAGTGAAAAACCAATTTACTCACCGCGATTTTTAGTCACTATTTATGACTGCAACAACGAATATGCCATCTTTTCACTAGATAGTAATGTCGTCGGAGGAGTTCCCGAGCTTCTTCCTGCTGAAGGTACGGTGACTTGCATTACAGAACCAATGTATCTGACACCTGGGCGATGTCGCATTGAACTAGAGTTACTCAGAGGTGAAATTTTGCTTGACTGTATTGAATATGCCACATGTTTTGATGTAGAAGCTTACGATATTTATGGCTCGGGTAAGTCACCTCCTCGCAGTTGGGCGACTTGCCTGCTGCGATACCAATGGTCTACTAATGTAGGCTGATTTCAGTTGAGAAACAATATGGTTTCACTCCAAAAAGTAGATCGTTCGATGTATGAAGAGGTTTCTCCTTTACTTTTCAATTTAAATGCTCAAGTTAATTGGAGAAACATTTTTGATTGTAATTGGCAGGCGGAAGATTATTGCGGTTACGGATTGTTTGATGGCAACGAAATTGTTGGTTTTTTAGGATTAATTTTTAGTCGTAGAGCGATCGCCAATCGCGTTGAGAATTTTTGTAATATTCATAGTTGGATAGTCAAACCGCAATATAGGGATCGCAGTCTATCGTTAATCCTACCGCTTCTGAAATTAAAAGATTGTACGCTGACAGATCTCAGTCCAGCCCCTAGAGCGATTGAAATTCTGCAAAGGTTGGGGTTTAAAAGATTAGATTCAAAGCTACGTGTATTACTACCTGTTAGCGGCAGAAATAAGAATGCGATCGAGATAGTTCACCTATCTCAAGAAAAATCTCACATAGCAAAGCGACTCTCAAAACAAGATTTCAGCTTATTTCAAGATCATATAAGTTATTCTAACTGCAATCATTTATTAATTGACAATGACAAAAATTATTGCTACGTCATATATACTATAGTGAAACAAGCATTTCTTTCACACTGCTACATTCAATACATCAGTAATATTCAAATATTTTCGCAGTACAGCGGCGCAATCCGTTCTGAAATAATGCGGCACAGCCGTACTCCTTTAGTTGTAGTAGATTCGCGGCTCATCGCGTCGTTCAAATTACCATTCAGTTACGATTTACTGTTTAGTTTTCCTAAACTTTACAAGTCGTCTAGTTTAAATCCAGATCGGATTGATAATTTATACTCAGAACTTATTTTATTAAATTTCAGCTTGATTCCGAATAACTTACAAGAGTTGCGTGGTTTGTGGCATGAAACCAAATATTGGCACAGCACAAGAAATGATTCTTGAGATATTAGTAAATTTTACTAGTTGGAATAAGTGAGTCAAAATGATTGTCAAAGAAAATCAAAATATAGGACAGCAGATTCGCCAATTTATCCTGAAGGAATTCCCACAGGCAAACGAGCGATCGCTCGGCGAGAATGAAACTTTCTTAGGCAGCGATATTGTTGACTCTTTAGGTATGGTCAAATTAATGACTTTTGTAGAAACTGAATTTGACATAACTGTAGAAGACGAAGACCTTCAACCCGAAAATTTTCAATCAATCGCGAGTTTAAGCGAGTTTGTGAAAACTAAACTTGCCCAAAAGTAATATTTGACGCTCGGAGGTTTAAGCTAGTAATGTCATCGGAAACTTTTGCTTCACTAGAGTCAGAAAATATCTACAGTTGCTTTAATTCTGACGCAGGGCTACTAACCCTACAGGGTTCTCAGGTAGAACTGCGACGGCGACTTGATGCCTTGTTTTGTAGCTGGGCAGAAGTCGTAGGAGCAATTGAGTATTCCTTTCCGCCAGTACTATCGGTTTATTCCCTTGATTTGGCTGACTACTTCAGCTCTTTTCCACACTTGGCTACCCTAACAACGCAAATCGACAGTAACAATGAGGGAGTGAAGCAGTTTGTCGATTCCACCAGAAACGAAAGGCTGACCGAAGTAGACCAAAATTATCTCACTCCAGCACGCTACGTCTTACCGTCAGCAGCTTGCTACGCAGTTTACAACCACCTGAGCAACAAAAAACTGCAAAACGACCTTTTCATTACCGTTTGTTCCCCCTGTTTCCGCCAAGAGTCAATTTATAAAGCAGGCGAACGACAGTGGACTTTCAATATGAGAGAAATCGTCTGTATCGGTCGTCAAGAGAAAGTCCGAAATTTTCTCAATACCTACCGTCAATTGATTACAGAAATACTCGACCGGGCTAAATTACCTTTCCAACTTCGCGAAGCCACCGATCCTTTCTTTGACAAACGCGACCCCGGACTGATTTTACAAAAATTAGAACCGCTGAAATACGAATTTCTTTATCGCGATCGCTTGGCAATTACTTCACTCAACTTTCACCGTAAATTTTTTGGCGATCGCTTTAACATTCAAGACTGCACCGGAGAACCAGCCTATACAGGTTGTGTGGCTTTTGGTTTAGAACGCTGGTTATCTGCTTGCATTCGCGAGTACGGTCAAAATTGGGAGGATTTACCCGCTGTTTTACAGAAGAAGGAGCCAGGAGCCAGGAGCCAGGAGTCAGGAGAATAAAAAAGCTTTAGTTATGGGTAATTGCGCCCGTAAAAAACAAACAATTACAACGATTTGAGTTAAAAGAAAATTCCTGGCTTTAAAAAGTTGACAAATACAACCAGGAGTTACGCAGTCGATCCCCCAATCCCCTTAATAAGGGGGCTTTATTCCTCCCTTAAAAAGGGAGGCGCTTGAGGGATCGCCGAGGTCTGAAACTTCAAGTGCGTAACTCCTGACAACGTTTAACAAAGGAAATAAATCATGTCAATTGATTCTCTCAATCAAACCTTATATGAAAAATCGAGTACTGTTAAAGAGTATATATGCACGCAAAAAGAATTATGGATAGAAGAAAAAACTATTTTTGAAAAGTACGAGCAGCATATCAAAGATAAGGCGATTCTTGATGTTGGCTGTGGTGGTGGGAGAACGGCGATCGCATTAAGCGAACTGACCTCAAATTATACGGGGATTGATTATTCGATTGAAATGGTGAAAGCGTGTCAAAAATGGCATAGTTCTCTAAATTTCCTACATGTTGATGCTAGCGATATGTATATGTTTGATGGGGAAAGCTTTGATTTTATCATTTTTTCATTTAACGGCATAGATTGTATGTCGTATGAAAAGAGAATAAAAACACTTAAGGAAATTTATAGAGTTTTAAAAAAAAATGGAATATTTGCGTTTTCCAGTCATAATTTAGACGATCGCAAAATTGTAATTGCTTTTAATAAGTATGACATGAAACGTCCGCGAGCGATCGTCAGAAATTTTCTCAATATTATGAGTTATTTAAAAGTAAGAAAGTATCAGATACACACTGATACATATGAAATTCTTAGCGATCCTTTAGCCGGATTCGGACATTTGACATATTACATTAGAAAGCAAGAGCAGGTAAAGCAGCTTGTAAATATCGGTTTTAAAAACATTGCTATTCTCAATCGCCAAGCCCAGTTCGTTGATATTAATTCTTTAGATAGAGATAGCGAGTGGTTGCACTACGTTTGTCAAAAACCTACTAGTAACGATCGCAATGAAGACAGTCAGCAAAAGTGAAACGATCGTGGACAAACCTCTCGTTTCTGGGATTGTTATCTTCCTGAATGAAGAACGGTTTATTGAGGAAGCGATCGCCAGTGTCTTTACCCAGACTTACAACAACTGGGAACTGCTATTAGTTGATGATGGCTCCACGGATAACAGTACGGCGATCGCCCGTCGCTATGCCGAACAATACCCTCACAAAGTCCGTTATCTCGAACACGAAAATCATCAAAATTGCGGCATGAGTGCGGCGCGAAACTTAGGCATTCGTCACGCTCAAGGCAAGTACATTGCTTTTCTCGATGCTGACGATATTTGGTTGCCTCAAAAATTGACACAGCAAGTTGCTATTCTAGAATCGCAGCCCGAAGCCGCCATGCTTTACGGACGCACTCACTTTTGGTTCAGTTGGACGGGAAACCAGAGCGATCGCCAATACAACTATTTCACAGAATTGGGTGTTGAACCTGACACTCTAGTCCAGCCACCCACGCTGCTAAAACTCTTTTTACAAAATGAATCTACCGTCGCATCTACTTGCAGCGTCTTGATCCGCCGCGAGGTATTTCAGAAGATTGGTGAATTTGAGCCAGAATTTCGCACTATGTACGAAGATATGGTTTTTTACACCAAGGTATTTCTTCAAGCACCCGTGTTTGTCTCAGGGAAATGCTGGGATCGATATCGACAGCACCCCCAAAGTAGTTGTCGCGTAGCAATTCAGGAGGGAGAGTATAACTCTTTTCACCCCAGTCCCGCTCGTGGCACTTTCTTGCGTTGGGTAGAGGCTTACTTACGCGATCGCGGTGCTGAGGAAACGCAGGTGTGGAGCGTTCTCCAAACAGAATTACTACCTTATCGGTATCCATTGTTGTATCCAGTAGGGCGAATGCTGAGACTGTGGCGACAGCAGGCGAAAACGGTGTTAAAGTCAGCTGGGCGGAGGGTTTTACCCAGAGACTTACTATACTGGCTGAAATTTCAAAAAAAATTTAGAGGTACGTCACAGTTAGGCGGAGTGCGCTTTGGTAATCTCCGCCGTCTCAAACCCGTCAGCCAAAACTTTGGTTTTAATCGCGGTTTGCCGATCGATCGCTATTACATTGAGAAATTTCTTGCCAGCCATGCCGATGCCATACGCGGACACGTATTAGAAGTGAGCGAAAACAAATACACGCTCAAGTTTGGCAACGATCGCGTCAGCAAAAGCGATGTCCTGCACGTAACTCAGGGTAACCTCGCAGCAACAATAGTCGCTGATTTGACCTGTTGCGATGAAAACAGCATACCCTCAAATACTTTCGATTGCATTATTATCCCGCAAACCCTACCGTTTATTTACGACGTGCGGGAGGCGATCGCAACTCTACACAGAATTCTGAAGCCAGGAGGGGTTATCTTAGCAACTTTCGCTGGCATTAGCCAAGTCAGCCGTAGTGATATGGAAACTTGGGGAGAATACTGGCGATTTACGACCCTTTCAACTCGGAAGTTATTCTCTGAAGCTTTTCCAGCAGCCCAGATCGAAGTACAAGCGCATGGCAATGTATTAGCTGCAATGTCATTTCTACAAGGATTAGCCGTCGAGGAACTGCGCCAAGAAGAACTGGACTACTTCGATCCTGACTATGAATTGTTAATTAGCGTAAGGGCAACTAAACCAGAGGTAAATCATGAAAATACCTGGAAAAATACCTGGAGTCAATCGGATACGACGGTTTGCCCGTCGCTGTCGCAACCAGCTTCAGCCAGGGTCGCTGATCCTGCTCTATCATCGCGTCACTGACGTGAGTTGCGATCCTTGGGGATTGTGCGTGACACCCCAGCACTTTGCCGAGCAATTGCAAGTCTTGCGCCAATATACCCAGCTAACACAATTGCGACGATTGAGCCAAGGCGTAGCAGAGGGCAAACATCATCGCCGTCACGTTGTCATTACCTTTGACGATGGCTACGCTGATAATCTTCACAATGCCAAACCAATACTCGAACGCTATGACGTGCCTGCTACTATCTTTATTGCTAGCGGCTATATCGATCGCGAACGAGAATTTTGGTGGGATGAGTTAGAGCGGCTATTTTTGCAACCTGGGGCGCTACCCCAGCAACTAGAGCTAAATATCAATGGCTGTCAATATCAGTGGGATTTGGGAGAATTTGCCAATTACACCGAGTCAACATACCAGCAGCATCGTTATTGGAAAGCAGAACGGGAAGAACCCCCAACTCCACGCCAGTTTGTCTATTACAAGATCTGGAAACTGCTACGCGTTTTACCAGAAGGCGATCGCGATCTCATTTTAGATCGACTGCTAACCTGGGCGGGAATGACAGCAGGTAGCCGTTCGACCCATCGTTCTCTCGCCCGAGCAGAAGTAGCAGCTCTAGAGCGGGGATCGCTTGTTGAAGTCGGCGCTCACACGATCGCGCATCCATTTCTCTGCTCTCTGCCTTTATCTTTACAGGAACAAGAAATTTCAAAGAGCAAAGCTCAACTTGAAGAACTTCTCGGACACGAGGTGACAAGTTTTTCCTATCCCTTCGGTAACTACACCTCAGACTCAGTAGCTATTGTCCGCGATGCTGGCTTTAACTGTGCCTGTGCCACGATTCACGCTAGCGTCCAACGCCATAGCAATCTGTTTGAGCTACCCCGCGTCGAAATTCAAAACTGGAATGGAGAAGAGTTTGCTAGGAGGCTATCGCGTTGGTTCGATGTTTGAACAGTTATTAGTTATCAGTTAAGACTCCCAACTCATGCAGCCACTTGTTTCAATTATTACTATATTCTTAAATGCTGAGGATTATATTGAAGAGGCGATCGCCAGTGCAATCGCTCAGTCATACGATGTTTGGGAACTGTTACTCGTTGATGATGGTTCTACGGATAGCAGTAGCAAAATTGCTCGCGACTATAGCGATCGATATCCCGAAAAAATTCGCTATTTAGAACATCCAGGGCATGAAAATCGCGGTATGAGTGCCTCGCGCAATCTGGGGATTCAGCACGCACGAGGAGATTATATTGCCTTTTTAGATGCGGATGACGTTTATTTACCCGATAAAATTGCCCAACAAGTCGCAATTTTAGAGTCTCATTCTGAAGTTGGCTTGGTTTGCGGCAGAACGAAATGGTGGTACAGCTGGACGAGAAACGAGAGCGATCGCTCGCGAGATTTTCTCCAAAAGTATGCATTACCTTTGAATACCATTATTTCTCCACCTGCGATTCTGATTCTATTTTTAAAAGATGAATGGGCTTCACTTTGCGATGTGATGGTACGTCGCCAAGCTATTGAAACTGTAAATGGATATGAAACATCTTTTCGCGGGATGTATGAAGACCAAGCCTTTCATGCCAAACTCTGCTTGAAATATCCAGCTTTTGTATCGAGCCAATGTTGGTATCTCTATCGCCAGCACTCCCAAGCCTGTACTACTGACTCTCACATTAGTGGCAAAACTTTAGCAGCGCGACAAACTTTTCTCACTTGGCTGGAAAATTATTTATCTAAATCGGGATTGCAGCGATCGGCAGTTTGGCGAGTTGTCCAACAGCAACTCTTTCCTTACCGTCATCCCCACCTACACCAACTCTGGTTGAAGTGGCGATTTGGCATTGTGTGGCGCGGAAAAAAAATGTGGGAAAAATTCAGAATGACTAATGACTAAACTATTAATTATTTTTCCTTCTGTAGAAAGGGGTGGGGCAGAGGAATACGCTCTAACTATTGCCCGTGATGCTCAGAAGCAAGGCTGGCAAGTTCATGCAGCTTTTCCTAAAACTCCTCAAACAACTTCTCTCGCTCAAGATTTTCAGCAGCAAAAAATTAGCTATCATTGTTTAGAAATAGCTGAAACTTATACTCGAAAACTCAGAACTTTACGGCAGTATTTACCAGACTGCTTGCGGACGCTTTCCTTATTTTTACAAATTCAACCAGATGCGGTTATCATCGTTCTTCCTTGGGTAGACCGCAGTTTAGGTACTATTTTTGCTTGCGCTTATTTAAATGTTCCTACAGTAGTAGTGTTTCAGCTAGTTCCTTGTCAAATTACCTTAAGCCAGTGGCAATTAACACTTTACAATTGGTCGAGAGTTAGAAATCAAGAATGGGTAGCTGTTTCCCAATATAGTCAAAAGTTAGTTGGTAAGATATTCCAGATGTCAATTAGTGAAGTGAAATGTATCTATAATGGAACAAAACTGGAAATGGACAAAAAGCAAAGCCTTCAAGAGATTGTAGCGCTGCGCGATCGCCTCCGGCAAGAATTAGAATTACCGTTAACTAGCCGTTTAGTTTTAACTGTCGGTCGGCTGAACCAACAGAAAGGATACAGCGATCCGATTCCCATTATTCCCGCGATCGCTAAAGAATTTCCTGAAGTCAAGTTTATTTGGGTAGGAGATGGAGAACTGCGATCGCAGTTACAAGCAGAAGTCAAAGCGACAAAAATAGAAGCATCTGTGCTATTTCTCGGCTATCGAACTGACATACCGCAGTTACTCAAAGCCGCCGATCTTTTTTTATTTCCCAGCCGTTACGAAGGATATCCCTTTGCTTTATTAGAAGCAATGGCTTACGGTTTACCAGTTGTTGCTTCAAATGCTAATCCTATGCCAGAAATAATTACGGATCGGTTGGAAGGTTTATTATTTCGTAAGAGCGATCGTCACGATCTTCTAGCAAAACTGCGATGGGCTTTACAAAATCCACTTTTAATGCGAGGTATGGCAGAAAATGCCAAACTGCGAGTTCGCGAATTCTCTACTACTAAAATGAGTCTTGAAACTTTGGATTTAGTGCAAAAAATAATAGTAGAAAATGGGAGTTAAAACGTTGCTCGAGATAAAAATTTTTGTTCTAAACAGCATGACAAATAATCAATTATCTCAAGATAAACCATGAATTATTTTAATTACTTAGAAAATTTTGTGTTTGATAAAGTGAGAATAATATGCACCATTTAAAGGTAATTTTTCTGCCTTGGTGGTCGAGAAATCCTTATCAGCAGCTTTTAGTAACGCATCTCCAGCCATTAGGTATAGATGTAAAAACTTTCAGTGATAATGGGAAATTATTTCTGACTCCAGAGGTTATTCGCTGGCGACCAGATATCGTTCACTTTCACTCACTATACCCATTTTATTTATCATCGAACCCGTTCTCTTTTGTGATTAAGTTTTTGTTGTTTTTGACTCAACTAATATTTCTAAGACTTGCAAGAATTACAATTGTTTGGACAGTTCACGATTTAAAAAATCACGAAAACATGCAAGTGCGCGCAGAGCGAATTTATAGTATTTTCCTCGCTATATTTGCAGATGCTATTATTACCCATTGCGTACAAGCAAAACAGACGGTCATTAAATCATTTCATATTTTCAACAAAGGTAAGGTTTTTGTTGTTTCACATCCCCATTACATCAACTACTATGAAAATAATATAGACCGCGATACAGCACGAAAAAAATTAGGTATAACAGATGCCAATCTAATTTTTTTATTTCTGGGATTGATTCGGGCTTACAAAGGCGTTCCCGAACTCATCGATGCTTTCAAGCAGCTAAAACAAGATAAAGTTTATTTAGTGATTGCTGGTAAAGCTTCTCAGGAATTAACTCAACAGATTCAGCAACAAGTGCAAGATTGTCATGAAATAAAATTTATTCCGGGTTTTGTCGCTGACGAGCAATTACAAATCTATCTGAATGCTTGCGATGCGATCGTACTACCATACCGAGATATCTTAACCTCGGGTTCGGTAATTCTAGCTATGTCCTTCGGTCGTGCGTGTATCGCTCCTCGTAAAGGCTGTATTAGCGAAGTAGTCGGTGACTTAGGAGGGTTTCTCTACAATCCAGAAGAAACGGACAGTTTGTTGTATGCTATGAAAGATGCAATTCAACATAAGTCTCAGTTGCAACAAATAGGCGATCGCAACCGCCAAGTAGTGGAGCAGTGGAGCTGGGATAGCTTTGCACGCACGACACTACAAATTTATCAGCATCGATCTCGATCGACATCGAGCTTGCGCTCGCCCTTGAATTGAATTTTGTCCATACCAAGCGGTTAGCGAGGAAAGACAAAATGTATGGTTTAACAGAGGTTAACTTGTATAGTTTGCTGAGCAGAACGGCATGAGCCTACGTACTCAAGTCATGCGAGGCGGAACGTTCTTAGTTCTGCGCCAAGCATTAGGCATGATTCTCTCTTTGGGAGGTGTTTTACTACTTACCCGCATTTTAGGTCCGAAAACATACGGGCTTTACTCTGCCACGCTAAATATTTTTGTCTACGTTCAAAGTCTCAGTCAGTTAGGAATTGAGATTTATCTGGTGCGGCAGAAAGATGAAGAAGACATCAAACTTTACCATCAAGCCTTTACCTTGCTGCTCTTACTGGCGCTGGGAGGCACTGGCATATCTCTTATAGGAATACCCTTACTACAAGAGTGGGTACGCTTAGAAGGATTTAGCGATGTGGCTCGCGTCATGTTTCTGGGACTACCAGTTGTGTTGCTGAGTCAAGTTCCTTTAGCACGACTAGAGCGGCACTTGGATTACAAACACGTCGCTTTGATCGAACTGAACGGTCAGTTCGTTTACTACTTAGTCGCCCTTCCTCTGGCGTTTCAGGGAGCTGGTGTCTGGTCGCCTGCGATTGGATGGTGGATGCAACAAGTTATTACTTTAGGACTGCTTTACTGGCGGGCAGATTATCGCCCTCGTTTGCATTGGCAACCAGACATCATCAAGCAGATGCTGAGCTACAGTGTTGGCTACTCTGCTTCCTCTTGGGTTTGGCAACTGCGTAACCTGGTCAACCCCTTAGTGGTTGGTAGGTATGCAGGTGCGGAAGCAGTGGGATTTGTCGCCTTAGCGATTCGGATTGTGGAAGTCCTGAGTTTTGTCAAAACTGCAACTTGGCGATTGTCGATCGCCGCTTTGGCTCGTCTCCAAGGCGATCGCGTGCGACTCGGTAAAGCAGTGAGCGAAGGTATGAGCCTTCAGATCTTAGCGCTGGGTCCCCTGTTAGTATTCGTGAGTTGGCTCAATCCTTGGCTGATACCGTTGTTGTTCGGTCAGCACTGGTTGCCAGTCATTCAAATCTATCCTTTTATTGCCCTCAGTTACCTCAGCAACGCCGTGTTCAATCTCCATTGTTCCGTGCTTTACGTCTTGCAGCGCAACTGGGAAGTGACAGCTTTCCACTTAGCACACATTATCTTGTTTGCTGGCACGGCGTTGGTTGCAACCTCTCATTTTAATGGCTTCGTCGGCTACGGCTGGGGCGAGGTAGCGGCTTTAGCTAGCTATGCCGTTCTCCATGTTTTTGTCGTGCAACATATTAAAAGTCCTGCCTATCGCTTACCCACAATTTGGTGGCTAGCTTTGGTAGGAGCTTTATTTATTTACCAATTGGGTTGGTGGTCTGCTTTAGGTTTGGTCGCGCTGTTTTGTATGCCTGCTACCTATCGACAGTTGAAATACTACATCGACAGCCTGCGGCAAGCTCAATCGGAGCGTTAACATCACTTGACAAAAATCAGTCATAAGTCAGTCGTCATAAGGCAAATTTATGCGTCCCAAAGTATCAATAATTGTACCCACATATAATAGTGAGGACTATATTGCCAGGGCAATAAAATCTGTATTACAACAGACAGAATCTCAAGTAGAAATTATTGTTGTAGACGATGCTTCCGTTGATGCTACTGTACAAGTGGTACAACAGTATAAATACGATCGCCTTCAATTATTGGTAAATGACTGCAACCAGGGACCTAGCTACAGCCGCAATCGCGGTATTGCCGCAGCTAGGGGAGAATGGATAGCTTTGCTAGATTCTGATGATTGGTTTGCCCCTGAAAGAATTGAAAAGTTGCTACAAGTCGCTCTAGCAGAAGATGCAGATGTAGTAGCCGATGACTTATATCTAATTGCCAATCGAGCCAAGCAGCCGTGGGGAACGAGATTTTCTGCTCCGCTAGGATTTGGTTGGCGACGACCTAAGTTTCAAGGAGTTACGCAAATCGATGCAATAGACTTTATTGAAATGGATTTAGGTGTAGTCAAACCTATATTTAAACGTAGTTTTCTCATTCATCATAATTTAAGTTTCGATGACAATCTACGCTATGGAGAAGACTTTCAATTTTACTTGAAAGCTCTCATTTGTGGGGCAAAGTTTATTATCGACTCTCAGCCATATTATTTTTATTGCTCTCGTCCTGGCTCTCTGATTACCGATTATCTAACATGTCAGCAGCAAATGTACGCGGATGTCGATCGCTTCCTTCAAATCGATGCAGTTCAAAAAAACTTTGCTCTAACACGTTCTTTAACAAGAAGATATGAAATCGTTGGAACTCATTTAAGTATTAGTTTAGCTTACAACCAATTAAAAGCAGTGTTTAAAAGCGAAAAACTGTTCGCTGCGATCGCCAAAATTATTATCAAGCCTCAAATCATTGTCCTATCGGTTTTACATATCATCAGAAACTTAACACAGCGAGCGGCTCCGCTGTGGGTTGCTCTATCTCGCAAATCAAAAAAAATCAGTTTAAATCGCATATAGAGGAGTATCTGAAATTCATTTACCTAACAACGCGATCGCTATCTACTTTTAAAAAGTTAACTTAAAAAGTTAAATTTTTCATAATGAAACTTTTACTTGGTGCGGAAAAGGTATTTACAGTTATATCGTTACTGACTCTTACGGGAGCTTGGTTTCCACGCCTGTATGAAATTATTAGTGGAGAATCACTAATCGTACTGACATCCGAGGGAGTTATAGCACTACAAATTCCTTTCTACTCGATTTATATCATGACCTTTGCGCTCATATTGCTTCGATGGAAAAAAATTATTCAAGCGCTAGGGAAAGGTAAGTTTTTATTATTGCTAGTCGCGATCGCGATCGTTTCAATTTTATGGTCAGATGCACCTGCAATCACGCTGCGACGAAGTTTAGCCGTTTCAGGTGCGACTTCATTCGGGATCTATTTCGCTACACGATATAGCCACAAAGAGCAATTGCATCTCTTAGCTTGGACTTTTGGAATAGCAGTTCTATCCAGTATATTATTTACCATAGCGTTACCAGCTTACGCAATTGTTCCTGACCCAAATAGCACAGCTTTAGGATCGGTTTTGCAAGGGGTATATATCCACAAAAATGTTTTCGGTCGGATTATGACTTTAAGCACGATTGTCTTAGCGATCGTGGCTTTTAGTAATTCAAAATCTCGATATTTAGCCTGGATTACTTTTAGCCTTGCCGTCAGTCAAGTGTTACTGTCATTTTCTACTAGTTCTTGGATTATCCTCGCAATTGTTATAGCACTATTTCCTTTATATCGGGCTTTGCGATGGAACTTTTCTTGGATGTTGTTACTATACATTGCCGTAGCACTATTCTGCGGTAGCTTAGCTGTTCTAATTACGAGCAATTTGGATATTGTATTAAATAGTTTGGGAAAAGATTTAACTTTGACTGGTCGAACTAAGGTTTGGTCAGCTGTGATCGAAAAAATTGGCGAACGTCCTTGGTTAGGTTATGGATATAGCGCTTTTTGGCGAGGTAATGAAGGAGCATCTGCTTATGTTCGGCTAGCCAGTGGATGGAAAGTAGCCTTCTCTCATAACGGCTTGTTAGATCTATGGCTCGATCTAGGATTCATTGGAGTTTCAGTTTACTTAATTGGTTTTATTAAAGCTTATACGCAAGCAATAACGTGGATGCGCTGGTCTAAAACATCTTATGGGTTATGGCATCTGATCTTGTTGACATTCATATTTTTAACTAATTTTTCTGAAAGCACAATTTTGAAGTCAAATGATATTTTCTGGGTGTTGTATACAGCAACATACTTTTCTCTCTCACAAAGCTCGATAGATGTTTAGCTAAGCTAAGCTCAAAACTTCCGCCGAATTTTTAGCTATTAACTACTTGGAGCAAAAATGAATGACCTCTAGCCTAGCAGTTTTTATCCCGAGTCTCGATGGAGGCGGAGCCGAAAGAGTTATGCTCAACCTCGCTGATGGTTTTGCCGCTCAAGGTGTAAAAGTTAGTTTAGTTTTAGTTAAGGCAGAGGGACCATATCTGTCGCAAGTATCTTCAAAGGTGGAATTAGTCACTTTAGGAAATCGGCAGAAGTTACTGCTCAGCTTTCCCGATTTGATAAATTATCTGCGGCGAGAACAACCTGTCGCAATGTTATGCGGACAAGAGGATGCGAATATCGTCGCACTCTGGGCAAAGCAACTGATGAAAGTGTCAACTCAGATGGTTGCGATCGTCCACAATCATCTCTCGCGCGATGCTCAAACTTCTACTCTACTCAAAAGACAATTGACACCTCATCTCGTGCGTTGGTTCTATCCTTGGGCGGATAAAATTGTCGCCGTGTCTCAGGGAGTGGCTGAGGATCTCATAGATATTGGTTTGCCAAAAGACAAAATTAAGGCAATTTATAACCCTGTTGTAACTCCAGAACTGCACGTTCGGGCAAGAGAAAAGATATCTCATCCTTGGTTTGCACTAGACCAACCCCCAGTTATTATGGGTGCGGGAAGGCTAGAGAATCAGAAGGATTTTCCGAGTTTGATCCGTGCTGTGGCTAAGTTACAGCAGCAGCGTCCCGTGCGGTTGATGATTTTGGGCGAAGGGACAAAACGACCTGAATTAGAGGCTTTAATAAGAGAACTCGGTTTAATAGACAGCGTTGCCATGCCGGGATTCGTGAGTAATCCATACGCTTATATGGCAAGAGCAAGTGTTTTTGTCCTCTCATCGATTTGGGAGGGTTTTGGTAACGTGCTAGTAGAAGCGATCGCAGTTGGAACTCCGGTAGTTTCGACTAATTGCAAAAGTGGTCCGGCAGAAATTTTAGAAAATGGCAAGTATGGAAAATTAGTCGCTGTAGGAGATGTTACAGGAATGGCTGAGGCGATCGCCCAGACGCTAGACTGTCCGCCAGCGCCTACTGAATTACAGCGTCGAGCCGAGCGATTTTCCACAGCAAAAGTTTTAGCAGAGTATCGACAGATTTTACAAATTACCGAGTAGAAAAGTCAAAAGTTAAAAGTCAAAAGTTAAAAGTCAAAAATTACTTGGCATATGGAAAATATTGCTGAAAAACAAATTAATATTCTCATGGTGGGAGACAGCTTATCTAAGCAGGGAGGAATTGTAACTTTAGAAAAGCATATGTTGAAACACGCTCCTGCTAACGTGCAAATTCAACATATTGGCACGGCAGTTGATGGTTCGGCAATACAAAAAGCTTTTGGGTTCGCGATCGCCCTGGTTCGGGTTATCTTGGCACTATTGACGAAAAAAGTAGATATCGTTCACGCGCATGTAGCCGAAAGAGGCAGTGCTTATCGCAAATCAATCGTGACTTTAATTGCTAAATTCTTGTTTCGCAAACCCGTAATTTTACATTCTAATAGTCCTGAGTTTCATGAATTTTATCAGGGGTTATCGTTGAATGTTAGACAAGGATTGCTATGGGCATTTAGTCAGTGCGATCGCTTCATTACTGTTTCCGAGAGCTGGCGTAATTTCTACGTAAATAAATTTGGTTTAAAACCAGAACAAGTCTTAGTATTAGCTAATCCGATTGAATTACCAACTCACGTTCCACAACGAGAGCGATCGAACCAGATTAATCTTGTTTTTTTAGGACGGATCGGACAGCGTAAAGGTACTTTCGATTTGATTCGCGCTTTTGCCATGTTACCCGAGCCGATAAGAAACCAAGCAAATTTGATCTTGGCAGGAGATGGAGAGGTTGACAAAGCCCGCGATTTAGTTGCGAGTTATAGTTTAAAGATTAGTAATATTGGCGATCGCATTACCATATATGATTGGCTCAATTCACAGCAACGAGATGCTTTATTAACTAAAGCGCATGTCTTTATCTTACCTACTTACAATGAAGGATTACCCTTAGCTTTGCTAGAAGCAATGGGGTGGGGATTACCTGTTATCACAACGCCAGTAGGGGGAATTCCCGATTTGATTGTCTCAGGAAAAAATGGTTTATTAGTCCAACCTGGAGATATTCAACAACTTTCCACTGCCATTGAATCGCTCATTCAGAACGAAAATTTGAGACTTTCCTTGGGTAGTGCGGCGCGGGAAAGCGTCACACCTTTGGATGTAAAAAATTATTTCAGTTTCCTATCGCAAATCTACGATTTAGTATTAGATTTTCAGGAAACACAGTAAATCAAAAATCAAAAGTTAAAATCTCTAGAATTGATAGTAGCAAGCAATGCGATCGCACTGAGAATGTTAGTTAAAAGTGTAACAGCTTACATACCAGAAATGTTGAATCCTGAGACAAATCTTCATATAATTTTTGATACTTCTCTGTGAAAAGAGAATCGGTCAACATTTCACGATCTTCTCCATCCAATGAAC